>CAZBTP010000007.1:12579-39793 GCA_964494915.1 Candidatus Woesearchaeota archaeon
AGGCCTTATCATGCTGCTAATGTTTTTCTTGAAGCTGGAATGACAAAGAGAGCTGAAAAAATATACCAAAGAATTGCTGGAGCTTTTGAAAGAGCGGGCAGGCCTTATCATGCTGCTAATGTTTTTCTTGAAGCTGGAATGACAAAGAGAGCTGCTGATGTTTTTGAAAGAGCGGGCAAGCCTTATGAGGCCGCTAAGGTTTTTCTTGAAGCCGGAATGACAAAGAGAGCTGCTGATGTTTTTGAAAGAGCGGACAGGCCTTATGAGGCCGCTAAGGTTTATCTTGAAGCTGGAATGAAAGAGAGAGCTGCTGAAGTTTATGAAAGAGCGGGCAGGTTTGATGATGCTGCTGATGTTTTTCTTGGAGCTGGAATGAAAGAGAGAGCTGAAAAATTAAGAACTCTGGCTAAATTAGTGAAGCTCCCTAAGGAATGGGGACGTCGAGCATTTTTCCGTTAAATTTCTGTTGTCCGACCCGAAAAATCCAAAGGATTTTGAGAACGCAGTGGGGCAAGTTTTGTGCAAATTTCCAGACGCTAACCTTACAGCTCACTAACTACCAATTCGCTCAAACATAATCTTCGTTTTACACGGAACCTTTGACTTTATTTTTTGAAACACGTCACGAGCAGCACGAGCTGCTCGCTCAGTCGCACAGGATACAACAAAGATCTCTTTTCCCTCGGGCACAATCGCAGCCCTCCCTATAGTAACGCCGAACGAATGCTTCATCCCGCTCGAGAGTCTATCGGCACCGGCTCCTGCAGCAGTTTTATTCTCTCTTAAAATATGGTGCGGGTGTACCTTCACACTAAAAAAGTAACTTCCGGGGATCTCATTATCAAGCGTCTTCGTGATATACATCCTACAAGACTCTAAGGCATTGTCTCGAATCTGCACTTTCTCACTGGCAATCAAACGAACAATATGGGTATGTTTTCCTCGATCGAATGCTTGCTGATCCCCTGTTATAAACTTCACAATCTTACTTGGGGGGACAGTCTTTACATATGCCTGCTTTGTCACACCAGATCGTCGCGTATACGGTCGCGTCTTTTTCTTCGAATATGCTGATGCTTTCCGTAATGCCATTAGTCAGTACCTCCTCTTCGATACGGGCGCTCTATCCTTTCAATCGGTATACCAATAAAATAAACCTTCTCATCTTTCTGCAAAAGACGAATTCTCCTAAGCATACAATCTAGATTACCAATCGGGGCAAGCATATACACAGAGCTACTCTCATCATCACTCTGCTCCAAAGCGTTTTTATAATTGTCATCATAAGTAAGATAACGAAGATTCTTGCCACCAAGAAGCCTTATTATTTCTTCATTAGGGAAGCCTGGCAAATCACCAAAAACAACACCCTTACAGCTACCATCTTTTTCTATATCAACCGAACTATTCCCTACACTAATCTCTTTAGGTATCATACTATCTCAACCTCGGTCGTAATCGCCTGCCCTGGTAAACCTTTCTCAAAAATAGCGCGTACAATCCCTTTATTTCCATGCGCGTCACTAATCTTCCCTTTGATAATCTTCCCAGAAGGACTCTTCCATGAAACCAGTTTTCCAGCCATTTTCTTCGCCTCGGCACGTGATGTCAGACCAACATCGAGCAAGTAATGTCGCTCGTGGATCGTCTTCCTTCCCCGTCGAAACTGTACCACAATACCTTTCATCTTCGTTTCTAGAGAACGCTCTTTTTAAAACTGCCGTTCATGTTGCTCTGTCGGGAGAGACCTAAATCTGGATTAGCTAAAAAGATTGTTGGATTTGTAGCAGAAATCATGTTTGGTCTTTAGAACTGCATTGCCTATAGCGAGAGACCAAAATAATTCCCCCTTCTATTTTGTTCTCTCGAATATATCAACAGACAATATTGGGGAATTAGTAAAGTCTGTTGATATAGTAGTAAAAATTTCTGGGAAGAAAATCGTAAATTTTAATAATAGGATGTGTGTTCGGAATGTATGAACGTGGTTGAGACGACACTTCCTGGTGTTCTTCTTGTGGAACCTGATCTGTTCGAAGATCATCGCGGATTGTATCTCCCGATGTATGATGAGAAGCTTTATGCACCACATATACCTGTTCGCTTTGTTCAGGATTCAATTATTACATCGCATAAGAATGTTCTCCGCGGTATTCATGGCGATAAAATGAGTTGGAAGCTTGTCTCGTGTATTCGGGGAGAAATTTATCAGGTTGTTGTGAATTGTGATCTCTCGTCTGAAGATTTTGGAAAATGGTTTGCGATAACACTGACAGGAAAGAAACTGGAGCAGCTCGTTATTCCACCAAACTATGGAAATGCCTTTCTTATCATGAGCGATGAAGCGATCTATAATTATAAACAATCGACGTGTTATGATCCTTCTTTGCATGCGCAACAATTTACCTATCGTTGGGATGATCCTTTTTTTGGGATTCCTTGGCCGACAAAGAATCCGATACTATCGAATCGCGATGCCAATGCAAAATTCTTTGAGCGTAAGATAAAACCTTCATAATCTATTTAAAGAGGCCTCATCGCCAGGGAACATGAGGGGAATAAGCAATACTGCGATTATTGTGATTAGTATTATTCTTTTATCACTTCTCGCGTTTATTACTGTTCCCCTTGACCTCCTTGATGCTACTGATGTTAAAGATTATTCAGATACTGCAAAGTTCTTTGCAGGGGAGTATGCGGCAAAGCATCGTGCGGCACATACTGTTGTCTATGGCTTGCTCCTGAGTCCGTATGTAAAAATGACAGAAAGCTTTTTCCTTCTTAAGTTTGCTTCTGTTTTTTGGCTTTCGTTAATTATTCTTAGCGTTTATTATCTTAGTGGAAAAAATAGGAAAACACTTCTCCTTATTGTAACGGCGCCTGTTGTATGGTTTCTTGCTCCCTGGCTTAGTCCTGTTACTCTCGTGAGCTTGCTCTTTTTATGGGCGCACTATTTTTTCATTCGGTTCGATAGAGGGGAAAAAGTAAGATATCTCCTGTGCGCTGGGTTTCTTATTGGTCTCGCGGCAACTCTGTGGGATAGTGCTCTCTATTTTGCTCCGATTTTTCTTATCGCATTTCTCTATGATAAGCGTTTTTACTACACATGGATTTTTATCGGTGTCTTTCTTGTAGGGTTGGCACCACGTCTCATTATTGATCAGATCATCTATAATTTCGCGCTTTTCAGTATCCTTAAAAACTTCTTTGCTCTCCTTTCTTTTGCCCTCTATGGGGGTATTTATGCTCGTGCATACTCTCTTATAAGCTTTGCTGGCTATATTATTCTTTTGCTCTTTATACCGTGGTATTTCTTTCTTCTCTATAAAAGATCTTTATTTGTAAAATACAAGAAAACTATGATTTTTATTACACTCTCGTTGCTTTTTATCTTGCTCAATGCGCATATACGAATGCTCATTCTTCTTGTTCCGCTGATGGTATTTATGATGGGGGAGGAGTTAAAGGCTCAGCACTACAGAATACAAGTAATTATCTTTGTTTTGCTTAGTATTGTGGTGATTATACCGTATCTTATGCAAGTAAGGTATGAAACAAATGCGCGTACGTTTGAGAAGGTTCTTGTAAAATTCCCAAATATTACGTTTGTTACGCCTCCGACCAGAGAGGTTATCCGTGGGGACCTTAATCGTATTGCGCACGACTATCCTCACGAGATTTTTGTTGTTGGAGATGGGCGTGATGATTATAAAGAACTTGCACACCTTTATTGGGGAGATGATATTCGTGAGTTCATAAGTATTGAGGATTACAAATTATTTCTGGTTCGTGATGATACAATTGCAACACAAAGGATAACGTCTCGTGCTGACCCTCGATTTCGAATAGAGCTGTGGATCGAGGTTGGGCTTAGAAAGAATTCGCGCGATGACACTGATTATGAGTCTCTTCGCTATGGGATAGGTTTTAATGATTCTATTGATCTGCCTGACTATAGGCTTGTCAAGAAGTATAAAGTCCTCTCTGTTTTTGAGAAGGTTTCTTTTGCATAGAGAGTGAAACTGTAATTACCCGAATGCGTATAAGAACGATGATAATGAACTGCTCTGACCTATTACTATAAGAACTCCGACTGCGAGCAACAAGATTATTATTGGTAGAAGCCACCACTTTTTTCTCACTCTGAGGAAGTCCCACAGCTCACGAATGATACTTGAGTTGTTTTGCATGTCGTTCACACAATTCTATTCTTTATAAGACTTTCGAAAATTCCGTCGGCGGCTATTGAGTGACCGAGCTCATTTGGATGGGTGTCGTATTTGTTCACGATGATCTCTGACTCTTCATATTCTTTGTATGTTGTGTACAGGTCAATAACGAAAAATCCGTTTTTTTCGCTGGCACTCCTTACGAATTCATGTATCTCGCTAAACCTATAGTCCTTTAGTTGGTATAGAAGTGGAAATATCACTACAACGACCTTTCTGTCCCTCTCGCGTGCTATCTTACCAATTTCATCAAATAATGCGGCATTATATTTTTTATTAATCTCTGACTCGAACTCTCTTCGTGTAACATCCTCGGGAGTAATTTTTAAACCGACTTTTTCCATGATCTTATTGAGCTTCATCTCAGCTATGGCGTACGAATAGAGAAGATTTCTTAACCAAAGACTCGCAAAGGGAACAATCTCTACATACTTTTTCGATACCTTCACCTCGGAATCTACATTTTTAAAGTCGTTTAGTACATAGCTAATAATTATGATATCGGGATCGTATTTTAGTGCTTTTTCTTTTAATATGTTCAGTTCGTCTTCTGTATCTCTTCCTGCGATACCGAAATTTAATACTTCATACTGTACATTCCTTCCTTCTTGGGAATTTAATTTTTTTTCGATTAGTTTAAGGAAGGTATCATTTACATTCTTTATCCCACTCCCAAACGTGAAAGAGTCTCCTAAGCCAGCTATTCTGATTGTGTTTTTTGGTTTTAGCACACTGAACTCTCTATCTCTCATTTTGTCGGTGTTTAGGTGAACATGTTCTGCGTTAAATCTGATGGAATTCGGACCAAAACCGGATCCGAATGTTTTCTCACTGAGCTGCCATCTGAGTATTGTTTCGCTCGTTGCAACGATTATTATTACTACACATAGCAACAACAGTATGTTTTGTACGATAGTTTTATGCCTCCTCAAAGAGGATATGACGCTGAATTTTAAGCTGATTATTGTCGTTGTAACAATGATGCTTCCTATGGCTACGAGAGCCATAACTCGCTGAAGAGAATGTATTCTTTGTATTGTTGAGGCCTTTAATATCTTATCGACACTGTATTTAATAAAGAATTCTTCATTTAGCTTAACGCTTAATATAAAAAATAAAATGGTACTGAGAACCAATAGGATAATAAGGGCATTATAAATTATTTTTTCGAAAGGATTTCTCTTATTTTCGTCCATAAAATTGTTGATAGCTCGATCTATATAAATCTTTTTGTGTATTCACTACCCTAACGCATAAATGAACGGAGATAACGAGCTGCTCTGACCGAATATTATTAGTATTCCTGCTACAATTAGTGTAAGAATTATTGGTAAAAGCCACCACTTTTTTCTTACTCTGAGGAAGTCCCAGATCTCTCGCAAGAATGATTTATTTCTGCTACCCTCTTCCATCTTCTTCTGTTGCCTCTCGGGTATTTAAATATTTTGCTAATTCTTCAGCAGCGAAGGCGTGTCCCTCGCTATTCCAGTGTCCATCTTTTAAGTAGAGTATTTTTTTACCATCGTATTCCCGAAATACGGGAGTTAAGTCAAAACAGCTTAATCCTAGGTTGTCGCATATATCTTTCATTTTTTTATTTACCAGATTAAGATCAAATGTGTCCTTGTTGTTTTTATATTTCTCGAAGTTATCATACCATTTGATTAATTCTTCTTCTTTGCTCTTGACTGTCTGTGGTTCTCTTCCGATGAATGTGACGATTAGTCTGGTATTGAAATCGCGAGTTAATCTTTTTATGTCTGCTAAGTATTCTTTTGTTAGCTCATAACACTTTTCTGTATCTGGATCATTGATATAAAAGTCTAGATTTTTTGGATACTTGAAAGGCACAACTATTTTTCTATAGAGAAAGATAAAGGCTTGGCTCTTTTTGATTATTCTCTTCATTCCTTCATAGGTCGTGATGTTCTTGTCTATCTTCGGCTGTTCATCACAATTATCAGTAAGATCGTTTCCTAAATATATATGTTCTATAACGACGCGTGGCTTATATACCGGCAGCAGCTTTTCGAGTTGTTTGACGTGCTGCCTCTGCGAATATCCAGGAACTCCGAGATTGTATACCTTGTACCAACCATTTAACTTTTTCTCTAGCTGATAAACTACGGTCTCATTTTCTTCAACGCCACTTCCTGCTACGAATGAATCTCCGAGCATGAATATAATGCTTCTATTGGTGTTATCAAACTCGTAGCTCCTGTAACCAAGAGAATTCGTGTTAAATCTTGTGTTAAAATCAATCTCCTTAAAGTATCCTCTAAAATTTGGTTTGAGCTTAACTCCTAACTCATCATCGTTTATATACGCAGGGTTTCCTTCTCTGTCCTCTATTCTTCCGGGACCAAGTATACTTCTCACGGTTATTTCAAAAGCGACAAAAAATAATGCGATCGTGCATGCGAGTATTATAATATTGAGTGCGATTCCTTTTTCTTTTTTAGTCTTTCGCATATTTTTCGCTGTCCCAGATATCGCGGGGATTGTCCTCTCGTTTAATGAGAAAGTGGTTCATGATGAGATAGTCAATACCGGTGCCCATCATGCATTTATATGCGTCAGAGGGTTTGCACACAATTGGTTCTCCTCGTATGTTAAACGATGTATTGATGAGTATAGGTATTCCAGATAACCTGCCAAACTCTTTTATAAGATCGTAATATCTTTTATTTTGTGTTCGTCTTATTGTCTGCAATCGTCCGCTGCCATCTACATGAGTCACGGCAGGGATCTTGCTCCGCCACTTCTTTTTTACTGGATACACCATAAGCATAAAATCGGTTATTTCTGGAATAGGTCGGTCACACTCGAAATACCTTAGGGCATCCTCTTCGCATACTACGGGAGCAAATGGTCTGAATTTTTCTCTATGTTTAACTTTTAGATTCAGTATCTCTTGCATATTTTTATTTGTTGGATTCGAGAGGATACTCCTTGCACCTAACGCTCGGGGTCCCCATTCCATTCTTCCTTGGAACCAGCCAACAACATTGTTTTCATATATTAATTTTGCCGTCTCTTTTATTATTTCTTTGTTATCTTTAAACTCCGAATATTTTATTGCGTGAGAATCTAAAAAAGACCTTATTTCCTTTGCTGTATATTCTGGACCGAGGTACGCGTCACTCATTACATATCTTCTTTTGTTTCCTAAGAGTGTATTATAGACGTACAGAGCTGCCCCGACGCTTGTCCCCCCATCTCCAGGATCTGGTTGGATCCAGATCCTTTTAAAAGGCGTATTTCTCAAGATCTTTCCATTATAGACGCTATTTAGACCGACTCCTCCTCCGATCACCAAATTATCACTTTTAGTTATCTTATGAACGTGATTGAGCATTTTTGTCATGACTTCTTCTGTGATAAGTTGTAGAGCCGCCGCGATATCTTTGTGTCTTTGTGTTAGTTCTTCTTCTGGTTTTCTTATTTTGCCTTCTAATAAAGCACATAATTTTTTAGAAGGCATTCTATTTTTGAAAACATAATCAAAATAACCCATGTTGAATCTGTAACTACCATCTTCTTTTATATCCATAACTTTTTTTAATTTTTCATAGTAGGGGTTTGTTTTTTTGTTCATATTTCCGTAAGCTGCTAGGCCCATAGTATTATGGAGTATAATTCCTCCAAATCCCCCTACAAAAGTATGATGCTCTGGCATAAAAACATCATAAACATAGCCGTTAAAACGGATCGGCTTAATAGATTTAACCCTATCAAAATAAATATCTGATTCTATAAATTTTTCTATTTTATCATCTTGTAATAGTTCGTTTATTCTAATTAATAATCTGGATGTTGCATATCTTTTTTCTGTCTCATAGTCCCAGAAATGATATCCTATATTTTTGTATAACTCTTTCTTATTTTTACCAAATTCTAACCATCTTTTTAGTATATAATCATTAATGGGTATAAAATCTAAATTGTTACCGAATTCTTTTATTGTGGATAAGTAGAATTTTAGTTTCCTATTTTTTTCTTCTGCGCTAAATCCAATTTTCTTGTCGAATTCCTTGAGATCTTTCCCATTTATCTCTATCCTGTAATAGTATTTATTATATATTTTGTTTAGTACTTTTCTTATTCTAGAATGAATTCCAAAATTCAATAATAAGTAAGAGATTTGATTAGCTAAAATCTCACTTTTCGTAGAATAAATTATTTGGTGTCCTATGAAACCCCCATCGCAGTCAAAAAGAGCTGTAAGAAAATTCTTTTGTATTTTTTTGTTTGATGAAAGCACAAAGCACGGCACGCTTTTGGTTCCTGCTCTTTTACCAAATTCATATCCTATACTATTTAGAAAATCCAAGTTTTTCCACACAGTAATTCCGATATAAAACATATTACTTCTATGTGGCTTCCAAGTTCTGTATGACTTACCTAGCTTTTTTAAGGTCTCCTTTATATCATCGATTATTTTTTCATCTGTAAGGCCTATCCTTATCTCTGCTTCATGTTTATCTCTTCTTATTAATTCATGGCCTTCTGCTATAGAATAAGCCAATAACTTTGCCCAATCAAAATATTTTTTATTAGGAGTGGTACTAATATTAATTCTTCTTGGTATTGCCACGAAATCTCCCTTTTTAAGATCTTTTGCTTCTGTACTATAAACTTCTCCAAAAGAAGAAGTACTAGTAAATTTATGGTTTTTAGTAACTGTTACTTTTCTCCCAGAGAGTAACTCTACTTCATAAAGTTCTGTATCTGCCTTTTTCCTATATACTATATCTGTTTTATTAGGAGTTAATTTTAATGTGTTTTTATTTAATGATACAAGCTCTATTTTAGATCTTAATCTAAGGATTTCTTCTGTATCTGAAATTTTCTTTATTTTACCCTGTAGGTTAAAAAGCTCTTTTATTCTCTGCATTTTTCCATTAGAGAATAATACTTGAGTGTCAGGATGTAGGCATTTATATTCTGAGTTATTTACTGTAAATCCTAAATAAGCAGTGATAGTAGAGTATAGCAGGCCTAATGAAGTAGGAAATTTAATTTCCTTAAGTAAGGTTATGTCGTTTTTTTCTCCAATACCGTAAGCGGTTGTTGTCCATTCCCCAACTCCGTCAACGCTTAAGATCGCTGCGCGTTCGAAGGGGCAGGGGAGAAAGGATCCTGCGGCGTGTGCAAGATGGTGTTCAATAAAAAGAATGTCTTGCGAGTATCTTAATTTCTGTTTGATTAAACGTACAACCCTTAGTTTTTCATTGAGCCATGAGGGGAGTGAGGAGAGGAAGATCTTATAACTGGATGGAAATTTTTCTAGATGTTGATAGAGAAGCCTTTCAAATTTTAAAAATGGTTTTTCATAGAATCCGATGTAGGCTATATCTTTTATTGTTATATTCTGACTTTTTAGGCAGTACTCGATGGCCTGTATAGGAAACGACACATCGTGCTTTTTTCTTGTAAATCTCTCTTCTTGTGCTGCTGCTAGAATTTTTCCGTCTTTTAAAAGGGCTGCGGAGGCATCATGATAGAAACAGCTTATCCCGAGTATGTACATTTTAGTCGCTCTTTAACCTCCCAAATGTGATCCAATACCCTCCCTCTCTTTGGTTCGTTGGGATCCACATTATTTGTTTTATTGCTCGTATTGGAAAATAAGGAAACGTGACTCTGGTGTTATTCCACACGCCAGAAATCTCGAGATTGCTCTTATCAAATAGAATACTCGGGGGTATGGTTTGATAGTATTCAACATTATTCTCTTTAAACCAGCGTAACACCTCTCCGAGGGTATGGGTTGTTTCGTGAGGGTGCATATATTGATCATTCCACCAACCTCGTGCTCTTTCTTTATCTTTCGTATCTCCAATCTGGACTTTTATAAAATAATCTTTAACTCTCTGATTATTCTTGAAGATAGTTTTTGCAAGAATGATTCGTACCTTAAGAGGAATTCTGCCAAATGTATTATACAGACCGATCGCGATGTGTCCTCTCGGTTTTACGAGTTTTATAATGTTTTTAAATCCCTGATAAGGATTTCCTGTATGGTGTAAAACTCCTAAACATAAAACATAATCAAATTGTCCAAGTCTCCCTAGTTGTTTTGAATCGAGGATATCGACTTTTTTTAGGCTCCATGAATGGAGCTTTAACTTTTCTTTTAATTTCATCGCCTTATGTAACGAACTATCGGAAAAGTCTATACCCCACACTTTCTCTCTCCTTAAGGATAAAAATGCTGACAGCTGTCCTGTTCCTGTGCCTACATCGATTATACTTGCATTTGCAGGGATACTTCTATCTAATATTTTAGCAAACGGATATGCCTCAATTTTTAAGTCTTCTTTATCTTTAAATCTCGCGAGATCATAGTCTGGAAAAGGTGTTTTGTTATAAAAGTTCTGGACAGTCTTTCCTATTTCGGTCACCATCTTAGAATTGTCGGTAATACTCCTCAATAGGCCGTTTATTTAGATTGAGATCCTCCCAGTATGTTTTCGCACTTTTATCCAATCTTAGATTCAAGAAACGCTTCCTCACGACTTTAGCAATGATGGAGGTTAGTCCTACACCGAGTAGGTACACGACACTCAATAAGATAGAGTTGACTAGGGTACCTATGTCTTCTCCGAATTCTTTCTGGCCTTTCTTTATACCACTCAAAAATGTTTCTCCCATGTTTAATTTAAGAGCAATTTAATTGACTTCGCTATTAAAATGATGAGTAACGTTAGTGTGATAACATGGAGGTATGTCCAGGAAGATGGTAGATTATTTGATAATGATAAAACAAAATAGAACACTGTCGTAAATATAAGGTACATAATAATGTACCCAATTATTTTTCCTATTTTTTCACTCTTCTTTTCCTTGAATTTCATTTTCCTGATGGGGCTGACTTATTTATAAAGTTACCGAGTGTGTACCTATGCTTTTCTCTTAGCGAGAACGCGACTATTCTTTCGCGCAAGCAAGACTATAACACTTCTTCTCCGGTCTTAAAAAAACTTAACAAAAGGATTTATTAAATTAGATAACTTATTCTAATTGGGATAATTTAAAAAGATGCAAAATGGTTAAAATAAAATTTTGGTATGTCTTAATATTTTTAATTTTAGTCTTGTCTGCTCTATTAATCTTAAATTCTTCTTTTAATTCAGGAAATTTAAGTCTCGGAAATCTTCTTGAGTATAATCTTGCTTATCAATATGAAATATGCGACGATAAAGGAGTGTGTGAAATGGTCCCTGTTGATAGGGTTATACAACCAAGCGAGCAAACTTTTAATATATGTAATAATAAAGGCCTCTGTGATGATGTCCCGATAAATAGGTTATTGCTTAAAGAAGGGACAGATAAAAAATACTGCTCAAGCGCGCCCTATCTTAAAACAGATTATGTAGATAATTGGTGGAATGCAAACGGTTTAATTGATGAATGCGAAATGCCTCCTAGAGCTGATATGCAATTTACATTTAAACAGCATAACCAATCCATTTACAGCTATACAGGCACTATCCAAATTTCTCTAACTGTCGTAAATTACGAGGATAATTATCTTGCACTTCAAATACTGACCGCAGAGGATAATAATGGAGACGATCTACCAGATAATTGGATTCATTGCGGTAACGTTGATGAGATAAAAGGAAGAAACGTAAAAATAATTCATTGTAACGGAACCAATTTAAAATTTGTTAGATTGGTTAATCCAGAATGGAATCCAACAAGCATATTCCTTGATAGGATTGAAGTTTTAAAAGTAGATTAAAAACGACTTTTCTTCTGTTGAGCCATGAGATCAACAATACACTCTCGTACTTCATCAACGCCGATCTGGTCCATGTCTTTATAGATAACTCTCGCGTCTTTTCCGAGAGGACCCATGTATCTTAGCTTATTTAAATCGGAACTTCTTTTTTTATATCCAGAGATAAGTGCTATCAAGGGTGCGCGTGCAACCCAGGCGAGATGCATTGGGCCTCCATCATGAGCGATGATGAGGGTGCTTCTACGAAAAAGCAGATACACAACACGTAGAGAGAGCGATTCATTCGGAACAATGAGTGAAGGATGGCGTTCATGCAAGAAATTTATTTTTGTGCTATCGGTGCCAAAGATGACGATTTGGTATCTCGGATAATGCTCTTTTATATATGAGATAATATGAGACCAATGTTCGAGAGGCCATTGTTTTGGGGCGAGGCTTGCGTCGGGGACTAGTGCAATAAATTGTTTCAGTTTATAATTTTTGATAAATGACTCTGCCATCTTTTCGTCATCCTTGTCGGTGATTATTTCTGGCCAGTAATTTTTTGCATGGAGATCGAGCGCTTTATTGATCATGTCAATACGCTGGAATGTACAATGAGAGTTTTTTCTATCTTTTTTGTACGCGAAATTGAGGAGGTAACGAGAAAAATAACGATTATAAAACCCGATTTTGTATGTGACATTACCGAGAATAAAAAAGAAGAATATGTTAAAAATACTCCCGCGTAGATCGATGCCGATATCGTATTTTTCTTGTCTGAGTTGTTGCGATACCTTGAGCCATTGCGTAAGGGCTTTCCAGGATACTAGAGGATAATCCGCGATCATTATTCTATCAATAGACTTATTTTTCTGGACGATGGCTTTGTTTGCTTCAGAGGCGATAAGTGTTATGTGTGTTGTTGGAAGTGCTCTCTTTAGCTCGCGGAACACATTCGTTGATAGAATCATGTCTCCTATTTTGTCGTTCTTTACAATGACAATTTTTTTTATGCCACCTTTCTCTCTATACATCTCAACCCTATCGCTTATCCTTTCTTAAATATTGCGAAAGATCTCTTCAGAGAGGGATTACTATGGAAAATATTTTAAAGAAGAGTAGTGTAACTATAAAGTGGTTGTGTACAGGAAGATTTAAATAGGTGTAGATTTTATATTCTCTATGTCACGTAAATATAGACATACAGAAGGAGTAGAGACCGGAGAGAGCTCTCTCAGAGATTTTATATTAGATTGTTTTGGAGAGTTGTTTGAACCATTACGCCTACCTGATAATATAACAGATGCTCAAATTCCAGACGAATTTGTACCAGACCCATATCATGAACAGGAATTAGAAATGGCGAGAAGGAAGTTAGAAAAAGTAAAGGGTATGACTTTAGAAGAAGCTGAAAGAGAAGCTGAAAAGGAATATATTACCGCTAGGGCAAGATTCAATGAGCACATTGTGGACCCTGGTCAAACGATGAGAAATTATAAATCAATGTTAGAACAAGTAGAGGCCTGGCGACCACCATCGAGCGAAGACCTTAATGGACTTAAAGAGTACATGCTAGGTCTATTAAAAGAATCAATTAAGTCTAAGCGTGATAGAGTTGATTATAGTAGACCACTAGAAAAAGAAACTGGTGAGGATTACAAAGCCAATCTAGTTGAAAGAGCACAAAGAACTGTAGTATATCATCAAGAACAGTACGAAAGCGGAGTTCGAATCGCTGAAGGAAGAACTGCGCGGATAAGAGCACTAAAAAGTAGTTTGCCCGAGAGATAATCTTAAGTTCTGTGCATGAGCTATTGTCCAAACGCCTAGTTCCCTCCTTTTAACTTCCTTTACAGTCCATTTTATTTTCTTCTTGTTAGATTTCCTCATATTTGCCTAGAGGACATTATTCTTGGATAAGACACAAACGAGGTAGGGCAGATAAATATAAAAAGCCGATACGATCTATTTTTGGTATGGTCGGTGAGGAGAATTCTGGAGGAGAGAAGAGAAATAAGGCCTTTGTGAGCGGATGCTTTGATTTGCTCCATCCCGGCCACGTTAGATTTTTGGAGGGGGCTGCGCGTTTTGGGGACTTGTATGTTGGAGTTGCTACTGATGCGACGGTTCGAGCTTTAAAGGGTAGGAGTCCTGTTTTTCCTCAGAATGAAAGATTATATATGGTGGAGGCAATTAGGCATGTAAAGGAAGCAGTTATTTCTTCTGGCATTGGTGAGCTTGATTTTATGTCATATCTCGTAGGATTAAGGCCTGATTTTCTTCTTGTTAACCATGATGGTGATTCGGTATTGAAAAGATGCTTATGCCAAGACTATGGAATTGGGTATAAGGTTTTAGATAGGACTCCTGAAAATGGATTGCCTTCGAGAAGCACTACTTCTCTGATAGGTGAGATACACATTCCATATAGACTTGACTTAGCAGGAGCGTGGCTTGACCAGCCATTTGTCTCTGAACATTATCCGGGGGCAGTTATCACGATATCAATTCATCCAATACATAACTTTAACTTACGTAGTGGAATGGCTACTTCTACTAGGCTTCGGGCTGCAAACTTGTGGGGAGGTGAACTGCCTGTCGGAGATCCTGAGAGACTAGCAAGAGTATTATTCTGTTATGATAATCCTCCAGGAACTAAAGAAATTGCTGGATCGCAAGATGCCTTGGGCATTGTGATGCCTGGGTTAAATTATTTGTATTACAATCCTGCAGCAAGGGAAGGTACTGAGAAATACTGGCCGGACTTTATTAGGAAAATTTATGATGAAGAGACTTTGTCATGGCTTGAAGCGCATTTACAATTGGTTCCCTTAACTCCGAGAGAACCAGGATATTCAGTTTTAAGCGACATGAGTATTAATAGGGAGAATGCAAGATCGCTCTCTAAGGCTACTGATAGATGTTGGAATGGGATCGTGAGAAAAGATTTGAGGGAGTTTGGTGCAGGTATGACGGCATCATTTGAGGCGCAAGGTAAGCTTTTTCCAAATACTATTAATCCGGAGATCCTTGAGAAGATTGGTGATTTGAGAAGTAAGGTATATGGTCTTGGGTCAACTGGCGCCGGTGGAGGAGGATATATGGTCTTAGTGAGTGACGGGAAGATTGACGGAGCAATAAATGTGAGTATTAGAAGACCTGAGAGTGCTTGGGACGGGCTTCTTCCGTTATAGCGAGTGATGTATCTTTGGAGGTTGTGAAATACCACAACCTAACATTCTCATGTTGATGTTCACTCCGGTTTATATACTCATATTTATATTCCTCCTCGGATCTATACGATGATGGTTGTTTATCGACTTCGCCTCAAGGATCGGAGAAAAAATACTCTTTCTTGTGAAGAGTTATTTGGACTTCCTAAATCGGGCAAGACAACGCTCCTTGCTTCACTTACGAAAAAGGGATATCGAACAGTTCCTGTTGGGGCTCATACGAGTATACATATGTTATTTTATTTTCTACTCTATAGCGTTAAACATCCTTTTTCTACAGGCTACCTTTTCTGGAAAATGAATACAAACCGTATACGAGAAGTGGCATTAGGATTGAGAGAGAGATCTTTAGTTCTTCGAATGCGAAATTCATACCTTGCGGCTGCGCTTTCTAAATCTGAGCAACTTCGTTCGGGTGATAAACCAATTATTGATGAGTTTCTCCTTCAATCTCTTTTTATGATTATCCAGATAAAGTCTAGGCGAGAGGTACTTGAAAAGATAATGAAATACCTTCCTCGTTCTGAGAATATCCTTTTGGTAGAAGCTCCAAAAAGATTGAGAGAGCAACGACTCTTGCGAGTGAAAACGCCTGCTCGCGCACTCAATCAGGAGTATAAAGCTCGTTGGATAGAAAATTCTGAGTATAACTATGCGATTGTAAGAGATATTCTTCTTACGCGCTATACAAGAAAAAAGCTTGCTTAACTATCTATCTCATTTAAGGGGTGCAGTCCAACTTGTTTGTCGAGGTAACCTTATTTCTGGATAAGACATATATAATCGAGAAGCAAAGTGTTTAAATTGAGAAGCAAAGTGTTTATATAGCCTTAAAATTACAATTTATTATGGTAAATAAAACTCTTTATTTGCTGGGAATAGTCCATGCTGATATAGAAGGACCGAGGAGATTAGAGGGATTACTTAGAGACATTTCTCCTGATACTATTGCCTTAGAGTTTCATAAAGATATAGAAGATTCAAGGAGCTTAAGAAAGAGTTCTGAAGAAGAGGAAAGGGAAATAGATCAGATTCTTAATGAAACTGGATTAACATTAACTCCAGAACAAAGAAGCACCTTGTTAGAGAGTGTGAGAATTACGAATTCTGTTAGTGGATATGAATTAAGAACATGTAGGAAATATGTTCAAGGGAATCCAAAAACAAGATTAGAGTTTATCGGCTCCTCAATTTTTGAAAATGGTAAACAAGAATTTATTGATGCTTATACCGCAGCAACGAATGAAATGTTGAGACGACTCGCTCAGACTCCAGAATTAAAAGAACCTCTTTTAGAAAAGTTGGGTAGGGGGAAAGATAAGTTTATTCAGGAATCACAAAGGGAATTTGATATGATGTATAAAAATGCAGAAATGATGGAAGAATTAGCAGAGTTGTTAAGAGACCCTGAAACTTTTGAAATGTATAAAGAACGATCGCCTGCAAACGCTGTCCAAGCACTTAAGCAAATTTACGATCCAAGAAGAGATGAATCAATGGCTGATAGAGTAAATCAATTATACAATAGTTGTTCTCATAAATTAGTTGTAGTAGTTGGATTATTACACGTGCCAGGACTGAAATCTAGGCTTTTAGGTTTGGAACCAAAATCAATGACTTTAGCAGATTACGATTCTAATTAGTATCATTTTAAGTTCCTATCAAAAATTTCTAAAATCTTTTCACCATCATCTGTAGTCTTTAAAGGAACCTTGCTATGTTTCAGCCCCTCTTAAATAGAAATCACACATCTCAGAACTTAGATGGTATGTTTTGCCTTTTTCTAATTTCGTTTTTGACATAGAAACTAATTCTTCTAGTCTTTGCCTCCCAATAAAATCACTAAACCTTTCAAATAGCGCTTTACTTCCGGCTCTGTCTCTATCAAATGAGACCCTGCTACACATATACCAAGATTCATCTTCATCACAAACATCTATATCACGCCTAGAAACATTTACCTGCACAATTTTACCATCAACAACACAATTATAAGAATCGTTTGGAGAAAAGTAGTCCTGCTTAGGAAGTCTTTCTATATCACTTACCACGGAATCTGGTATTTGTTCTAGCCATTTATTAATTGCAACCTCTAATATAGGGGATAATGTTGAATCTTCTAAGTCTTTCAATTGAGGAAATTTTTCTTTTAGATTTTTTGGAGCGTATGTATTCATTTTATTTAAGGTTATTTTACTTGTTTATAAGAATTAGTGTGGTAAGCGATATGGTTTAAAATTTATATATGCGTGAGGATAGTCATCTTTATATAGTACTAGTGTTACTAGTGGATATGAAAAAAGCAGTGTGGGAGAATAAATCGAATGGGCAATTGTGTGTGACAATTCCGAAAGGTTCTGGAATAAAAGCAGGGGATGTTGTTGCGATAGAAAAAGATAAGATACAGAAGATCGTATATACGACTGTTGCCGCTGATCTTTTTCACTATGGGCAGCTTCGGTTCTTAGAGAAGGCAGATACACTTGGAGATTACCATATCTGCGGAGTTCTTACTGATAGCGCGATGGGGGAATACAACAAAAGAGCACTTGCTAATTTTATGGAGAGAAAATCGATAATCTCGAGTCTTCGCTGTGTTGATAGCGTCATACCGCAAAATACGCTTGATCCAACAAGGAACCTTGAAGTGATTCAAGAACGATTTAAAGATGCGCAGATTATTGTTGTGCGAGGCAGTAACACGAAAGAAATTCCTGGGGAACAATACATAAAGAATATACAATGGACTGTTGTTCGTCTGCCTTATTATCATAAACTTTCAGATAAGAATATTACGGCATCAATGCGGAGGATGGAACATGCCATCGGTGTACGTTGAGTTGACTGCAGACTTTTTACATCCTGGACATATTACTATTATTCATGAGGCACGAAAACTCGGTGAGGTAACGGTTGGTCTCTTGAGCGATCAAGCGGTTGCGAGCCATCGCAGGATTCCGCTTCTTTCGTATGAACAGAGAAGATTAATACTCGAGAATATTAAGGGTATTTCGATGATAATCCCGCAGGATTCATTTGATTGTACTGAGAATATAAAGAAACTTAAACCAGATTATGTTGTCCATGGTGACGATTGGAAACAGGGGCCTCTTGCTGCTGTACGTGGGCGCGTTATCGCAGCATTAAAGAATTGGAATGGTCTGCTTGTGGAGCCGAAGTTTACTGATGGAGTGTCGGCAACCTCGCTTATTCAGAAGATTCGTAATCATGGAACGACGCCGGATATCCGTCGAGGAAGATTAAGAGAGCTGCTCGCAGTAAAACCTCTTGTGAGAATCTTAGAAGTTCATAATGGGCTTAGTGGACTGATTGTAGAACAGACGAAGATAGAGCAGAACGGCAGCATAAAAGAATTTGATGGTATGTGGGAAAGTAGCCTTACTGACTCGACCTCGAAAGGAAAGCCTGATAGTGCGAGTGTTGATATTACATCGCGTGTGTATACGATTGATCAGATTCTTGATGTAACGACAAAACCTATGATCGTTGATGTTGATAATGGAGGTCTTCCAGAACAGTTTGTGTTCACGGTGAGAACACTTGAGCGCCATGGTGTTTCTGCGCTTATTGTTGAGGATAAAATAGGTATGAAAAGAAATTCTCTTCTTGGAGATAAAGTTTCGCAAGCACAGGATGATATTGAGAACTTTTGTATGAAGATTCAGGAAGGAAAACGAGCACAGGTTACGCATGAGTTTATGATCATTGCACGCATTGAGAGTTTTATTCTTAAAAAAGGTCTTCAGGATGCGTTAGAACGTGCACAAGCATACATTAATGCTGGTGCTGATGGTATTATGATCCATAGTAAAGAGAAGAGCGCCCGTGAAATACTCTCTTTTTGTATCGAGTATGCGCGATTTAAAAAAATAGTTCCTCTGGTAGCGGTTCCTTCGACTTATACCCCTATTACAGAGCAAGAACTTCAGGAGGCGGGAGTGGATATTGTTATTTATGCAAATCACCTTCTGAGAGGAGCATATCCTTCAATGAAGAAGGTTGCTGAAACAATTCTTACCTATGGTAGATGTCATGAGGCTGAGGAACATTGTATGCCAATCGGTGAGCTCATTACTTTAATACCGGGAGGTATTCCATGATTCCTTGTCAGGATTTTTATGATGCGCTTGTTGAGCGAGGTGTTAATTTTTTTAGTGGTGTTCCTGACTCTTTCCTTAGTGATATTTGTGCTTATATCGCAGATCATAGTGCTCCACAGTGTCATATCATCGCGGCGAATGAGGGTAATGCAATAGCGCACGCTGCGGGCTATTATCTTGCAACAGGAGAGATTCCTCTTGTGTATATGCAGAACTCTGGTCTTGGAAACGCTGTTAACCCGCTTACTTCTCTTACTGACCGTGCAGTGTATGGTATTCCCCTTATCCTTTTAATTGGCTGGCGTGGTGAACCGCAGACAAAAGATGAACCTCAACATATAAAACAAGGAAGAATTACTTCAGATATTTTAACTGTGCTTGAAATTCCGCATCAAATATTATCGACAAATATAGAGAATGCTAGAAAAACATTAGATGAAGCAGTTAGTATAGTAAGAGAAAGAAATTCGCCATATGGAATAATTGTAAGAAAAAATACATTTGAGCCTTATGAATTAAAGAATAAGATAAAAACAGATTATGAGTTAAATAGAGAGGAAGCTTTGAAATTGATAGTATCCTCATTGGATGATGGGGACTTGGTTATATCGACTACAGGCATGACTTCTCGCGAGTTATTTGAATATAGGGAATTTAGAGGAGAGGGCCATGGTAAGGATTTCTTAACTGTCGGATCAATGGGGCACTCATCACAAATAGCTTTAGGAATTGCACTTGCTAGGCCAAATAGGCAGGTTTATTGTTTTGATGGGGATGGCGCAGTTATCATGCATATGGGGGCTTTAGCTATTATCGGCTCTCAGAAACCAAAGAACTTTAAGCACGTTGTGTTAAACAATGGAGCACATGATTCTGTTGGGGGACAGCCTACAGTTGGATTTAAGATTGATATTGCTGGAATAGCGAGAAGTTGTGGATATAAAACAGTATTAAAAGCTGCTTCTTCTGAAGAAATCAGAGAAAAAGCTAGGCTGTTAAAAAACAGTGAGGGGCCATCGCTATTAGAGATTTTAATAAACAAAGGCGCAAGAAAAGATCTTGGGAGACCAACAACAACCCCAATTGAAAATAAAGAAGCATTTATGGAAAATTTGAGAAATATGAAATGATAATCAATGGAAAAAAAATTGAAAAGAAAAACAAATTTGAAGTGAGAAATCCTTATAATGGAGAAGTTGTAGGAAGAGTTAATATAGCAGATAAAGAAGATATTATTAAAGCGATGCAACTTTCTGTAAATACAAAAAAAGATCTTTCTATAGGGGAGAGAATTAAAATTTTAAAAACAGCTGCTGAGAGTGTAAAGAAAGAAAGAGAAGAAATTGCAAAATTGATTACTTCTGAATCTGGATTAGCGCTGGAAGATACATTACATGAAGTTGATAGGGTTTGTAATACTCTCAGTGCGTCTGCTGAAATTGTGCATAAAATTGAAGAAGATATGTCGCATAAATTTATTTTAGGAAATAATAAAAATCCTGAATTAAAAGTTATTTCTGAGCCATGGGATTTAGTTGTTGGCATTACACCTTTTAATCATCCGATGAATCAGGTTGCACATAAAGTTGGGCCTGCAATTGCTGCTGGAACAGCAATTGTTGTTAAACCGAGCGAGAAAACTCCACTGTCTGCTATTAAGCTTGTTGAGATTTTGCATGAATCTGGATTGCCTATAAATATGGTAAATTTAATCACTACAAATGATCCAAATTCTTTTTTAGATATAGTATTATCGATGAAACTTGCTCAAATGATTACTTTTACTGGAGGTGTTGAAATAGGTAAGTATATTGCCAGAAGATTGGCAGAAACAGGAAATGAAATGGTAAGTTATGTCCCCGAACTTGGAGATAATGCTGCTTTAACTGTACTGGATGACGCAGACATAAAACTTGCTGCTAAGATGGCATTAAATGCTTTCGCGAACTCTGGACAGAGATGCACCTCTATAAAAAGGATATTGTTGCATAATTCTATAGCTGAAAAATTTATTCAGGAGTTTCTTGAACTTACTAAAAAAATAAAATATGGAAATCCTTTAGATCCTGAAATTAATATGGGGACTGTTATAAATGAGGAAGCTGCAATTAAAATACAAGATAGAGTTGATGACTCTATTAGAGAAGGAGCTGTGCTGTTATATGGAAATGAAAGAAAGGGGGCTCTTTACTCTCCAACTATACTAGACAAAGTTAATCCTAACTCAGAGCTTGTTGTGAAAGAGACTTTTGGGCCTGTTGCTCCAATAATAAGAATAAACAATATTGATGAGGCTATAAAAATAATAAATTCAGTTCATTATAAACTTTCAGGAGCAGTAATAACAAAAGACAAAGCAAAAGCTGAATTAATCTCAAATGCGATAAAGGTGGGGCAGTTTAATTGGAATAATAATCCCGGATATAGAACAGAACAGGCTCCTTTTGGGGGGTTTGGATTATCTGGAAATGGAAGAAAAGAAGGTGTTATAATGGCTGCTGAAGGAATGAGAAGAATAAGAACTTTTTACGCACATTAAAATAGTTATACAGATTAAAAAAGCTACATAAACAGAATAATAAACTTAATATGAAGGGAATAATACTTGCTGCGGGTAAAAGCTCTAGACTTTATCCGGTAACTTTAAAAAAGCCTAAATGTCTTCTAGAGCTAGAAAAAGGAAAAACAATAATTGATTTTCAGATAGAAATTTTAAAAAAATGTGGTGTTGATGATGTAATCGTTGTTGTTGGTTATCTTCAAAATGAGATTGTTGGACATTTGGGAAATTCTGTAAGATATAGGGTTTTTGAGGATTTTGATAAATATAATAATTTACATACATTGTACAGTGTTAAAGATGAATTTAATGAAGACTTGATTATTTTGTACTCTGATGTTTTGTGTACGCGGTCGCTCTTGAAGCGGTGTGTTGACAGTGTGGAAGATTTTTGTCTTCTTGTTCACAATACCTCGATATTAATTAATACTGCTCGCGTAAAAATAAAAAATGAAGGCGTTGTTGATGTCGGGAATCATATTTCGTTGGATGAAAGTGATGGGAATTTTATTGGTATCGCGAAATTTTCCCAGCGGGGAATTGCTTCACTTCTGGAGGCAATTGAGCAGGGTATAGGTGATGTGAGAAATGACAATGCCTACTATATAATGCCGATTAGGGAACTTGCGAAAGCTATGCATATTGGGTATGTTCTTGCGCACCATGAACCGTGGTGTGAGATCGATATCTTGGAAGATTATGAGCGAGCGAAGGAAGCGATTTATCCTCGAATAAAAGCCCTCTCCTCGCTATAACTTTCGATATATCCAGAATTTGAATAGATAGAATGTGTGACAGAGAACACCAAAGAGGAAGAGCAGGTGGATGCTTGAGAAGATTACTCCAAGGCTCACGAGAATTCTCTGTGCAGCACAGGTAAATCCGATTCTTCCCTTGCGGTTACCAAAGAGACCCTCTTCAAATTTTTTCGCGATCTCTTTCTTTTGCGGGAATTCGATCTGTGCTGTGAGTGAGGTTAGAATAACCATGAACAATCCGAACATTGCAAAAAGACCAAGCCAGATTTTTCCCATAAAATAACCTGCAAAGAATACGACTGCTGTAAAACCAATTGTCCCTAGCACTTCATCGAGATAACTACCGTATTTCTTTTCTGTTGGGTTTTTTTCCTTTGATCGATAGTATCGAGCGACCTCGCCGTCAGAACAATCGAGGATTAATGCAAGATTAACTAATAAACCTGCTATTATCCATTTTTGGAGATACATAAGATAGACGACAATGCCGTCAGAAACGAGACTTAAAAAAGTAATCGTATTCGGTGAGATTCTTAGTTTGATAAAGAAAATGCTGAAAAAAACAGAGATCTTTCGATAGACGTAATACATGAGATAGCCTGATTTTTCTGGACCTTTTTGATGACTTTTTATTTCTCGATAGAGAGACATACATCTCCTCTGTAGAGATTCTTTTTAATCCTTATGGAATAATGAGTCTTCTTCAGGGATAATCCTCCCAAAGGGATATAAACGAATAATTCTCTTAGTGGTTATGGAAGAACAAAAAGAGTTGAGTAAGAGTCTTCGTTTGCTTGCACGCTCTTCAGTTATTGTCTTTGTTGGACTTGCGCTTTCTAAGATTATTATCTACCTCTATCGAATTATAACTGCGCGATATTTTGGTCCTGAAGTTTATGGGCTATTTTCACTCGCGGTAATGATTTCTGCGCTGTTTGCGTCGTTTTCGGCGTTTGGACTTTCAGAAGGCTTGCTTCGATATGTCTCCCTCTTTCTTGGAAGGAAACAAACAAACAAAATCCGATATAGTGTACGGATGGTCGCGGCTGTTGTTTCAATCTCGAGTATTGTTGCGGGGGTTATTCTCTTTTTCTTTGCTGAGATTATTGCCGTTGGGATCTTTCACGACAGTAGCCTTGTATTGTTCCTCCGTATTTTTGCGTTTAGTGTTCCGCTTGCTGCGATCGCGAATGTACTCCTCTTGACACTTCGAGCATATGAGGAGATACAATGGTTTTCGTTTATTACGAATATTTTGAGAAACCTTGCAAAATTATTACTCCTTATCGCTTTTATTGCACTCGGTGTTAAGAGTAGTGGTGTTGCATTTTCTTACGTTCTTGGTTTAGCGATAATGCTCCTTGTTTCATACTATGTTATGAAATATAAAGTCTCCAAGTTATGGTTATCACAGGACTTGCCCAAGAAAGAGCGAAAAGAGATCATGCGGACGATTGTTGCGTATTCTCTTCCTCTGGTTTTTGTAAGTGTCATCCAAAGTTCTACATTTTGGGCGGATTCTTTCTTTCTTGGTTACTTTAAAACAGCACGCGAGGTTGGCTTTTATGCAGCCGCCCTCCCCATTGCAACGTTGCTCAGTATTGTTCCTGAGCTTTTTATGCAGCTTCTCTTTCCGATGATTACGAAACATTATGCAAAAAATAAGCTTGACCTCATGCGCGAACTTACAAAACAGATTATGAAATGGATCATACTTTTGAATCTTCCCTTACTTATCCTTATCTTTATATTTCCAGATATAGCACTTAAGATATTGTTTGGGAATGAGTACCTCATTGCTGCGAATGCTCTTAGACTTCTTGCGGGAAGTATATTTATTGCATCAGTTTTCTCAACACTTTCATACCACCTTATGCTAAGCCTCGGTAAGTCGCGATTGATTCTTTTTAATAGTGTTGCAGCGATGGTTGTTAGTATTTTTCTGAATTACTTTCTTATTCCTCTTGAGCGCATTGGTCCATTGAATAATGTAAATGGTCTTAGTGGTGCTGCGCTTTCTGCGCTGCTTACTTCGGTTTTTCTAGGTACGCTCCTCCTTGTTGAAACGCGTTTCTCTCTTCATTTTATCCCTCTGCATAAGAAAACAGTTCGTATTATTTTTGTTGCCCTTGTCTCGGCGCTCGCGCTCTTTTATATACAACAGCAGTTATCAGATAGTATTTTTATTGTTTGTGTGCTGAGTATTCTCTTCCTTTTTGGATATGGTGTTCTTATTCTTGTTACGCGCTGTCTTGATACGCATGATTTCTATATTCTTCGTGTAATAAAAAATAAGATACGACATAGAGTGTAGTTCCATTAACTTTATATATCTCCTACTTTTGTCATCGAAAAATGGTAGGTGTACAACAAACGCTTCAAGATTTTCTTGTGAACAGCCAGGCACAGGTTAATCTCGGTTCTTTTATTCTTGCACTTATCCTTTCTGTTATTCTAGCATTTATTCTCACGAGACTTTATATTCATTATGGTACTGCGCTCTCAAATCGACGTAGTTTTGCGCGTACTTTTTACCTCATCATTCCAACGACAACACTCATCATCACGATTGTTAAATCTTCTCTTGCGCTTTCTCTTGGTCTTGTTGGAGCGCTCTCAATTGTGCGATTCCGTGCTGCAATTAAAGAACCTGAGGAACTTGCGTTCCTCTTTTTATGTATTGCCCTTGGTCTTGGTTTCGGTGCGAACCAAATTGGCGTGACTGTTATAGCGTTTGCGCTTATCTCTCTTGTCATAGTGGCACGTCATACATACCACAAGAAAGATGAAGAGCAGAATCTCTACATCAGTGTCTCGGGAAAGCTCTCGAAAGATCTTACTCTTAGAAAGATAACTGAGATTCTTAAAAAACATTGTGTGATGGTGCACCTTAAACGATTTGATAAAACGAGCGAGGATATACTTGAGGCCGCATTTCTCATTGATCTTGAGTCTTTTGATAAACTTGAGAAAGTGAAAGAAGAGTTGAGTGCTCTTTCGAAATCTGTCAGTGTTTCCTATATCGATAAGATTAGCATCTACCATTAAGATGAGGATAAAACGTGCGAGTTTGGGTACTCGCCATCATGCGACATTCTGGAGGAATGTAAAGGATGTTATTGTTAATCGGAAAACTAAGATTATTACGCTTGTTATTGTTTTTATGCTTCTGTTCGTGAGCGGTATTGTCCTTGGACTCGCGTTTGGTGGTTTTTTTGGCAGCCTTGATAAGCCTTCTGAGCGTGTTCTTGATTTTATTCGACGTATTGGCCTTGAACAGACAGGGATGAAAAGCATGCTTTTAGGAATAGTTCACGAGAATATTCGTATTCCTCTTAATTATATTCGTGGTCAGTTTTCAGATTCCGAGAAGATTTACATTGATATTAAGTTTGATGACTATCAGAAATTGGCATATAAGCGTCAACAATACCTTGATAAAGACATTGTCTTCTCTTCGAGTGAGGACTTTGTGCCTGCAACGATACGTCATAATGACAAAAAGGTAAAAGTGAAGTTGCGCCTGAAGGGAGATGCTCCTGAGCATATACGTGGTGATAAATGGTCGTTTCGAATAAAGGTTGAGGATAGTGAGACTCTTTTTGGGATGAGAACTTTTTCTATACAGGATCCGCTAACGAGGAATTACCTCTATGAGTATGTTTTTCATAAAGCACTGAAACGAGAGGGTATTGTCTCTCCACGATACGAATTTATTGAGGTTGTTGTTAATGGTGCGAATAGAGGGATTTATGCGATTGAAGAGCACTTTGATAAACAGCTTGTTGAGAACAACAACCGTCGTGAGGGGATTATTATAAAATTCAACGAAGATGATTGGTATCGAGAATTAGCACAGCGTGAGGGGAGGGCGTTTAGTGTTGATGATATTCGTGAGAAAGAGATTCATTTTGATAGTGATGATAGGATCACGGATCTGCGATTTTGGGATCGAGGATTTTATGATTCATATATCGACACGTTTAAACCAAGCGAGGTACTTGGAGATCCTCTCTCTCGAATTCAATTTATGCATGCGCTTAATCTCCTTGAGGCGTGGAGAACAAAGGAGCTTGCAACACATGAGGTATTTGATAATGCCTTGCTTGCGCGATATTTTGCTGTCGTAAGTATACTTGGTGCGGATCATGCAACCTACTGGACGAATATACGTTTCTATTACAATCCTATTAGTACGAAGCTTGAACCTATTGGTTTTGATGCGAATGCAGGTATTTCTAATCATATGATTGTTAATGAATTCTTTCCTCCTTGTCTCGATGTTCCTGAGAGTCCTGACTGTCGTGAGGAGATACAGGGTTATTATGAACTCATCTTTTCTGATCCTGTTTTCTTTCAGGAATATATACGAGAACTTGAACGAGTTTCTCAACCTGGATATCTTGATAAGCTTCTTGAAGAATTAAAGCCTGATTTAGAGAAGAACACGCGTATTATTCATAAGGAGAGACCGTATTACTATTTTTCTTCTGATATCTTCTATGAGAATCAACAATTTATTCGCACGCTCCTTGATCCATTTCCAAGGAGCCTTGATGCGTACTATGAGAGATCAACTCC
>CAZBTP010000008.1:0-37119 GCA_964494915.1 Candidatus Woesearchaeota archaeon
AGACATAAGAAACATTATACTCTTTAGCTAGTATAATAAGTCACTAGCCCGCACACTCTTTACTGCTGTTTAGGTTTTTTGTTGAGGTTTTTCCATACATTTTTAAACATCATTCTCAAAAAGACATTATGAAAACAAAATCGAGATCAAAACAACTTGAGGAACTTCTTATCCAAGTCGGATTAAGAATAGCGAAACGCGGAGAAGGCGCACTCTTTGTCGTTGGCCATAGTATAGATTATAAGGCACTCGTTGATCAAACAGTTCCTCCTTTCAATGTCCTTGGAGATCCAAGGCTGCTCGAATCGCTCGCACTTATGGATGGCGCTGTACTCATAGCGCGGGATGGCACACTTAAAGCATATGGGGCAATGATAAAAAGTACCAAGACCTTTAAGAACTTCGGAACACGACATAGTGCAGCACTCAGCGCATCAAAAAACAATAACCTCGTTGTTATCGTATCAGAAGAAGATAAAAAAATTCGTATTCTCAAAAATGAGAGGATGATCATGCAAATCGATGCGCTCCAAAAAGACGTTGAAAAATCAGTACCTTATGCGGTCAATCTTCTTGAATCTATTGGCGCAGGTACACTTGGTTCAATCGGCACCGGTCTTCTCGTTCCAGGGCTTGGTATAACCTTCCTTCCTGGTGTTGTTATCTTTGGCTCCGCATACTACCTCACCAGAATCCTTGCTCATCGTCTTAAATAATACGAGAAAGCGAAGGCTTAAAAGGAGGGATCTGTTTTTGAAATGATGGAACAGGATATCTTGGTGCAGGCGCGCGCATTACAAGAGAGATCCGAAGAAACAGAGCGCGGATTGGCCTTTATTGAAGAACAGATTCATGAACTAGAGTTGTTTCAAGAAAATCTGAATCTTTTTGAGAAAGGAGATAAAAAGGAGATTCTTGCTTCGATTGGGAGAGGTGTTTCTATACCTGCTCAGATAACTGACACAACACTCTTTGTCGAGGTAGGGGCAGGTGTTGTTCTACGGAAGACTCCTGCCGAAACGCAAAAGATTATCCGCGAGCAGATAAGGAAATTCGATACAGCGCGCGCGCAGTTGCAGCAGCAGTTGCAATCGTATGTCTTTGAGTTAAGCGTGATGATGAAGAATATTCAAACGATAAAAAAAGAGCTTAAGAAAAAGAACAGAGAGCTCTCGTGAGAATATTTTTATAGTGGTCTTTCGTTTTCATACTCATGCGTAAGAATATAAAAAAGGGAGATAACATTGTAATATGGATTGTTATCGCAATAGCAATCGTCCTCATTCTTTATTCTAATACTTTCAAGACAGCGTCTAAAGAGAAAACTGAAAAAGTGTTTTCCTCGCCACCAAATACAATATATGTTGATAATCAATTGACGACAGATTGCTTTGCTACTTATTCTATAGCAAGAAGAGATTGTAGCGGGAATGACGGTAATGCATATACCACTATACAAAAAGCAGCCGATGATACTAATCCTGGGACGAATGTCCATGTGCGAAACGGAGATTATAAGGAGAGTTTCATTATCACTCGCGGAGGAGCTGCCTGGGGCTATGTAACATTCGCGCCATACACTGGAGAGAGTGTAAGAATAACTCTTGGAAAACAATATACTTGGACAAAAGAGAATAATCTGTATAATCTGGACTACAGTAAGGATCTTGGTTATGCGGATACTACAACAATCGGATTAATTAAAAATAATGATTTCGGCATAACGAGAGTATACTCTTTAAGCGACCTAACAAATCCACCAATAATCCTACAGAATTATGATTTGTTTTATTTCGATAGCGCAAGTAAAAAAATATATTTAAGATGGTTGGGACAGAATAGTCCTGATAATGATGTGTACGTTGTCGAGGGAAGTAAGAGAATCTTTGTCGGCGCGCCATACGTTGAGATTAGTGGATTTACTATAGAGTATGGCTATGAGGGTATAAAAACTGGATGGTTAGGCGATATTAACAACCTTAATACTAGGGGAGATTCCATCAGGATTAGTAATAATAATATTAAACATGTCTTTAAAAATGGTATACTGTCCGGAATGGATCATCTTTTTATTAACAACAACAAGATAAGTTATACCGGAGCACCCTTTCACTTGTATAGCGACCAGATTTGGAGGACAAATAATCAAGACCATGCCATTTATGTTACAGGTGTTGGCGATGTCGTAAGAAATAATTTTGTTGAGAAGTGTTTTCAGATCTGTATGCACCTCATATCTTCTCGTGACTATAATTTCCCAAAGAATACTGAGGTGTATAACAATTATATAGAAGACGGGATGGTGATGAGTGGTACTAATAATAAAGTGTATAATAACATTATCTTTGATTACGTCTATGTTTATCCTAGCTCTAACACAGAGGTCTATAATAATATAATAAGACTTGGTAAACCACGAGAGAGTTATGTACAGTTCGGCGATATGGTTACGCGTACTACCATGGGTCATGTTCTTCTCGGTCCTTCTGAAACGCTTGCTGACGGAACTTCCGGAGATATAGTACGTGGACTGGTCTTTAAGAACAATATTGTTTATAGCGATAAAAGTGGAATGTGTATCGACACCGGCAGTACAGAATTAAATAGCGCGGACATAAATAATAATATTTATTATGGATGTGATTCATTTAAAGCCGCAGGGCAGATTTTCTCTAGTTTAGATTCATACAGGAATTTTATAAAGTTCTACAACAAAAATTTAGAAAGTAGCAGTCTATATAGGGATCCTAAACTAATCGAGGACATTAATCCTCAAGGATTATTAGAAGATATTGACTTGGGAGTTGACAGTCCTGCTATAGATACTGGAGCTATTGTTTCTCTTACAGAAGATTTCAAAGGAGACTTTCGACCTCTCGATGGTCCTGACAGCGATACCGAAGCCCAATACGACATCGGCATGTTAGAGTATGGGATATCTATACCGCAGTGTGGTCTCAATAGTTGTTTTGCTAGTTTATGCAAGATAGCGAGTTGTACAAACAGTCAGTGCTCGTACAGCAATGCGCTGGACGGAACCAGTTGTACTGACAATTACGGGTGTACGAGTGACATATGTAGTAATGGTGTATGCGTGAGTAGTCCTAAAACATGTGATGATGGTTTCGATTGTACGATTGATAGCTGTGACGGTTTAACTGGAGGATGTGTGTTTGTTCCCGATAATACAAAATGCCCTTCTGGGCAGATATGTGATACGAAAAGTGGATGTGTTCAAGCCCACCCCGGAAATTGTTATGACGACATAAAAAATCAAGACGAGGTCTGTGCAGATATAGGAGGGAGATGCGGAGCTTCATCGTATCAACCAAACGGAGAAGTATGGTGCAGAGACGAGGAGGATAATGATTGTGATAGTTTCGTTGATGATTTTGATCCCGACTGCAACTCTCCATTTAGAGATAGTTGTTTATCTGATGTAGACAAAGATGGTCATGTCAGTTCAGCTGACTTTGCCAAAATAAAAGCTTACTTATGGAGGGATGACTGTTCACTAGCAAATAATTGGTGTGATTTTGCCGATATCAACAGAGAAGGAAACGTTTCTGATAGGGATATTGGTCTATGGAGACTTAATAATGGTAAGCAGTGTATTTGTTCCGTTGGTCCAGAATTATGCGACGGATTTGATAATGATTGCGATAGTCTCGTTGATGAAGGATGCGACTGTGTGAATCTTGAGACAAAGTTATGTGACAATCAACAAGGAATTTGTGCAGGAGGGATACATACATGTAGCGACGGGAAATGGGAAATTTGTAACAAGCTACCAAGACTTCCAGAGTTTTGTAACGGACTAGATGACGACTGCGACGGAGAAATTGACGAAGAGCCAGGATGCGGAATTATCCCCACCAATAGTTGTTTATTAGATATATCTGACGACCCTTCTACCACTACAGACGACGGAATTATTGGCCTTGGAGAAATTAATAAGATGAGAACTGCACTAATAAATGGAGGAACTTGTTCACTAGCAAATAATTGGTGTGATTTTGCCGATATCAACAGAGACGGAAGTGTTAATACAATCGACGTATACATTGTAGTCAGTGGTTATGGTAAGCAGTGTATTTGTTCCGTTGGTCCAGAATTATGCGACGGATTTGATAATGATTGCGATAGTCTCGTTGATGAAGGATGCGACTGTGTGAATCTTGAGACAAAGTTATGTGACAATCAACAAGGAATTTGTGCAGGAGGGATACATACATGTAGCGACGGGAAATGGGAAATTTGTAACAAACAGCCTCAAATTATAGAGCTATGCGATCAGCTTGATAATGATTGCGACAATGTGGTTGATGAAGAAGCGATCTGTAGGGACTTTCCTATGAATAGTTGTTTATTGGATGTCGATAAAGATGGTTTTATCTTAAATAGTGATATTATCCTTTTAAATAGATTTGTTGGTAATGGGAGGAAGTGTTATCTAGCAAATAATTGGTGTGATTTTGCCGATATCAACAGAGACGGAAGTGTTACTTTTGTTGATGTTGCGGTGAGTAGTAAAAAAGACTCCTTGCTATGTGATTGTTCCGTTGGTCCAGAATTATGCGACGGATTTGATAATGATTGCGATAGTCTCGTTGATGAAGGAGGAAATGGCTTATGCTCAATTGGGCAGCAGTGTAACGAAGGCGACGGCTGTGTTACTCCTACTTGTATTGATGAAGATCATGATGACTTCGACAGGTGTGGTACAGGAGATCCTTTCGATGATGGAAAGGCGATTGATTGTAATGATAATAATCCTAATATGAAGCCAGGTGCTACAGAGATATGTGATGGTATTGATAACAGCTGTAAAGGCGTCATTGATGATGGCGGGAATAGTTTGTGTAATGATGGCTTGTATTGTAATGGCGCTGAGGTGTGTAATGGCGCAGCCGGGTGTGGATCTGGTTCTGTACCTGTACTAAATGACAATATTCCATGTACAGCCGATAGTTGTGATGAATTGAACGATAGAATTGTACATACACCGAATGACTTCATGTGTAAAGACGGGCTTTATTGTAATGGTTTTGAGAGATGCGATGCATCTCTGGGGTGTGTTGCAGGAACAACTGTTGTGTGTAATGATGGTATTAGTTGCACGGTTGATAGCTGTAGTGAAGGAACAAGTCTAACTGATAATGCAGGTTTCTGTAATTATAATACACAATCCTGCCAGTGCACTACTTATACACAGTGTAATGATAATAATCCATGTACGAATGATGTGTGTACAACACAGCGAACATGTTCAAATATACCTCAAACAGGAACCTGTAACGATGGGGCATTTTGTACTGTAAATGATGCTTGTAATAATGGTGTGTGTACTGGCACTCAACGTCCACTTGTAGATGATGGTCTTTTATGTACTGTTGAACAGTGTGACGAAGTTAGTGATAGCGTTGTGCATACACCGAGTAACGCACTTTGCGATAACAGATTATGGTGTGACGGCGCTGAGACATGTGATATCTCTCGAGGGTGTATTGTTGGAACAGCTCCTTCTTTGAGCGATAACATCGCTTGTACAACGGATAGTTGTGATGAGATGAATGATAGAGTTGTACATACGCCTCAGAATAATCTATGCAGTGTACAGGGAGAAAGATGCGATCTTATTCAAGGATGTATCTTACAAACATGTTCTGAGCAAAATGGATTTGTATGTGGGGTTGACATGTACTGTCCTGGAACAGCGGTGAATGCTAAGGATAGTACGCAATGTTGTAATGTAGCTTGTACGCGCCCGTCAGGATCGTTGTGTAGCGACTGTGGCGCAGGTCTGTTTAATATATGTGATAGGACTGAATGCGAGTCAATTACACAAAGATGTGTGTTTACGAACAATCAGTGTATACCTCGCACAACATGTGTTGATAGTGATCGTGATGAATTTGATGGTTGTGCTCCTGGAACGAGCGGTGATGATGGAAAGGCGAGAGATTGTAATGATAATAACCCACTAGAAAAGCCAGGACAGACGTGGTATAAGGACAGTGATAATGACAGATATAGCGATGGAATTAGTGCAACACAGTGCACTCGACCAAGTGGTTATAAGACTAGTGGCGAGCTTAGTGGGATTAGTGGCGATTGTCAAGATAATAATGTGAATATTAAACCTGGAGCGAGCGAGATATGTAATGGTATCGATGACGATTGCATTGGTGGCGTCGATGATGGGAATTTATGTGTTTATAGTACGAATACTTGCGTTGTTGGAAGTTGTAGTGCTCTAGGAGAGTGTAAATACGATGTTTCACAATGTACAACAACAGGATGCGTTGATGCTGATAGCGATGGCATGTTAGATTATTCAACTGGCTGTGTAGTCGGGAAAGATATTTGTGTTGTTCGGGAGACAAATATACCCTCGAGTGATTTTACAAGGTATTTGCCCCAAGGAACTCAGTATAGTGTGAATTGGGACACCAATGTTGGCAGTGATCCTCGACGTTTAACTAATCTGGCCATTATATCAAATGGCCTCGGAAGAATACAATTTAGTGATCCTCTCGATCTTGTTCGTGTAAGGTATGATAATGGTTGTTTTGATCGTATTAATTTTGATGTTATAACAAGCATGAGTCAGAATCGCGTTGAATTGAATGCTTCTCTTGTTCCGAACCTTGATAATAAAAGAGCCACACTAACGTTTTATGGTGTGGGCTTCCGAGATCCGAAGATACAGCGAGATGGTGTTGATTGTACTGCCTGTCGTGAGATTAGCTATACGAATGGAGAGTATGTTGTCGAGGTTCAAGACTTTAGTGTGTATACTGCTGTTGAAGGATATGTTGATACCCCACCGCCAGGTGGCGGAGGCGGAGGTAACACTGGAGGAGGCGGTGGCGGCGGAGGCGGAGTACCGATACCAAGGAGGTCCTCTCAGAATCAATCGCGATGTGTAGAACAATGGATTTGTAATGCGTGGAGCAGATGTGTAAATGGAGAGCAGACAACAACGTGTTTTGATCTAAATAAGTGTAATACGAAGGTCTCTAAACCACTTGAGAGAAGGGCATGTGAGGAGGCGATTGACCTCAAAAAGAACGAAAGCAATGTACCGAGCGTCAGAAAGATGCCTAACATCGTTAGTATTCTATTCGTAGTTCTTTCGATGTGCGCGTTGGTATTGTTTATAATAATCTGGCTTATGCATCGAGCGAAGAGAAAAGAAAACAATGGTTGGCGATAAAGAACTTAGAGAAATAGCGAATGTATTGCGACGTGATGTGTTAATGATGACAACTGCTGCGGGGAGCGGGCATGCAACATCGTGTCTGTCATGCGCTGAGATTATGAGCGCGTTGTTTTTTAAAGAGATGAAATATGATGTCCATGATGCGTATAATGTCGATAATGATGAGTTTATTTTAAGCAAGGGGCATGCTGCACCTATTTTGTATGCTTGCTTGAAACATGCAGGATGTATTCGTGATGATTTGCCATCGTTGCGAAGATTTGAGAGTGTGCTTGAGGGACATCCGATCGTGGGAAAGATTCCATGGATTAAGGTTGCGACTGGATCACTCGGACAGGGAGCTTCTGTTGGTGTTGGTATGGCGCTCGCGGGAAAGTTACAGGGTAGAAAATATAGAGTGTATGTGTTAATGGGAGATAGCGAGAGTAGTGAGGGCTCTGTGTATGAAGCATTGCAGCTCGGAGCGCGGTATGCGTTGGATAATCTCTGGGTGATTGTCGATGTGAATCGCTTAGGGCAGGTAGGAGAGACAATGCTCGGACATAATGTTGAAAAATACAAAAAAAGATTTGAGTCATTTGGATGGCAGAGCGAAGTTATTGATGGACATGACACCGGGCAGATTATGCGTGCGCTGCGGAAAGTAGGAGGTGTCGGAAAACCGACAGCGATTATTGCAAAGACATGGAAAGGGAAAGGCGTTTTTTTTCTTGAGAATCAAGAAGGATGGCATGGGAGAGCGCTCTCTGGACAAGAGTTGAGGAAAGCCCTTGAAGAGATTCCTGAACATAATCTTCAGAAGATAAAGGTAGAGAAGCCTACACGAAGCCCTGTACGTATGCGACGGGCGTTGCCTGTACGGTTTAAACATTATGCAATAGGAAGCGAAGTTGCGACACGAGAGGCATACGGGGAGAGCGTTGCTGAACTTTGTCGAACACATCCTCATGTTGTTGTGTTAGATGGAGAGGTAAGCAATTCTACGTTCAGTGATAGGGTAAAAAAGAGTACGCCGAAACAGTTTATTGAATGTTATATTGCTGAGCAGAATATGATTGGTATGACGCTTGGTTTATCAAAAAAAGGATTTCGTGTTTTTGCCTCGACTTTTGGTGCGTTTTTGACGCGTGCGGGCGATCAGTTGCGGATGAGCGCACTGTCTAAGGGGAATTTTGTTGTGTCTGGATCGCACGGGGGTGTTTCTGTAGGCGCTGATGGTGCTTCACAAATGGGGCTTGAGGATATTGCGCTGTTTCGTGCACTGCCACAGAGTGTTGTTCTCTATCCAAGTGATGCAGTTTCAACGACAAAATTGGTTGAGCTTGCGGCCGCCCATATGGAAAGTATTGTTTATATACGAACAACGCGACCAGCGACGCCTGTTATTTATAAAGATAATGAAGATTTTTCAGTTGGTGAGTTTAAGATAATTTGGCAATCAAAAAAAGATCGTGTTGTCCTTGTTGGCGCTGGAATAACCTTACACGAAGCACTTGAAGCGTATAGTATCTTAAGGCAAGAAGGTATTCTCTGTGCTGTCGTTGATTTGTATTGTGTTAAGCCTTTCCATGGTGTACGATTTCTTGAGTTTGTGAGGAACCACGGGAAGAAGATCGTTGTTGCGGAAGATCATTATAGTGCGGGAGGTATTGGCGAGATGATTGCAGGTATTGTTGCTGGACAGGATATTATGATTGAAAGACTTTCTATTCAAGAGATACCACACTCGGGGAAAACTGAAGAACTCTTGAAACATTATGGTATTAATCGTGAGGCAATTGTTAAGCGTGTGAGAAAGTTGATCGGTGTGTAAGACCGCCGCGCTCAGGCGCGGAATCTGGAGGAAGAGCATAGTGAAGTACCGAGTCTTCTATTAAGAAACCGTTCCTTTATGCTGCCTCTGCTGCCTCAGTCAGGTCTTTAAAGCCAATACCAATACCTTCCTCTGCTGCTATTCTCCTGTTTAACTTATCCGCAGCTTTCCGTACTTTATTTTTTATAACATAAGGGCGTTCTTCTATGTGGAAGCCCTGAGGTAGTTCTTCTCCAGGGAATGCAAGTAGGTAAACGTCTTCCATTTTGTTACGCTATCAAGAAAGAATGGTTTTTAAATATTTATTCTGTTGTTTGATAACAAGAACAACAATCTTTAAAACGCTATTCTTACTTTAACTATAAGCGGGGATGCCGGAGCGGTCAAACGGGCGGGTCTCAAGAACCCGTAGCTTAGTGCTTACGAAGGTTCGAATCCTTCTCCCCGCAGTCTTTTTATGTAACTTAAAAGTTATTACAATTAGAAAGATTTAAATAGAGGGTTATTTTTAGAAAAAGCATGGGGATACATATATTAAGAACAAAAAAATTAGCAGAATTAGTGGCATTATATGGACAAATGAAAATAGATTATGATTTAGTCAAGATTGTATTGGCACGCATTGAAAAAGGAGAACCTCTACTTAGCACATTACATGAAGAAGCTGTTAATGCAGCTAAAAGGTTGAATTATGATAAAAAGGATGCACTAGCATACGAATTTAATAGGAAAGCTCCAAAATCATTAAAAAATAGTTTAGGATTTAATTTGGACACCATTTTAGAAGGCTGCACCAGAGTTAGTTCTTACCATCCAAACATTCAATAAAAATCTTAAGTGAATACAGTTTCTAACCACTTCTAACTTTGCTTATGTTTCCTTCTCCCCGCGTCTTATTAAAAAGAGCTTTGATAATGGTGGATCAACTCATTTCCAATTTCTGCTTCAGAATGTTTATATACTTTTTGTTTATGTTCATATCATGGAAAAATCGTTATTAGTAAAATTTTTAGGAAAGAATCCTGTGTTTAAGATAGTTGACTTTCTCATTGAAAACAAGGGATTAGATATGAGCAAGAAAGACATAATTGAGGGGGCAGGAATATCAAGAGCAACTCTCTTCAATTACTGGGAGCAAATAGAAGAGCAGGGAATTGTAACCGTAACAAGAAAATTCGGAAAAACAAAACTTTACACGCTCAATTCAAAGAACCCTATAGTAAAAAAACTCTTAGAACTTGAAAGCCTGTTTATATCCAAGGCATTGGATAATCTTCGAGCGATCGAGGTTTCGACTTAGAAAGAGAAATTAAAATCTCTTCTTTGAGAGATAGTCAGGCCTATTTTATCAACACATTTACAATACATTTAAATTGACTTGTTTTCTCTTGCTTTATGCGCCCGTAACTCAGCATGGATAGAGTGCCACACTCCTAATGTGGAAGGCGTAGGTTCAAATCCTACCGGGCGCGTACAAGAATGAATAATCCAGAAACACGTCAAGAACTTCTCAATCGAGCGGCAAGTATGAGCCAAGAACTTGTGAGAATTACGCTCAGGTCAACGGGAAATGTTCATGATTCTGAAGATATAGCACAAGATACCTTGGTAAAGGTATTAGAGCAGTCTGATAGTTATGATCCTGGAAGAGCTACTACTGAAGGATGGGTGAGAACAATATTGTTTACTAGAAAAATTGATTATCTCCGAAAAAGGAGGAGAAGAAATGCAGGAATGTCACGAGAGGTTGATGTTCATGCTTATTGTAAAGAGGCGAATCTTGATGATCAACGATATCCCTTTCCTTTCGCGAGTTTAGAACATGAAGAAGAGAGTCAGAAAGTTCAAAGATCACTCGAGCTTCTGCCACCACCGGCTCGGGATTTAATTGTACTCCAGTACTTTCTTGGATTTAGTCAGCGTAAGATAGGTTACCTCTTGGGGATTCCAGAGAGGACTATAAAATCGAGAATTAAAAGTGCAAGAGAAAAGATGAGAGGATACCTCGCTGTCCAGAGCACCCCTTGATGAGGCACGGTTATTGTCCATTAATAGTGTAATCTAAACCTTGTACTTGACCTGGGGGTTCGTACAGAGTTCTCTCCCTCTCAATCGCCTTGTAAACCTCACTTCTGTGTACTGTAACATTTTTAGGGGCGGTAATTCCTAATCTCACACTCTCTCCTTTAACCTTTACTACCATTACTTCGATATTCTCTCCGATATGGATAGATTCATCTATTTTTCTTGATAACACTAACATGAAATACATAAAGAAAAGGTATATTTAAATATATCTAAAAAAACCTATCTCTATGCGCCGGTAGCATAGTGGTTAGTGTGCCTGCCTTCCACGCAGGCGACCCGGGTTCGACTCCCGGCTGGCGCATAATCATTGAGCCCTTCTAAAACACTGCAAATCGCAATATCATACGTAGATTTAAAAGTACTTTCTTTTATATAATGATTCATGGACCAAGAAAAACAACATGAACAAAAGCATGAATCACACGAGTCTGTGCAGGATCATCAAAAAAAACACTGGTATGATCGTATATACAAAATGCTTTTGATTCTGCCTGCGATTTTTCTTCTCTTTACGATGCTCTACTTAGCAAACTTTCAACGTACGCATGGCGATATTATATTGAAGGATGTTTCAATTACAGGAGGAACTACGATTACTGTCCTTGATAGTGAGGTGCCTATTGCAGAAGTGGAAGAAAAACTAAGAGCTGAATTTCCCGATCTCTCTCTTCGAGGAATTACCGATTTTAGAACAGCCGCGCAGAGGGGTTTTATTCTCGAGACGCAAGAGCCACTGAATACAATAAAACCCGTGCTTGAGCGAGTGCTTGGCTATGCGCTTACACAGGAAAACTCTTCAATAGAATTCTCGCAGAAATCTATCTCGCAGGGATTCTATCAGCAACTCAGATTGGCAATTGCTATTGCGTTTATTCTTATGGCGATTATTGTTTTTGCTATATTTAGGACATTTATACCGAGTGCTGCCGTAATCCTCTCCGCATTCGCAGATATTAGTATGACGCTTGCCGTTGTTAATCTTTTGGGGATAACGCTCTCTCTTGCAGGTGTTGTTGCTTTCCTTATGCTCATCGGTTACTCAGTTGATACCGATATACTTCTCACGACGCGTATTCTCAAAGGAAGAGAAGGATCAGTTAATGAACGCCTCTTGAGCGCTTTCAAAACAGGAATAACGATGACCCTAACATCCATTGCCGCGATTGCTATATCGCTTGTTATTATCTATTCAGCTTCACAAACCTTGAAACAAATGTTTACGGTCCTCCTTATAGGCCTTGGTTTTGACATTTTTAATACCTGGGTAACAAATGCGTCGATTATCAAATGGTATGTCGAAAGGAAGGCTACGCGATGAAACTTTCGCTTCGAGTTTGGATTCTTATCATTGCGATTCTTCTCTCACTTGTTGCTATGCGTCCAACGTTCGAATCAGGCGTTATCATTAAATCTGTTGATGCTGAATCCTTGGCTTTTGAGCAAGGATTACGAGCAGGAGATAAGCTTATCGCTATCAATAGTCAAGAGATAAAAACTAGGGAGGATTACATGAGGATCCTCTCAGAGATATTTTCAACAACAGGAGAAAAGCGCCTTACCATGACGACGAAGAATGGCGAATATATCTTTCTTACGAACACAACTCCGCTCATAACAATCGATACTATTCAAAAAACAAGAATTCAATTGGGTCTTGATTTAAGAGGAGGGGCTCGTGCTATTGTTGCGCCAGAGAAATCAGTAAGCGAACAAGAACTTCAAGATCTTGTTGACACAAGCAGAAATCGTTTTAATGTATACGGATTATCAGATATTACGATTAAGGGAGTAAGTGACCTGGCAGGAAATCGCTACATGCTTCTCGAGGTTGCAGGAGCAACCCCGACAGATCTTGAACAGCTTATTGCCCAGCAGGGAAAATTTGAAGCAAAGATCGTAAATAAAACGGTCTTTGAGGGAGGTTCTAAAGATATTAGTGGTGTGTGTAGAAACGACGCAAACTGTGCTGCTATTACTGGCTGCCAGCCTTCAGAGGGTAGCTTTGCGTGCTCATTCACTTTTGCTGTTTACCTCAAGGAAGAAGCTGCAAAGAGACACGCAGATATCACACAAAATCTCTCCCTTGATCCGAGCGGAAGATATCTCAATGAGAGTATATACCTTTATGTTGATGACAAGGAAGTTGATTCTCTCCTTATTAGCAGCAGCCTTCGAGGACAGGTTGCAACAGATATCTCTATTCAGGGATCCGGGGTTGGCGCGACACGAGAGGATGCTGTTGAGAATGCGCGTAGTGAGATGAATCGACTCCAAACAATCCTCATTACAGGGAGCTTACCGTACAAACTAGATATTGTTAAACTTGATACTATCTCTCCCACGCTCGGAAAGGATTTCGTTCGCTCGATTATTCTCGCAGGGATTGCAGCGCTTGTTACAGTTTCGATTATCGTATTTGTGCGTTATCGGAAGATAAAAGCTTCGCTCGCACTACTCCTTACTTCATTTTCAGAGCTTATTATTATCTTAGGTGTTGCGGCAATGATTCGTTGGAACCTTGATCTGCCTTCGATTGCAGGCATCCTTGCTACAATTGGGACTGGTGTTGATCAGCAGATCGTGATTATTGATGAAGCAGGACAGGAGAAGACTCTCAGCTTGAAAGAGAGGATCAAGCGTGCGTCGTTTATTATTTTCTCGTCATATCTTACACTCATTGCTGCAATGCTCCCACTCTATTGGGCTGGTGCAGGACTCTTTAAGGGATTTGCACTTACCACCATTATTGGTCTTACTGCAGCTGTGCTTATTACACGACCCGCGTTTGCTGATATTATCAAAAAAATTGAAAACAAATAACAATGCTTCTCACAAGGAACATTGTATCTGAAAATATAAATATTTATAAAGCGCATTTTTAAATGGTAGATGTGGATAAGATCACAACAGAAATCTATCATTTTGAAGTTCCTAGGGCTGAGGCAGAGTTATTCAATGTTGATTCCCCAGAAGAAGGAATGGTTGTCAGATTATTTTATCCTCGTGTACAAAGAGATGTTAAGGGTAGATTCCCCGAAAGCCCGGAATCGCTCGCTTTTGGCATTGACTCATTAGAACAACTTCTTACTAAGGGCTTCGCACAGATTGGTACTCAAGAGTTTCCTTTAAAACCTGCCGCAGCGGGCTCACTTTACTTACTTAATGATAATTCTATTATTGTTCATAGAAGAGATAAATTCGCGCCAACCCATAAGATGTATCATAGCGCTTATGCGGGATACACCCATGATCGTGATTTTGTCTTTACAGAGAAAGGCTTGCGAGAAACAGGTTTAAGAGAAACAGCCGAAGAGTGCCTTGTTTTTCTAAGATCTACTATACCTGGAAGAACACACCTTGTAATTCCAAATGATTCTAAGGATCAGACAATTGCTTCGGCACGAAGAATAGGCATTAAACTCGGTAGAAATGTGCGGCCTTATTATATTAACGTTGATGTGTGTGAACCTCCAGATATACTAGAAGTGTATTGGGAAGACAATGAGGAAGAGCCTATCTTCACTGCGCGGGCTGTTTTAGATTATATCAGAGAATCTCAAACCTCTCTAAACGCACTACAGATAAGAAAACTACCTTTTCCTTCTAACGTGGTATTCCCTGTTGATGCAGAAGGCATGGTAAGTAATGATGGTAAATGGAAATGGTTTAACAGAGAATCTTACATTATTCCTCTTGATGATATTGCAGGAAAAGAATTTGGTCATATTCTAGAGCACCCTAGGGTATATCAAACAAGAATTGTTAATGGTATTCCAGAAGTTTACACTCCTGAGTACATAAAACCATATCTAGCTCCTGGCATAAAGCTTGTTTCGCCAGATAAGCCTGGCATTCGTGCTCCTGTAGAAGTTATCCATCCCCATATCTGGGCTCCAGAAAATCTTCTTACTGCGTGTCTCGATGCGCTAGGAGTTAAAGGTTATATAGGTAAAAAACATAATATTGAGCAATGGAAGCAGCGTTGTATGCTTGAAGGAACGCCTCTTCTTCCAGATAATGTTCTAGTAAAATAAGACTACAGAAAACTCACAACGCCCTTTGCTAATAAGAAGAATGCAGGCAGCCACAAAAGGATTGCAGGAAGCGTTATAATAAGTGACAGGAATAAACATGCTGCCGCAAATAAGTCAATAATGCTAAGGATATCTCCTGTTAGAACAAAGAACCCCTTTATGAGCAGGAGCCCAGCGCAGAATAACGTGAAAGGAACAAAGAGATTAATGCTAAAGATGAGGAGGAGGAATGCGAATGCTGCCGCAAGGTCTACCGCTCCTAATATTTTTACGAGTACCATTAAGAAACTCTAGGACAGTTATTTAAATAATTTATGCGCTTTTTTCCATTTCAAGAAGATATTCGATTGATCTAACAACCCACGGCCGATTAGCAAAGTCGTCTTTTCCTTCAGTTTTTCCTACATTGACCTCAAGCACAAATGGTATTCTTCCATTGTTAATTTGACGTACGATTCTCGGCATATCAGGGATATCTCCTTCTCCGAGTGCAATACCCTCTTCATATACTCCTCCCTCGTGAGTATACTTTCCTTTTCCATCATTTAAGTGAATAAGTTTCAATGGACCAACACTCGATACATCAGCTAGAACATCCCAGCAACCATCATTTATATAACTAATATCTTCTGCGAACAAGAGTCTTCTATCACGATCAGCAGCAGCCTGTATGATGGTATAGTTATGGCAGATATCTAAGCACATTTCAAGTCCTGCTTTTCTCAATTGAGTTCTAACATAGTTATGGCCATAGAGATAAAATGGGTTTCTTAATTGACTCCAGTGTACACCACGATATACCTTCCCGCTATCGCTCCGGGAGATATCTTCAAATTCAGGTACTGGGACGCTCTCCACAAGAAGATCAACGTTGTTTGCGGTTGCAGCTTTTCCGATTTCTCTGAATGAGGGCATTAGTTCTCTATCAAACACATCACACCACTCATCTCGCGTTCGCGCACCAAATTCACTAGGGGTTACAAGTGTATTTGTATGGAATGTAAGTATCTTTCTTCCACCGATCGGTAATCCACGCGCAAGTTCGATTCCAAACACCACATGATCGGTCGCAAGCTGATTATTGTGCAAAAAATCAATATGTCCGATCGGGAGGTTAGAGAGCATTGTTACAATTGGAGCATCACCATACCTATCACTATATGGAATAACGCCTTCATACATTCTTTGTATGTGATCTCCGTCGAACACGCGCGGCTTTCCTTCATCGTCTTTCCGTACAAGAAGCATGAATCCTGGACAATAGCCACCTTCGACAAGAGGCCCCTGAATCTCCCAACTTCGCGCAATATCACCCCTAAATTCTGCTACAGTTGGTATGAATACTTGGTTTTTGTAATTTTGTGTGTCCGCCATACTCTATTTCATTATGAGCCATATTTAAGATTTTGTATGATGGGAGATATATTCCATTTCAAAGATATTGAATATCTTCTTCTTTCATCTTATTTTTCCAAAAGCCATTTCCATAACAGAATGAATTTAATCTTTATTCCTTCAATAACCCCTTTCTTCTCAGGACCTATATTTCTTTCTATAAGCTCCTTATTTCTTGCATAAATATCCCATTCCTCAAAGACATTTTTCTGCGTTTTCCATAATCGTTTTAATTTAAAAAGATATTCAAATAAGCAATGTTACATCTTTTTTGTTCGTGAGATGACATTCATATCTGTAGGGTGATTAGGAGCATCCCAGGCGAATCGTTCGCCATTTAACCATGCTTGCCATTTTTTGTAATCTTCGTGTACCATGATTCTCACAAGCTCATCAATTTTCACTTTGGGTTCCCACCCAAGGATGCGTGTTGCTTTTGAGTGATCGCCTCTAAGATAGAGAATATCTTCTGGGCGGAGAAAACGCTCGCTCACTTTTACAAATTTCTTCCAATCGAGCCCGAGAACAGCAAATGCCTTTTCAGCGAATTCTCCTACTGAATAGGATTCTCCTGTAGCGATAACGTAATCATCGGGTGTCGGGTGTTGCAACATGAGCCACATACATTCGACATATTCAGGTGCATAGCCCCAATCGCGTTCTGCATCAAGATTGCCGAGGTGTAACTCGCTCTGAAGTCCGAGTTTGATTTGTGCGACAGCATTTGAGATCTTTCGTGTTACGAATTCGAGTCCGCGTAAGGGACTTTCGTGATTGAAAAGAATACCGTTGCATACAAAGATTCCATATGCCCTTCGATAATTTTGTGCGGTGTGATACGCGAATAATTTCGCAGAGGCATAGGGCGATGCCGGCGCAAAGGGAACATTTTCATGAAGCGCATCGGTACTGCCGTTACCATAGAGTTCAGATGTTGATGCTTGATAGACCCTTGTATCTGGTTTAAGTTGGCGTACTTTTTCTAGAATCCTGAGCAAACCCAACCCTGTAATGTCTGCTGTTAGGATTGGTTGATCGAAACTTGCTTCGACAAAACTCTGAGCTGCGAGGTTGTATATTTCATCAGGTTCAGAGATCTTGACTGCTTCGTAAAGTGAAGCAGAGTCCGAAAGATCAGCAGGAATTAAATAAATATCTCTTAAACAATTTAATATTTGCAGTCTCCAGAAATTTGGATTTGCACTTCGACGAAAAGTTCCATAGACAGTATATCCTTTCTCTAACAAAAACTTCGCAAGATACGCACCATCCTGACCTGTAACCCCTGTGATCAACGCTCTTTTCATTACCTCTTTTTTTATTAAAACTATATAAGGTTTATGTAAGGGAGATCTATATGTTAGATTTGTCTCATTGAGAATAACAAAGATTTTAAAGATTAGTTTTCATCAGGAACTATGAGAATAGAGTTTGGCGATCTTCGTCTTGGGGAAGAGACGCGACAGCATCTTCTTGATGTGCTTTCTACAAATTGGGCTTCTATGGGGCCAAAGGTAAAGAAATTTGAAGAAGAGTGGAGTAACCTTTTTAGTTATAAACATAGTGTTTCAATGAGTTCAGGAACCGATGGCAATATTAACAGTTGTCTCGTGCTCTATGATTATGGTGCCCAACGTGGTGACGAGGTTATCCTTCCAGCGCTTTCGTTTATCTCACCTGCAAATGGCGTTCTTGCTGCTGGATTTACGCCTGTTTTTGTTGATATTGAGCGTGAGACATTGAACATTAATCCGAGAAAGATTGAGGAAAAGATAACACCGAAAACAAGGGCAATTATCGCTGTTCACACTATGGGAAAGCCGTGCGAGATGTCTGCAATTGTTGAGATTGCAAAAAAACATAATCTCATTGTTATTGAAGATGCGTGTGAAGCGCATGGTGCGCGCCATAAAGGAAAATTTGTTGGCCATTGGAGTGACATGGCTATTTTTAGCTACTATGCAGCACATTTGATTTGTTGTGCTGAAGGCGGTATGATCTCGACAAATAATGATGAGATTGCAAAGATATTGCGATCAACACGTTCTCATGGGAGAAAAGATGGTTCTCTTTATTTTGATCATGTTCGTTTAGGTTTAAATTCAAAGATGAATGATCTTGAAGCGTCGCTCGGGCTTGAGGGCATTAAAAACTTTTGGGATGTTTTTAATAAACGGAAAGAAAATATTTATTACTTGTTGAAGCGGCTTGCTGATCTTGAACAATTTGCATACTTTAATAGCGAAAGCGATGATGAGATAGTTTCGCCGCACGCGTTTTCAGTTACGCTCAAAGATCCGCGATACAATTGCACTGCCTTTGCTGATTTTCTCACTGCAAAGTCAATTAATCAGAAAAGAAATTTTGGGAGCATTCCCACGCAACATCGCGCGTTTGCTTTCCTCGGGCACGTGCTCGGAGAATTTCCAGAAGCAGAATATGTCGGCAATAACGGTATTCATTTTGGGATACATCAGTTTCTCTCACGAGAAGATCTTGATTATATCTCAGATGTTCTGCATGAATACTTTACGCAATTCTCTTGATTGTGTAGGACAGATTATGTGCCATAGAACAACGGTATTTAAAGAGAAAAAGAGATATTAAAAACATTGATTCTAAGCTCTTGTATCGAGTAAAGATTATTTAGAGTCTTGATAGCGTTTATGATTTAAACCTCCTGTAATACAGATTCAACCATATACCTGGAAGGATCTTATAAATAGTTATACCAATTCATAAACTCTTCAGCAGACATTAGTGTGTTGAGGTATATTATTTCTTGAAGACATTGTTTAAACATAATAATCTTTATAAGCTTTCTTTTATTGAAAGGTATGATGTTGATGAAAAGAGAAAAGCTGGGCCAACGTGTACGTATTGATTTTCATCCTAGTGTTGGTATTATTCAAGATCATGAATCTAAACGTTTTCTCTTTTTAGAGTATAGTGATGACTATCCTCGAAGAAGATATGCTGGTGCTGCAAATTGTATTGGAGGAAATCCAAGTCCCGATATTCTTGAAGTCTCACCTATGCAGACATTTCTTCAGGAGATTAGAGAGGAGTTTGATATTCGGCCAGATGATCAGAAGCATTTATCCCTTGAGGAGAAAGCGGTACTAGGCGCAATACCAATTGATATAAAGAAGGCTATTAAGAAAGATAGCATTTTGTTGCGAACTTCGATTGCAGCAGGTTCAAGACCTCATCTAGATTTCTATTTTGAGTCTGATGGTTATCCAAGAGATGAAGCAACCAAGGAGGCAGGTGAGAAGCCCCACCAAGTTATTTTTAGTGTGTATGTATCATCCATTCTAGGTGAACATATGGACATCGTAGAGCGTAGAATCGGAGAAGGATATGGTAGGTTTCTTGTCAGTGAGGGTGGAGGTCTTAGTGTTCTATCAAGAGAAGCTATTGTTGGAGCGAGGCCTTATGAATTAGCTCATTTGACGCCGTTTGTGATGGGTAATTATATTGGGGAGAATGTAGCACATCCCGAAGAGACGCGAGCTGAGGTAATGAAAGCGCCACTTGATAATTATATGGCATATCATCCATACTTCAGCCACATGCACACGATGTTTCTATAGGAAGGATATATTGATTATAATCCCGATTTTGAGCAAAGAAATAATCAAACAAGCTTCTTTTCAGTGAAGACGTTATAACGTTTATCAAGAATAGATTTGTTTTCTTTGTACCACTGCATGACTTCACGAATTCCATCACGAAGCGAGATGCGTGGCTCCCAGCCGAGAGAGCGCGCACGAGAGATATCCATAACTCGCTTCTTATCTCCCGAGGGCTTTGTTGTATCCCAGACAATCTCTGGTTTTTTTTCAAGATTTTCAATAATAATATCAACAATTTCTCGGATAGTGTAGCCAGTGCCACTCCCAAGATTCACTGGTTTATTAAAACCCTTTTCCACAACAACCATCATGCCGCGTGCGACATCTTTCGCGTAAATAAAATCCCTGATTGGGGTTCCATCACCCCAGACGACGAGTGGATTCTCACCATCGAGTGCTCGTTTAACTAATGAAGGGATTACCATTGCGTTTGCTGGATCGAAGTTATCATAGGAGCCATAGGTGTTTGCAGGACGCACAATAGAAATATTTTCCCATTTGTACTCAATTTTGTATGCTTCTGTTTGCAACTCACCCATTCGCTTTGCCCAGCCAGCGAAACGATCGTTCTCTGAGGGAAAAGTTTTCCAAACATCATCTTCATAGAAAACTTCTGCTGGTGCGTAGACACCGACACTGCTTGTGAAGAGGTAGCGCTGAACATTTGATTGGCGGGCTGCTTCGAGCATGTTGACACCGAAGAGTATATTAGGTACGAAGAAACTCGCTGGTTTTTCAGCGCTCATCTTTGGAGAGCCTTTTATGCCAGCAAGGTGAAATACAATATCTATATTGGCGCAGGCATTGAGACAATTTTCGAAATGAGTAAGGTTAACACGCATGAATTCTGTTCCTGATAATGCTCGTGAGGGATCATCCATAGAGGCAATCCGTACTATAGCTCCTTCATCCAACAACTGCTGAACGAGTTGCCTTCCCATCATACCTGTGCCGCCAGTGACAAGAACCCTCTTTCCAGTATAAAATCCCATTCATTCTTGATACAGAAGGGATTTTTATATTTTGTTGTGTTTAACATTTGGACGAGCAAATATATTGTGCTGAACAAAAATCTTTAAAAGAGAAGTCTTTCTTGAAGAGAGATGGTTGATGAAGGTCGTTTGGCAAGAGATGAGTTGATGGTTAAGAGAGATCTTGCGGTGATGGTTGCTCTAGAGGCAGGTCACAAGCTGAGACACACTGCTGGTAGGAAGTATGCTACTGAAAAGAAAGGGGAGCACCAAGATTTCAGAACAGGGATGGATGTTGCAATAGACGAGCTCGTGAGAGATAGGCTTATTCAGTACTCTCCAAGGGATAACATTCTTTCAGAAGAGAAAAATAGGAGAGAGGTCGGTTCAGAATATAGTTGGGTTGTTGACCCTATTGACGGAACAATATCTTATAATTGGAGGATGAATGATAATTCTAGGTATAGCGCTTGCTCGCGGAAAGAAACCAATTTTAGGAGTAACATATGCATTCATACGCGATGAATTGTATGTTGCAGTTGAAGGCGAAGGAACGTTTTGCAACGGAGAACGTGTTCAAGGTTCTTCTGAAGAGGACATTAAAAGAGTACAAATTGGTTTTGATGGCGGTAAAGAAACAGAAACATTTAAACGCGCTTCAATTTCATCGTTTATGCATAAACTCTACGCAACAGAAGGTATTCGTGCTATACAGTGTACGTTCTGCGCATCTGTCCCTCTTGCATGCGTAGCAAGCGGGAGACTTCACGCATACTGCGCGCTTAGTCTTCAACCCTGGGATATGGCTGTTGGTTATATTCTCAACATGGAAGCAGGCAATAAGGTTACAACAATTGACGGGAGAGAATGGAATCTTGACGAGCCTTCAATTTTCGTTGCGAATCCTGTACTGCATAGCAAACTCTCTAACTTTCTCGAAAAAGAGATTAATGATTACTGTCATAGAAATTCTTAGAATATATTAGGATTTATGACGCGCTGGCCAGATCTGCGTTCCTTTGAATTCAAACTGGAAATTCATGACCTCACCACCTGCTTTTGTTAATGCCTTTACCAGTTGATTGTATTTGCGCGGTGAGTAGAAGAAGAGGATGTAACCACCGCCACCGGCACCGAGGAGTTTTCCACCGAAAACGCCATGTTTCAAACCGATTTTATAGAGTGTGTCAATATGGGTATTAGAAATTGCTGCTGGATCGAGTGCTCGTTTATGCTCCCATGATTGATGGAGGAGTGATCCTATCTCTTCAATTTTGTTCGTGAGAAGGCTATCGCGTACTTCAATAGCAATCTTTTTAAGATCCTGCAGGTGTTTTATAAGTATCTCTTCATTAGATGCTAAGATTGTTTCTTGATGTGTGTGAACTTCTCCCGAGGCATGAGGGTTTCCGACATAACAAAGAAGCAGATGGTGGTTTAGTTCTTGGACGATTTCTTCTTTTAATCGTAATGGATAGATAAGTGTTTTCTCTCCGCTAAACTCCATAAAATTAAAGCCGCCGGTGATAGCTGCATATTGATCCTGCCATCCTCCTTTTATTTTTAATTCTTCTCGCTCTGCTCTATAGGCAAGCTCTGCTATGGCATAATCGTCATAGTGATAATCTTGGAGATAGGATAGGAGACTGATAACGAGTACTGAAATGCTTGCTGAGGAACCGAGTCCTCGTCCTGGCGGTATATCATTATGGAGATAAAGTTCAAAACCGAAATGAGGTTTCATTCGGTTAATAACTGCTTTGATGAGATCGTATTTACCATCGTATATGAGCTCTTTGGTTGAATCAAAGATGATTTCTTCGGCGATATCAGAATTAATGATGATCTTGGAATCAGCGCGTTTAATTAATGTTGCGTAACAGTATTTGTCAATTGTTGCGCTGATAACAATACCGCCATGCTTCTCAAAGAAACTCTGTTTGTCTGTTCCACCCCCAGCAAAACTAATCCTCAACGGTGTTCTTCCTCGTACAACAGGATAGGTTTCGCGTTTTATCTTTTCAACATGAAATTCAATACTTGCAACACGTCCTTCGTCGTCCAACACTGGAAGATTGTTTATTCCTGATAAGAGAAGTTCGGTAATTTTATCTGGATGGTCGCTTGTTCGTGCAATAATTGGGTCACGGACCATTGCTTGTTCGAGTGTATCATCGACATTTCCGCCACGGAGTAGGTACTTTCGTGCGATCGTCTCGTTGATAACCCCAAGCAATTTCTTCTGCTCATTGGCAACAAGGATTATATTAATGCCGCTCTTGTTAATTTGGTGCAGTGCGTTGCGTACGGTGTGGTGAGGCTCCAGAAGAAGTCTATGGAAGAGATCATCTTTGAATTTTTGGTATGTTTCTGGTTGTCCGATACTCATAAAATGTCCCTCAAAAGGATATCCCCAGAGGCTTCCCTCTTTTGCCAAGATTGGAAAGATGTCGTGTTCGAGAGATACTTTTTTTTCTGGCTCAATTATATCGAGAATTGCCGGTTCAAGAAGGTAGATACCTCTGCTTATGAATCCATTGATCAGCTGTTTTTTCTCAGAAAAAGAGATTACTTTGCTACCTTCAAGGAGAACGTTTCCCTGCTGCAGCGCATCATGCGGCAGGAGCAGTCCTATTGTACAACGACTTCGTTTTGTTTGATGAAAATCAAGAAAATTTGCGATGTCGATCTGTGAATATGAATCGCCATTAAGAACAAGAAATGTGTCATCAAGATAACGTTCTGCTCGTTTAATCGCTCCGGCTGTTCCGAGTGGGATATCTTCTTCTGAGTAGGTAATATCAACACCAAATCTACTCCCATTTCCAAAATACGACTTAATGGTATCCGCATGATGGTGAACAGCAAGGATAAGGTCCTTAATACCACTGTCAGATAAGAATCGGAAGAGATGCTCGAGAAGTGGCTTTCCTGCTATAGATGCCATTGGCGAGATTATTTCGTTTCCACTAGATTTTAGTGTTCCAAGGCCGCCAGCGAGTATGAGTGCTTTCATAAAGAAAATATATCACGCATTTTTATGTGGGTCGTTTCTGAGGAGAATGGAGTATCCTTTCATTAATTCCTGGATTCCATCGTCGAGTGTATGGCGAGGAAGAAATCCGGTTTTCATGATTTTCTTATTTGAGACAATATAATTTCTTTTATCAGGATCTTGGCCAATCTCTTTGTAAATAATCTCAAGTTTTGGTATGTATCTCTTGATTTTCTCTGCTAATTCAGCCTTTGATAGGTTTGCATCTTCTAAACCGACGTTGTATGCTTGGTTCTTCATTGTTTCGAAATGTTCAATTGCATACTCAAATGCACGGGCAACATCTTTGATGTGAATATAATTGCGCTTGAAATCTTTCTCATAAATAACAAGGTAGCTGTCTCGCATTGCCTTTAACACAAAATCGTTCACGAGAAGATCGACGCGCATTCTGGGGGAGATTCCAAAGACTGTTGCGAGACGGAGTGTGATTGCATCATTCTTAGATTCGAGAAGATATTTCTCTGCATCAACCTTTGTTTTGCCGTAGAGTGAGATTGGTTCGAGTGGTGTTTCTTCAGTACAATAGAGGTCTCCTGATTTTGTACCGTAACCGCTATTTGTTGTTGGATAGACTATTTTTTGACGGGGTTCGCGTAATTGATCGATGAGCACAATTGCATCGTGGTTTATTGTTTGCGCGTCGTTTGGGCGTAGATCGCATGCGGGTGCTCCGACAATTGCTGCGAGAGGGATGATACTATCAAATGAGGGAAGGATACGTGCGAGAAGTGCTTTATCACGAACATCACCATATATAAAATTGAAATGAGGGATTGATGCATAGATCAATAAAGAAGGCTGTTTTAGGGAGAGATTATCGAGACATGTTACGTGATAGCCTTGCTCCAACAAATATCCGGTAAGGAAACTACCGATATAGCCGGCACCACCAGTAATGAGGATTCTCTCTTTTTTTCGTACCTCTTCCATTTCCTCTAGCAATAACAACACTATATAAACAAATCGCTACTCGGCCGTTCTGTTCAGTATATCACCCAAAGCGAAGCTTCAACGCTTCGCGCAGATATTGCCACCCGTGTTTGATGATTCTTGTTTTGCTCTCTCCACCCTCTCTGAATTTGTAGTATGAAGGAACTTCTTTGATCCGTGCACCTTGTTCGACTGCCCGGTAGAATAAACGAAAGTAGTAATCTCCATAGCCATAGAATATATCCTTCCTATCTAGTCGATCGAGCACAGAACGACGAATAACGATATATCCGTTCGTATAGTCGGTAATATGCAAACCGAGAATAACGGTCATGCATAGCTTTGCTATCTTTGCTACTAACTTCCGGTATCCTTTTGTTTCAAGGCCTCCTCCCTTTAGATAGCGCGAACCGTTAACAACCTCATACTTCTCTGTCCATCGCACCATCTCCGGAATCAGTTTTGGATCATGGCTAAAGTCCGAGTCCATAAAGACAACAACATCTCCCGTTGCCGCTTCAACCCCTCTTCCCACGGCAGTACCAAGACCGCGCTCGTTTGTTCTGACGATTAATTTTACATTCTTATTTTTCCCGAACGATTTTCGTACCACATCCGCAGTGCCATCAGGGCTATTATCATCAACAACGATGACTTCACATGGAAGAGAATCCTTTTTACATGTTTCGAGGATTACACGAATCAGTTTTACGATATTCTCTTTTTCTTTATAGGTCCCGAGGACAACAGAGACTTTCATGATCCGTAAAACTCCTTGATTCTTCGTACAACTTCTGCCAGTTGTTCGTCTGTTGTGTGCACAGACGAGGGGAGCGAGAGCCCGTGATCAAAGGCGTAATTTGCATTCGGATATTGTTCATGGGGGATGTTCATGAAACGATAACAAGGCTGTCGATGTAATGGCGGAAAAAATCGCCGTGATTGAATCTCATATTTTAGGAGAAAGTTCTGTAACGATTCTACGTTGGGAACAAGAATACTTGAAAACCAGTGGACAGGAGAGCAGCGCGGATCAATGAACGTTAATCGTAGAGGAGAAACATCTTCTAATGCTCGTTCATAATACATACGGATATCATCTTTTCTCTTCTTAATTCTATCGAACTTAGATAATTGTGCTAGTCCAACAGCAGATTGCATCTCAGTTATACTAAAGTTATACCCGATCTCATCGTGGACAAAGGTTCCTCGTCTTGGCCTTCCGTGATTCTTATACATGTAGAGTTTTCGTGCAAGGTATGCACTGTTGGTGAGAATCATACCTCCTTCGCCAGTCGTTATTGTTTTATTGCCATAGAATGAGATCACCCCTATGTCTCCGAATGTTCCAACATGTTTCCCTTTGTACAAGACGCCGCACCCTTGTGCAGCATCTTCGATGACAAGTAATCGGTGTTTTTTTGCAATTGCCATGATGGCATCCATGTTACAACTCTGTCCATAGAGATGCACAGGCATAATTGCTTTTGTTCGCAGTGTAATATGTTGTTCGATGAGGTTAGGATCAATCTGGAATGTCTCACGATCGATGTCAACAAATATTGGTTTCGCATCAGCGAGTAAAACAGAGTTTGGCGTTGCAACAAAGGTCAGTGCAGGAAGAATCACTTCATCACCTTTTTCTATACCTAAAACCTTCAATGAAGCGAAGAGTGCTGTTGAGCCACTTGCGTAGGCAATTGCATGTTCAGCGTTCGTAAATGCCTTAAATCTGGTTTCAAATTCTGCGGTCTTTTTTGATTCTGTTAAGAACGTAGATTCTATAACAGAAATTACCTCTTCCAGCTCTTCTTTTCCAATCCAGGGTTCAATTTGAATGATCATCTATCTTTGCTTTTTTTCGTAAGGTATAGATAACGCTCATACCGTGGAATATAAATCTTTTCTTTTCAAAGAGAAAACCATTTTCATAAGCGAGTCGAGAAACTCTACGCTTAAACGAGTTAAAATAAGTATATGCAGGAGATAACTTCTTAATATGTAATCGTTCTGCGAGGATAACTGCGGGGGCGAAAAGCATATGTGGAGTGATGATGATAAAGAGGCCGTTATCCTTGAGGGAATTGAAGACATTCCGCATAACTGCTCCTGGGTGAGGAAAGAACTCCCAGCTGTCCATTGATATAATGAAATCGAATTTCCCTCGGAATGGAATCTCTTGTTCAACATCCGCAACTTTAAATACACAGTGTGCGCGCGCGATACGGTTATTTTCTTTTGCAACCACCACCATTTTTTCACTGAAATCTACCCCCTTACAGCTGCATCCGTATTTGTTTAGTTCAATACAATATCCTCCAGTGCCTGAACCAATCTCAAGAATACTGCTCTTCGGAGGAATAACTGACTGGAGATATTGAGTAAGTTCGTGGAAGTACGCGTGAGTTCTCTGTTTATCAAAACGCGTACTCATCTCATCATACACTTCTTTCAGGTGTGGATCACCCATGACACATTCCTATGTCTAATCCTATTTAAAACTTCTGAGGATTTTGCTATGCCCTGAAAGAGATAAATCTTTGTTAGTAAAGGGTTCGGACATTTGGTAGTTTATGGCTTATCGTTATCTTTTATCGCCTTTTCCTCCTTTTGTCGGAACATGAATGATTAATTATACACCAAAACTTCTTTCTTAGGCTCTTTATGCCCCAGATCAATTGTTAATGGAATTGGAATGTTAACTTCTTTGCCTTCTTTCTTAAAGAAAATCATAAGCAAAACATAAACATGGTTTGTTTTGTATGTAACAGACATTTTCATATTTTGAATATTACTCAACACTTCTTTAGACACGCCCAAATTCTCGCTTGCGTCCATTATCTCTATCCCGCAAATTAGATTATCGTGGTTTACATCCAAAACAAAATCTCCAATATCTAAAGATGCTTTTACCTTCTCGCCATCGGATATGAAGAATATATCATTTTCAGCGTCATAATCTATTTTTTTAATTTGTCTTGCCATTTTCTATCAGTATTCCAAGCGCTTATAACTTTTAAACCTTTTGAGACGTCAATTTCAATTATTAAAACTAGTGAATATTTTCTGCTCATCTTAAACCAGAGTTTAAATCTCTCGCCTTTTCCTCGCTCAATTTTTTCTAATTTATCAAGCCGAGATAAAAAGCTTCTAACCATCCCTTGGTTTATTGGTCTTTCTCCAACTCTTTTGTAAAAATGCTGATCAAAAGTAATATCGCCTTGGTTTAGTTCTTCAAGAAATTTTCTGACTTCTTTTAGTTCCATTCTCTAAAGAAAGAAGTGGATGTTAAAAAGATTTGTTAACAAGAATTATGCGAAGAGGTTCGGGTACAAAACTTAGAGATTTTTATCCTCTTTCCTCCTTTGTAGGAACATGAATGATTAATTATAGAAGATGAAGTTTATTTAGTCTTCTATTTGTATAGATATATTTTTATAGGTTATTCAGCCTGGAATTTACAATGGGGAAAAATCATAAACTAATAATCGGAAATTGTATGGACATGAATGAAATAGCTAATGGCGATGTTCATCTTGCAGTTACTTCTCCACCATACTTTAATGCTCCTTTCGATTATAAGGATTTATTCAAGAATTATGAGGGGAGTAAATGACCGCTTTAACACGAGATGAAGCAAGAGAATTAGTAGATACATATATGAGTAGAGAAGATAAAATATATTCTACTCAAGAAATTATAGACTCTGGAGCAATTCCCAGACTGAAGGGTTTTAGAGTTAAGCCTGGAAAAGTTTCAGATTCTATTTTTGGAGGCAAGTTTAGCTATAAATCAACGGAACAAAGAGTCGAATATGAAAATCCTGCTCTTGAAACAGTAGATGGAGCTCCATTAAGAATAATGGTAAGAACCCAAAGAATTTCAACTCATGATATTAATAGGGGAGAGATTCCATTTAAGGACCAAATTCTTGCAACTAATCATAATTACATGAGGAGAATGTTATCTTCTGCTATTGGAACCTCTCAATTTGATTTAGAAGGATTGCCTGATAATTCAATTGTTGTTGTAGCAGAAAATTTGACACAAATTCCTTTTGAGAATGTACTAAGGGCATACATGGCAAAGAGCTCAACTTCTACATCATTGTATCAGCATTTTATTAAAGGAGTCCGAGAATTTTGTGGGCATGTACTTCCTGATAATTTGATAATCAACGGGCTGTTACCTTATCTTATGGATACTCCCTCGACCAAATCTGAAGAGCATGATGAGTCTATCTCTCCAGAACAATTGTTTCAAATAGGAGTTTGTACCCCTCAACAATATGCTCAAATAAGAAATAGTTCTGTGTTTGCTTTTGGCATGATTTCCCAATTTTTAAGAGATAAAGGTTTAATCGCAGTTGATACCAAAACAGAACACGGAATAAACAGAAATGGAAAAATTGTTTCGCAAGATGAGATTTGGACAATGGATTCCTCTAGATTCTGGCTTTTTGAAGATTATAATGAACAATTAGTAAAATTAGTTAAAGGTGAAATCAAAGAACTAGAACCCAGATCTTACTCAAAGGAATTTGCCAGAGGATTCTCCAAGGGAGAACAAGGATATACTGATGATCAAAGAGCTCAAATTGCAGTAAGATATCTTGAAGGAATTCAGCACTTACTTGGAACAAGATTTGAACCTGATATGCGATCAAGTGAAGAAAGGCTTGTTTCAGGAATAGAAAGAATAGTAAGTCAATTGGTGGCTTAATTCATTAACATGAGTAATACAAACGATTTAGTTTCAAAATTAGATAAAGAAGAAAAAGTTCTTAGAAATCACGCTTTAAATTGCGTTTCTCCTGATGATGCAAAATATGGAAAAACTTCCTCAAAGTTGGCTAACTATCTTAGTGCTGCTGCGGAATGGAGAGGATGCGCTTATGTTCAGAAAGTTCTTTTAGAAACAAGGGCAGAATTTGGACAGGCGGATCAAAGAAATGTTAGTGAAGTTACACAAGCATTAGAGTAAGTTGATCCTTTGAACATGTCTCTTCTTGAAGATCAGGTTACAAGACATGATCAGTTAGCAGTTATAGAGGAAATAGGGAGATTTGTTTCTTCTGAGACTAAAGCATTGCTTCATCCTGGAACAACTTCTTACGATATTTTGGATACTGCAAGAGCATATCTTTTGAAAGGTGCTTGGAAAGATATAATTAGGCCTGAAGTGGCAGGTTCAATAAGAAAACTCTGTGAAATTGCAGAAATATCTGATGGAATTTTGCAAGTCGGAAGAACACATTTACAAGACACTTCTCCGGTTACTTTTGGATTAACTTTTGCAGGTTATGCTGCAAGATTGGCTGATAGATTATCTGAAACTGATAGGAGTTTTAACGGACTTAGAGGAAAAGTCTCCGGTATTGTTGGAACAGGAGCAAGTATCGATATGGTTATTGGCGAAGGTAGATCTATGGAGTTTGAGAGAGCGGTTCTTTCTAAGTTAGGTTTAGAACCAGATTACACTGCAACGCAAGTAGTTCAAAAAGAGAGATTGGCAGATGTTGGACACGGATTAACTACTTTGATGCATGTTCTTGGAGATTTTGCTAATGACATAAGAATTTTATATTCTTCAGCCATTAACGAGGTAACATCAAGAGATAATGCAGAAAGACTTGGAGGATCTAGTGCAGATGCAACAAAGAATAATCCGATTAATTATGAAAATATTGCAGGAACTCCTGCGATAGTTGAGAGCGGTATGCGTATTCTCTATTCAATGATCTCTTCTGATTTACAAAGAGATTTGAGAGGATCAAAGCAGGCAAGATATCAACCTCAAATAATGATGGCTGAAACTTATGAATCCTTTGCAAGATTAAATAAATCTTTAGGACAATTATCAATTAATGAAGATATTGTCGCAAGAAATCTCGAAGCAGTAAAAAATAATCCAAGTGAAGCAATGGTAGCTATCTTGAGAGGAGAAAAATGGGTACATCCTAAATATGGTGTTGGACATGATTTTGTCAAGGAAATGGGAAGGAGAGCTAAAAAACAAGGAAAAAGATTATTGGATGTTTCTTTAGAAGATTCTGAATTCAGAAGCTTATATGGTTCTCTTCCAGAAAAAAGAAGAGATATTTTGAATGGTCAAATGGAGAATTATTTAGGTTCAGCTAGAGAAAGATTAGAACATAATATTGCATACGCAAGAGGAGTAATAGGAGAATGACAATCAGAGATATGAGGGGAAAAGTGCAGGATTTGATTAAAGTAGAAAATGTTATAGTTCGTGTTTTTGATAAAACAGGTTTAGATGAATTTGTTCCTGGCTTGATGCAGGTTAATCCACATATTAGGTTTTGAATTCTTTAAGAGTTATACGTACTTACTTTCCACAGAGCCAGAGTTGTCGAAAGATTTAAATAGAACGTTATGTTAAAAAAAGTGTAGAAGGAAGTGGCGATTCCGTTTCACCATTACTTTCATATTCATCAGCCGTTTGGCTACGCACTACCTAAAGAGAGTACTTCTTTCTACACAAGCATACAGTAATAACGTTAAAGCAGGAGATTATGTTGAGAAGATGGCAAAAATAAGCCCAGTATCGATAAAGTACATGATATATGCGTCGTTTCGCGCAGAAGGTCCACTTGAAAAGCCAGATGTAATTGGGGCTATCTTTGGTCAGACAGAGGGTTTGTTAGGCTCGGATTTAGAGATGCGTGAGTTACAAAAGGAAGGGAAGATTGGGCGAATTGAGGTTGAGTTGGAGATCGTTGATGGGAAGAGTATTGGCGAGATTCAAGTGCCGAGTGCGCTAGATAAGTCAGAGACAACACTGGTTGCTGCCGCGCTTGAGACTATAGATCGTATTGGACCAACTGAAGCGCATATTGAGATTAATAAGATTGAAGATGTACGAGGAACAAAGAGAGACTATATTCTAGAACGTGCCAAACGGCTGCTGCATGGGCTCGATGAAGGAGGGAGTTTTAAAGAGATGTCAGAATCGTTGAAGATTGAATCGCGTGCAGCTAGATTACAGGAATACGGTGAGGAAAAGCTTCCTGCGGGCGATCTATCAGGGAATGAGATCATTGTTGTTGAGGGGAGGGCTGATGTGGTGAATTTGTTAAAGTATCGAGTGAATAATGTTATTGGGATGAATGGTACAAAGCTGCCGCCTGAGATTATAAAGTTAAGCAAGGAGAAAGAGATTACTGTGTTCGTGGATGGTGACCGCGGTGGACAGCTCATTGCTCGAAATGTTATTGAGAACGCTCGTGTAGCGTATGTTGCTGTTGCGCCTGAAGGAAAGGAGGTTGAAGAGCTTACAGGAAAAGAAATTTTGATAGCATTGCGAAAGCGCATATCGGTATCGGATTTCTTGGCTCGGGGAAATGGCGGTGCACGGTATGCAGGTTCAAGTAGTGATAAAGAGATAGAATCTACTCTATCAGAGAGTGATGTGAAAGAAAAGATGCGGGAACTTTATGAGCGAGTACGTGAAACAAAGGCGGCTCTTCTTGTTGATGCGAACTTTGATGTTATTCAACGAGAGAGTGCGAAGAGCGTTCAGAAAATGCTCCGCACTTCACGAAAGAAGGTGCATGCACTAGTTATTGATGGTATGGCGACTGCAGCTCTTATTAGAGAGTGTAACGAACTTGGTGTGGTGTATGTTGGCGCAACAAACTTTGCGAGCGTCGATGGTACGTCAGTAACCCTCGTTAGCTTGTAGTCCTTAGTTTTTCTGCTCTTTCGTTTTGGCATCTCACTAGCTATATATTTAAGAATTAGAGGGTGCGGGTAGGATTATGAACGAGAAAACCACGTATGTTTTGCCAGAGCATGTGTCGCGTATCCTTGGAAGAGAGGCGCAGCGGAATAATATTCTTGCGGTGAAGATTGTGTCAGATATTGTCAAGACAACGCTTGGACCGAAGGGGATGGATAAGATGCTGGTTGATGCCGCAGGGAATATTACAGTAACGAATGATGGGGTGACAATTCTTGAGGAGATGGAGCTTGATCATCCTGCTGCGAAAATGATTGTTGAGATTGCGAAAACACAGGAGCGCGAGGTTGGCGATGGAACCACGACTGCTGCATTGTTGGCAGGAAAGTTGTTGGAGCGCGCAGAGAGCTTATTGGATCGGCGGATCCATCCGACAGTTATTGTAAAGGGATATCAACTTGCAGTAACGTATGCCCTCAAAACCCTAGCTGAATTATCATTTCCTGCTGATCGGCGCGAGGTGCTCTACCAAACCGCGATGACTGCGATGACTGGAAAGGGTGCTGAAGGAAACAAAGGGACACTCTCTGAACTAACAGTGCGTGCTATTGAACAAATCTCCTCAGGAAGAGAGGTCGATCTTACTCATATCAAGATTGAAAAGATTGAAGGGGGAAGTGTGAGCGACTCTGATCTTATCCAGGGGATTGTGCTAAATAAAGAACGAGCAAATAGCGAGATGCCGTCTCGCGTTGAGAACGCGAAGATATTGCTCGTTGATATTCCACTAGAATTGCGAAGTCCTGAGAGCGAGACAACGATTTCTATTTCAAGTCCTGAACAATTTGAATCATTCCTCGAAGCGGAGGAGCGACGGTTGAAAGTAATGAGTCAACAGATCGTAAGCAGCGGAACGAATGTTGTGTTCTGTCAGAAAGGCATTGATAACATTGCACAGTACTATCTCGCGAAGGCCGGTGTGTTTGCATGTCGTAGAATCTCGAGATCAGATATGGAGAAGTTAGCTCTTGCAACCTCTGCGAAGATTGTCTCAAATCTCCATGAGATCTCTCTCACTGATTTAGGTATGGCGGCCCTTGTTGAAGAAGTGAAACAAGGCGATGATTCATTAACATATATTCGGGGTTGTTCTAATCCCCGTGCATTAACAATTGTTTTGCGTGGAGGTACACGCCATGTTATTGATGAAATTGAACGAGCTGTTCGTGACGGACTTAGTGATGTTGCTTCCGTGTTACGATCAGGTCGTGTTGTATGTGGTGGCGGTGCGATTGAGATTGAATTGAGCCGGCGACTCCGAATGTTCGCACAGACAGTTTCTGGGAGAGAGCAGTTAGCTATTGAAGAGTTTGCGCATGCGCTCGAGGCAATTCCAGAGGCGCTGGCTGAGAATGCCGGACTTGACCCTATTGAGGTAGTAAGTGAATTGAAGAAACGACACGAAGGAGGAGGGGTGCGTGAAGGATTAAACTTGTTCACTGATAGAATTGAAGACATGTTTGCAGCAGGTATTGTTGAGCCGTTGAAGGTAAAGACACAGGCAGTTGCGTCTGCGGGTGAGGTTGCTACGATGATTTTACGTATTGACGATGTACTCATGAGTAAAGAGAGCAAGAACACTGTACCGTCACGAGCCTCCGAAGGAAAGGAGTTTGACTCGTATAGCAACTGACTTAAATATTCTACCATTTTGTCAGTTGCTATATTCGAGAGAGCTAAATAGCAAGGTTAAATTATTTAGGTCTCTCGAATATAGATTAGAATTCGTAAGGTCCAATGTCACACTGCGCTTGTGTATCTTGATCAGGGCCATCTTTAGGGCGAGGGTTTCCTTTGTAATCGATTGTAATTGCTGTATCACAAATACCTGCATCGATTGCCGGACTTGTTGATTTGAGTGTGAAATATTCGATTTGTGGATCTCTATCGATAGAGTTTGTTTCAAGCTTCGCATTTTGAGATTGAAGGAGCTGTTGATATGCAGCGAAGCTGTTTACATATTGCCGTGATGTACCGTCGCCAATCGCGAAATAAGCGCAGTTATTGTAAATATTGTTGTTGATATCCGCTGTTGCAAGATCTGTGTTCCGTGTTTCAATACAGTAACCCCCAGCTCCCTGGATTATATTGTTTTTGAATTTTAAGTTCGTGAGTATCCCTGATTTTCCAAGGTAGACTGCTTTTGTATCTGAAAGTGTGATGAGATTGTGTTGAAAGTTTGTAGCTGATGTTTGTTCGACATTGATCGACCCAAAGAGAATATTGTTATACATTTCATTATTTATACCCGCGATAACAACGCCATCTTGTACAAAGTTGTTGTAAGCCTTGAGATTCTTTGGGAACGTGTTATCTGTCGCATGTCCTGCTTGGAGACAATAATAGTAGCATTTTTCTAATACATTGTAGCGTATGACGCCGTTTGCACCAGAGTAATAAATAGCATGATCCAGGTTGTTGTTTTGCATTGTTAAGTATTGATCGTATTTGAGTGGTTCTCCAGCAAAGCGGATAGTGTTCCCTTCTATGACGATATCATCTGAGAATCCAGGACCGCCTATGATGCCTGATTCTGCGATGTGTTGTATTATATTGTTAATGATTCGCAGATGGCGTCCGTTTTTTGAAGGATCGTTTTGGTTTCCTTCCCATGTTGCTTTTATCCCATCGTACGCATATTGTATTGTAAGCGCACTGATTTCTACGTATGGTGCAACAACAAGAATCCTCCGATTGCTGTCGATAAGGAAAAGATCTTGTGGGCTTGTAGAGAGAAGTTTTACTCGTAGCGTCTTTGTTGCATGATCGTAATGGAATAGATTGTAATCTTTTGCGATAGGGAGGGGATTGTTGAGGTCATTCAGATTTTCTACCCTTGCTAGAGAAAAACCGTTTTTTTCTATTACTCGTATAGTATATTGATTGCTTGATATAGTATCACCGATCTTATTTATATTGAGAGGTGTTTGTGTTAGCTCTAATGTGTGTATTTGTCCGTTTGATATCCATTGATAATTCTTAGCAGGAAGACCGGGGTTGATTATTGCTTTTTCTTTTTTGAATGGTTTAATTGCAATGTAGGCATCACTTGTTCCTCCTTTTCTGATAATAAGCCCTTCGTAGTAGGTTCCCTCACGGATATAGAGTGTTGTTCCTGGAGTTAGAAGATCAGCGGCTGTTTGTATACTCTTGTATGCTGATACGCCTGTTTGTGTTGTTTTACATGAGCGTGAGCGTATATCATAGTTATTTTGACAATCGCTTGCGAGCGTATTGTCAGCGAAGATTGATTGTGAGAGGTAGCAGAGACTTGGTGTGCCCGTGCACCTGTAGTTTCCTTCGATTACACACCTCGATGAACAGCCATCAGATGATAGTATGTTTCCGTCATCGCAGGTTTCAGCACTATCGATAAGAGCGTTGCCACATACTCCAGTTGGTTGAGTTGGAGGAACACAACCAGAACAATCAGGATCGCACGGAGTACACCCACTCTTACAGCCATTGCCTACGCTACATGTTGGTTGAGTTGAGTTGGTCGGAGCTATTGGTTGAGTTGAGTTGGTCGGAGCTATTGGTTGAGTTGAGTTGGTCGGAGCTATTGGTTGAGTTGGAGGAGGTTCTTGTGTTTGTGGAGAACCTCCTGATCCAGATCCCGAACCACCACCTCCTGATCCAGATCCTGAACCACCTCCTCCTGATCGAGTCGGAGCAACACAACCAGAACAATCAGGATCGCACGGAGTACAGCTCGCAGCACAGCCATCGCCTGCTCTACACGTTGGAACAGGAGTTGGTGGCCGAGGTGGAGGGATCGGAGCTATTGGTTGAGTTAGAGGAAGTTCTTGTGTTTGTGAGGAATTTTGTTTAGATTGCTGCGTGTCTGTTTGGTTCTCACCACCTTCGATTGTCAATTCTTTCTTATTCGATATAATCCCTACAAATATAACAACAACGAGTATCCCGATCATGAGGGAGAGTGTTATAAAAAAGCCGAACGATATTGGTAGCGTTCCTCCTTTCATCATTGTAAGAAAGGAAATCTCTATTTAAAGACTTCTACTATTGGGTAGATGCGCTGGCCGGGAATCGAACCCGGACCATCTCGTTGGCAACGAGACGTACTAACCGCTATACTACCAGCGCTTTTTACTGAAAGAGATAAGCGTTATTTAAAAGTATTGACTTAGTCAGTATCTCCGCACAGAAATCCCAGCTAATGTTTTAACTATATAATTTAGAGAA
>CAZBTP010000009.1:0-33919 GCA_964494915.1 Candidatus Woesearchaeota archaeon
AGATATGTATTAAGTATATAAGCTTTTGGTTTATCGTCTATGCTTTATATTTACTATAAAATCGTTTAGTAATTCTTCCTTTATCCTTAATATGATTGATTGCCCTCATTGCTCATACCGAATGGATTCCTCATCAAGGCTTCAAAGAATTCGGTGTTAGGTTTTGTAAGGACAGCTCAGAAAGGTTATTAAATCAGCGATTATTTTTCTTGGGATGGGTTGGGATCTGGCGAGAGAGGTGAGGCGAAAGGGTATCCACTTATTATCGGTTGGATTTGTGATTGTGTTTGTTCTTGCCTCCGGGGTGTGGGGTAAGAAGATTGCATTGCTTTTGCTGACAGCGCTGCTTGTGCTTCTCCTTGAGATTGATTATGTGCGTGTTGAATTAAGACGCAAGATACCTTTTGTGTGGAGGCTGTGGAGAAGGAAGGAGAAGAATCGATTCGGAGGACCGGTATTCTTTCTCATTGGGACAATTATTTCTCTCGCTGTGTTTGATTTTCCGATTGCACTTGCTGCTATTTTGATGACAACGTTCGGTGATATGGCTGCTGCGTTGATCGGAAAACGGTTTGGGAATGTGTATATCACAAAAAATCGTGCGCTTGAAGGGGTTGTTGCGGAGTTTGTTGTTAACTTTTTTATTGGGGCTGTTATTATTACTAATTTTTGGATTGCGCTTGTGATGGCGCTCACGGCGACAATCGTAGAAAGTGTTGTTGACAAACTTGATGATAATTTACTTATTCCGCTCTTCGCGGGGTTTAATGGGCAGGCTGTTGTTGTCGTGTTGCGTGCCCTTGGTCTGCCATGTCTTTAGAAGTATTCATTCTTGGTATCTACTTACCTTTGTAAAGTAAATCCGTCATAAAATTCATAGGATCATTTGATTGCAGTTTTGCTGTCTGCAAAACTGACAATAAGTTAGCTGTTACTTCAGATCCGTCTTTGCTTCTGCTTCCATTAGATATTTTTGTTACTAGTGAGGATAACAAGAGCGCTAGTAAGTATTTATATAGTAATCACCAATAATTAATATGAAAGGGGGCACAATGATAGGCTTTAAAAACATTTCTTACTTATCTATAGTTATGGAAGGAGCAGAAGAATTTTTCAAAGTTTATAACAGCCTGCCTTTGGAAGAAAGAAGGCTTACTGTAGTAATTTTGGATAAAGAACCAATAAGTTGGAATCTTGTTTATCAGGAGATAAAAAATAATACATCTAAAGGACAGAAAATATTAAAAATTCTAAAAGATTTGGAGATAATATGACTAATAAAGACGAGAAAAATGAAGAATTGAAAAAGGAAATTGTTTTAGCTAGACTTAGAGAGACGCCTCCAAATGTTAAAGTCTCATTTGGAAATAGGGGGGGTGAGTTTTTATCTACAGGCGATTTGATTAAAGAAATTAAAAATGAAACTGAAATAGGAAAAAAAGTGATAGAGATTCAATTTGCATATCTTAAAGCATTGAAGAGAGGATTCTTAGAAAAAAAGCATTGAGGGTTTCTATGAATTGCGTTTTATTTTCTCGTCCGGATCATGATGTTCAGGTAAATTATTTGCATTACTACAGTAAAGAATTGGTAAAGATGGCAGAATCTAAAGGTTGGGATGTTTTAGATAAAGAGAAAGAAAATGCAAACAGTAAAATAATATTAAGTTTGATAGAAAAGAAAAAACCTCATTTCATTATGTTTAATGGTCACGGTTCAGCAAAAGAGATATTTGGATATAAAAACGAATTAATTATATCTAGCGATAGAAATCCGCAAGTTCTTAAAGAAGCCGTTGTTTATGCACTTGCATGCTCTTGTGCTATCGAACTCGGTGTCAAATCTTGTGAAGTTGGCACAAAGAGTTTTGTAGGATACTTACGTGATTTTGCACTAGGTAAAGATCCAGATAGCGAGGCCGTTCCTGGAAGAGATAGAATCGCAGGATTATTTCTTGAGCCTTCTAATCTCTTGGTATCGTCTATTTTAAATGGTAAATCGATTGAAGTTGCCGTTCTTAAGGCTAAAGATAAAATGTTGGATAACATATGGCATTTGAATACCACAACTGAATTTCCAGAAGCTCCATTTTATGCCCCCTATTTGTATGCAAATTATGAAAGTTTAGTAGCATACGGCGATACTTCGATTTCTTTCCAATAAAAGTAATCCTAAGGGCTTAACTCAAAATAAAATGCCAAATATTATAGGTAAATCAAAATAAATGTTGAGGCTGGAAACAGAAATAGGTAATGAAGATAGGTCAATTTATTATTAGGCGACCTCTAAGCAAAGATAATTTCTGTTAAAAAAGTAAGCTAAAAATAGGACTTATTTAACAAAGTCTATTCTAGACAGGCACATGATTAGTTATTCCCTTTGGTTCTTGATGAGTCTTTTTTTTCATGAGTAACGAGAAGGGCATGGAATTCTTTGAAGAGGTTCGTGTTTCGGGGGAGATTGTTGTGGAAGAATTGTTGATAGGCGTCATACTCTTTGAATGATATGTTGAATTCTCGCTCGAGCGTGCGTTTGGTGTACGTGTCGATGACAAAGATTGGTTTGTTGAGTGCATAAAGAAGAATAGAATCTGCAGTTTCTTTTCCGATACCGTGTATCGTTAAAAGTCTTTGTCTTGATTCTTTAAGCGGAAGATTTCGTAGTTTTTTAAATTCTGTTAGATAAAATTTTGTAAAGATCTTGAGACGATTGGCTTTTTGGTTATAATAACCTGATGGACGGATGAGCGAGGCTAGTGTTTTGTGGGATGTTTTTATGAGAGTGTTGGGATTTAGAAGGTTGTTTTGATTGAGGTTGTGGAGGGCTTTTGTTACGTTGTTCCAATTTGTGTTTTGCGTAAGGATTGCGCCGAGGCAGATTTCAAATTCTGGATTGAGCGAGGAGACTGGCCACCAGTGTTGCTTGCCATGTTGTTTGAGGAGTTTTTTGTAGAGCGCGAGGAGTTTGTTTTTCATTTGAACGTGAGGGTGTGAAGGTTTATATGTTTTCGTTTCTCTTTTTTGCTATGAAGAAAACAATGTCGCGAGTAGAGGCGCGGCGAAGGATTGGGGAATTCTTTCAACGAGAGGACTTTCGTGCCGAAGAAGTACGAAAGATAAAGCGATTGGCGATGAAGTATCGGGTACCATTACGGGAATATCGACGTTTGTTTTGTAAGCAATGTTTCTCACGATTGCGAGGAAAGACGCGAGTGAATTGGAAGGATAAGACTATTGTGTGTGGGATCTGTGGTTATTTGAATCGGTTTTTAATCAGAAGAGAATAGGCTTGAGAGTGTTTTTTCTTTGTAGGCTTTGAGGAAGATAATGAAATAAGAAAGGATGAGAGGGCCAAGGATAAGGCCGAGTATCCCAAAGATGAAGAAACCGCCCACCATACCTATGACGATTGTAACTAGTGAGAGATCTGTTTTACGAGAGACAAAGTGGGCGCGGAGAATATTGTCTATTGTCGAGACAATGAGGACGTTGTAGGCAAGGAAGACTGCTGCTGAAGGAATGCCTTGCGCGTATAAGATGTAGAGCGCGACTGGGACATAGATAATTACAGGCCCTATAACTGGGATAATTGCCATCACAACAGCAAGGATAGTAAGAAGAAGTGCGTTTGACACCCCAAAAACGAGGAATCCGAGACCAGCGAGAATACCTTGAATAATTCCGATAATTACTTGGCCGTAGATAATAGAATTTGTAATATCTTTGAATTGTTTGATGAGTGATTTTTCTTGATTTTTGTTTAATGGCGAGAGTGATGATGCGAATTCACTTAGCTTTTCTTCGTCCCTCATTGTAAAGAAGAATACAAATGCAACAATAAGAAGATGGAGCGATATAATCGGGAAATCAATAAGGAACTCAACAAGTTGGTTGAGGATTGCGGAGCTAATTTTACTTGTTGCTCCTGAGAACATGATGTCGATTTGTGAGATTACTTGCTCTGATGCACTGGGGAAGATGCCTTTCAGGATGCCTCTTACATTGAGATTTTGAGAGAGTTGGAAGAAATCAAAGACCTGTTGCATAACAAAAGGGGTGAGGAACCATAGTGGAAGGATAATAAGAATAACAACGAGCATGCTGACAATTGCTGCAGATGCGTTTGGAGATTTTATGTAACGGACAAGCTTGCGATAGACTGGAAGGAAGACGTAGGCTAGGAGAAGCCCTGCAATGATAGAGACGATAATTGGGCGGATGATGAGAAAGACGAGGAAGGCAAGCGCTGCTACGATCAAGATTAATGACCAGCGCTTAACGTCCTTCTCGGTGAGTACCATTTTTTAGGGAAGGTGAAGGCATATATAAATGTTGAGATAACTTTAACCCTGGTACATATTATTCTTTAATCCTCTTAAAGTAAGATAATCTTGCTCGATTATGCAAGATTATCCTTGCAGTTACCTGAACAAATTTACTATGATGTCTTACTTTTGATATATTTCCATAAACTCTCTTAAATGCAGGATGAAAACTTTCACAATGAACTCTCAAATAATATTCCTGAAGCCATTCAATAACATCAGTCATAAATTCCATATATATTTCTCTCCAAGAATCATCACCATTCATTTTATTGATTTTCTTGGAAAGGTTTATAAGTGATTTTGCGTAGCCATGAGTATGGAGAATGTTATTCTGAAGATTTTTAGAGGAGCGCGTGATGATCTTCTCCATGCTGATTTTCTGAAGTTTAGTAGGGGTGTGTTTGGGAATCGATATTTGTTGGAGGGAAAGAAACAGAAGGATTCATGGAGTATCAAGGCAGGTGCTGAGTTTGCTAATTTTCTTGTTTTGCGCTGTCTCGAGGGCGTCTCAGGAAGCGTTGATGTTACCGGTGCAATAATTACAACGAGTGATATGCGAAAGGAGATTCAATTTCCGCTCTCGGGAATAAAACAGTATTTAGGGATTAAACAGTATTTAGTTGAGACGAGTGTTGATGCTTCGGAGATTCGTGCGTTAATGAAAAAGTTTCCTCGTGCGTTTTATGCGTTATCGTTTTCGACGCCGCTCTGCGTGTTGAAGATCAAAGCAAAGGCTCCAAAAAGTGGGAAGCCTTTGAAATCGGGAGAAGATGCGCCGAAGCCTAACTTTTGTTCACTTAAGACGCATGATCGGGAGCTTGTTCGCGATTTGTTTTTTGATTTTCCTGACTTTAATGAAATAAAGGTGAGTCATACGCTTATAATAAAAGAGATTATTCTGCCTGAGAATGTGAGTGACCTGAAGATGATTCGAGAGCTTGCGCAACGGAAAGGGATTGTAAAGAGGATTGTCGAGATTGATGGTACGAGACATGAGCAAGAGAAGGAGCTTATTGCTTAGCGCAAGGAGATTCAATATTCGATGCCTTTTCGCGCCATTATACCGCTATCGTATGGATGTTTTATTTTTTTTATTTCTGTAACAAGGTCTGCGAAAGAAAAGATTGTTGGAAGGGGGATATGCGAGCCTGTGAGAATAAGTTCTTTGTTTTTTGGTTTTGATTTGATAAGATCGACGAGTCTTGATTCTTCAAGGAGATTGAGTTGGATTGCATAAAGTATTTCATCTGCGATTATAATGTCATAGTCTTGCGTAAGCGATGATTTTAGATAGTCGAAGGCTTCATTTAGTTTTTCAATATGGTGTGGTTTCGGTTTACCGATTATCCAGGAGCCTGCACCGAAACGTTTGTATGAGAAACTTGGAAATTTTTCAAGAGCTTTGATCTCGCCAGGATGATCGATTTCGGAATCGCCTGTACCGTTTTTCATGAACTGGATTAAGTGGACTTTGTAATTATTACCACATGCTCTGAGTGCTGTTCCTAATGCGGCTGTTGTTTTTCCTTTCCCGTTGCCCCAAAAAACTTGGACAAGACCTTGGAGTGGTGGCATACTCTGCTATGGAGGTTGTAGTATTTAAGTTGAGCGAAGATTTATATATGTAACTTCATAATAAGTTTATAATGTAATTAACTATGAAATCTCATAAATCTCGTAAATTTCAGCATTGCTCTAAGATAGTCGAATTAGTGAAGAAAGAGCGAGTTGTGACGAGCTCTGAGGTGGCGCGGGCATTGGATGTTTCATGGAATACTGCTGAAAGTTACTTGAAGGATCTGGCATTGGAAGGGAAGATAGAGCGGATTCAGAAGAAGGCGGACAAAAAGATAGGAGTGACTCTGTGGATGAAAAAATAGTTTTTTCTCGGTTGAAGCAGGGGCAGGTGACTATTTGGGTTATTTTAGCGATTGTACTTGTTGTGTCGATGGCTTTATTTTTTACGCTTGTGAGGGATATTGATTTTGTGCAACCACCTGAAGGAGAGAGCATCTTTGATGTTCAGGCTTCTCTTGATTCGTGTGTTCAGAAATATACGACGGAGGTAGTTGATATCATGTTGCCTCAAGGAGGTTTTGTTGAGCCTAAGAATGCGAAGTTTTTTGATAATACAAATATCGAGTATTTGTGTGAGAACATTGGATATTATAGGGCGTGTGTCCAACAACATTCGATGCTCTTGCGCGAGATGGAGCAGGAGATTGTTTCTTATTTGACGCCGCGCGTTTCAGGATGTTTGAATGAAATGAAGCAGAAGGTGAAGGAACGACAGGGGAAGATTGTGATAGAGCCTGGAGAGCCTCGAATTAGTGTTAACCTAGAGCCTGATCGTATTCTTGTAAAGACTGAAAAACAGATGAAGCTATCAAAGAGTGGACAGACGCGAACGTATGACTCTTTTGAATCTGTTGTTATTCATCCTGCGTATGATTTGGGAAGTGTTGCTGTTGAGATTGCTGCACAAGAGGCAAAGTATTGCTATTTTGAGTATGTTGGTTATAAAATAACGTATCCTCGATTTACAATTACAAAGTATGTTGCATCTGACTCGACAAAGATTTACACAATTGTTGATACGAAGAGTGAAAAAAAGATGAATATTGCGATCAGGAGTTGTTCAATTCCTGCAGGATTATGATGGAGAGAAAGATAATGTGGATGGGGGGGAGGAATAGGAATATTGTTGGATTTGAGATAGTCATACTGGTGCTTTCGACTATTGCGTTTGCGTATCTTATTGGAGGTGCTTTTTCTGGCGTGGCGGCACAGGAAGATAATGAGTATGCTCGTGTACACGATGATTTAACTGCGAGTGGTGTACTTTCTGGAGAGAGTGATGATGCTAAGGTAGAGAGCGTTGTGAATAATTTGAATCAGCAAGGAGATAGTGTTGTTGATAGTAGCGGTGATTTATTGGACAATATACAACATGCCGGTGGTCTTGTTGATACTTTGCGTTCTGTGGTATCTGAGTTTGTTGCTCCGTTTGGTGGAGGAGATGTTGATACAGATTCTTTAACAAATGCTGTACGTGTGTCTACTTGTCCTGAATCGAGGGATGGGAAGATTTGTCAGGAATATAGTGCGCAGGGGTGTGAGAAGCAGTGTGCGGGGAGGTGTTTGGAAGGATCGAGGGATGAATTGCCTGATGATTCTGTGTGTAAATTGGGAACGTGTTATGATAGTGAGGAGGGAACATGTGCGCCACGGGCTTCTCAGGAGGAATGTAAAGATAAAGGAGGTGAATGGTTTAGCGATCCTTGGGCTAATGTTCCTCAATGTAAAAAGGGATGTTGTATTATCGGAGATCAGGCTTTTTTTGTGACTGCTCGACAGTGCGAGAAACGTACTGAGTCGCTTGGTGTTGAGTTGGGAAGTGCGAATGCCTTGTTTGCGGGGGATATTGCTCATGAACAAATTTGTCTTGCGCATGTTGGGAGTGAGATTGAAGGTGCGTGTACTTTCTCTGATGGAGGAGAAGGAAAGAAAGGATGCAAGCGAACAACGCAGGAAGGATGTGAGGAGATTCAGGGAGATTTTCTTGAAGGGAGATTGTGTTCAAATAGGGAATTGAACACGAATTGCGAGCCACGGAAGACGACGAAATGTGCAGAGGGATTTGATGAGGTATATTGGTTTGATTCGTGTGATAATCGTGAGAATATTTATGATTCTTCGTTTGATGATGGGCTCATAAAGAAGAAAGCATCGAGTTGTGTGCTTGCGAGTGCTGATAATCCTGTTCTGAATCAGGGGATGTGTGGGAATTGTAATAGACTCGCGGGAAGTGCGTGTGGAGACGAGAGTAGTGGAGAACGTGTGCAGGAGTTGAACGATGCGCCTGATGGAAATGTTGTGTGCCGTGATTTATCGTGTTACGAAAATAATGTACGGAGAGATCACGGAGAGAGTTGGTGTGCTTACCATAGTGCGATCGGAGTTGATAGTACTGGAATTGGAGGTATAGAGATTCCTGGATTGGATGTTGTACAGGTGGCCGCTGGTGGTAAACTTGCAGGGATTAGTAGTCGATCCATTGATACGCCGGGGAGTAGGCATTTCCGAAGAAGTTGTATTGAAGGAGAGATTATTAGTGAGTCGTGTGGGGTGTATCGAGATCAGATTTGTGTTGAGGAGCGCATACAAAAGGATGATAGCAGAGAGATGTTTTCTATTGCAGGGTGTCGCGTAAATCGCTGGCAGGAGTGTCTTGCCTATAATCCTGATAGCATAGAGGCGAGAGTTATTGGTTCGCTTGGGCCAAAAGCGCATCGTGCGCTTGAATTGTTTATCGGTGTGAAATGTTCAAGTGATCCTGATTGTTTTGTGAAGAGTGTTGATCTTGCTTCTAAGTCAGCAGATACATTTAAGTTTTCTCAGTGTCTTCCGAAGTATCCGCCAGGATTTGATTTAAGTAGTGAAGAGGGAAGGAAGTCCGCAGAGCAGGTTTGTAATTATGCTTCTCAGGAGTGTACGGTTGTCTATTTGAAAACGTTAAGCGGTTGGGAGTGTAAGGCGAATTGTGATTGTGAAAAGAAGAAGTTTACACAACAAATGAATGATTTCTGTACAAGTTTAGGAGACTGTGGATTCGAGGTCAACTATCTCGGGAATTTACCTGGTGGACCAGGTTATTTAGTGACAAAAGATAAAAAACCAGATGTTGGAATGATGATCCTTAGTCCTGTGTATGCTGCGCTCTTAACAGGTTATGCGAATTTTGTACCTGGAAAGTTTGCTAATGCGGAGACAGACAAATGGTTTGCAAGTCTTGGGAAAGGGGGCAATCATCTCTTGGGAGATAATCTTGTTCAACAGATTCTTGGAAGGATTGGTGACAAGGGAGGAAGCGATTCTGGAGAGCCGAAGCTTCCGAAGAGTGGGGGTGAGCGGGCGATAAAAAATGTTGTATATCCTCTGGCAGGAGTGAGCGGCGCGCTCGGAGGAGCTTCTATCCTTACCGCAGCGATTACTCGGAGCTCCCTAGCATCCTCAATTACCACAGCGGGAACAACTGTCTTCCTTCCTGCTTCTGTGGTTAGTAACGCTGTCGGTGCTGATGTACTTGGTAGGTCGTCAATAATAGCATTCGCTGGCGACAGCTATGTTCAATTAAGTGAAATATTTAGTACAGGTGCTGCGCAAGGCACCGTTATTACCGAGGCAGGAGTTCTCTCTCAGCTTAACACGAACGCTAACGCATTCCTTACACAGAGCGGCGTAGAATCTATGTCCGCCTCAGGCGTAAAGGTGATTAGTGTTCCTGGAGGAATATCGCCAGTTAGTCTTGGATCATTCGGTGCAGGATTAGCAGGCGGAGCAATTGCATCAGCTGTTACTGGACTTGTTCTCGATAAATTAGGTATTGCGCGAGGACTTGGTCCTGTTGGGACTATCGCGCTTACTACTGCAGCAGGCGTTGGAGGATCGCTTTTGGCGACTCAAGGTTTTCTGGTTCTTATAGGAAAGAGTGCTAGCATCCTCTCGGGTTCAGGTCCGCTTGCTATTATCATACTTATTGTTACCGCGATTATTATAACTATCCTTAAAATAATTGGGATTGGAGATATTAAGAAGATTAAATATAAGTTCGAATGTATGCCGTGGGAGCCGCCGCGCGGCGGAGCTCAATGTGATCAGTGTGGCAAAGATGCGATGAGTGATGGAAGTCGGGAATTTCCTTGCTCAAGGTATTCGTGTGAGGCGCTTGGAAATTGCATGTTTATCGAGGAGAGTGAAGGACCGAAGGGAGGGATTTGTGTGAGTGAGGATAAGAGTGATACAAAGGCTCCCAGGATAGTGTCTGCTCATAGTGGAGAGGAATTTGAGATTCGTGAGTTTTCAGATGCTGGATTTAAAGTGCGAAAGAAAGGAGAGAGTGGGGATAAAGAGTGCGTGAATCAGTTCGAGAAAGTTGAATATGGTTTTGAATTAGATGAATATGGGAGATGTAAGATTGGTGGCGATGCACTGGCTAGGTTTGAAGAGATGGCTGATTTTGGTGGAAGAGGTATTTTGTTAAAGGATCATAGTGCTACTTTTACTGCATTTGAAGACGCGGTGGCATTTGATATTGATTTAGGAGATCCTGGAACGAGGAAAGAGATTAGTTTGTATGTTAAATGTCAGGATGCGTTGGGGAAGGTGAATGAGAATGCGTATGTTATTAATCTGTGTATTGTACGAGATGATTATACACCGCCGAAGATTGTCATGATAGAACCGCTCACGAAGTATTTACCGTTTGGGACAACGATTAAAGACCTTGTTGTGTATGTGAATGAACCGAGTGAGTTGCGTTGGAGCAGTGAGGATAAAGACTTCGATGCTATGGAGAATGTCTTTGATTGTGAAATAAATCCTGAGCAACGATTGCCGAATGGATATGAGTGTAAAACTTCTGTTCCTATTGATGAGGATGAAGAGGTAATCTATATTCGAGCAAAAGATCAACCGGCGTTGGAGGGAACATCTGACGAATGGAAAAGGAATGAGAATCAGGAAAGTATTAAGGTTCATGTGAAGAGAACTGCGAGTGCATTGAGTATTGATTCTATAAAACCTGATAATGAGGTGATTAGTATTGGGACAGATATTGCTTCGGTAAATCTTGAGGTAAGGGTGTCAGGAGGATTGAGTGAGAGTACTACGTGTTCTGTTGATTTTGATGGGCTCTTTGATTTGTTGCCAAAGATAGAGAATGGCGTACATAAAAAGACGTATGAGCGATTTAGTTCTGGTGTGCATACGCTTCATGTACATTGCAGTGATGGCGCGGGGAATAGTGCGGAGAAGAGTACAACGTTTACCATTGAGAAGGATCTTGTTGCTCCTTTGATAACGAGGGTGTATGCTGATGGTGGTTCAGTGTATGTTGTGACCAATGAGAGAGCAGCGTGCGGATTTGTGAATAATCCTGAACAAGGAATGACGAATGCGTGTGGTTTCAGTTTTGAGAATGCGCAGCGTATGGAGCGTGATGAAGAAGGGGTATTGCATCATGCATTGTTTGAGAATGATAAGGTTTACTATATACGGTGTAAAGATCGCTTTGATAATCAGCGATTCGGAGAGTGTGATATTGTTGTGAAAGAAGGGATTGAGTAGATTCATATCTTGGATAGGGAAGAAAAGAGAAACAATTATAAACAAAATTTTACTTGAATACGGATGAGTAAAAGAGGACAGACGACTATCTTTGTTATTGTGGCAATTGCTATTGTGGTGGGGATTGTGTTGATTTATTTATTTTATCCTCGATTGGAGGCTATTTTCTTTGACATAGAGGATCCGAGTGATTTTTTGAGAAGTTGTGTTGAGGAGGATGTTTTGAAGAGTATTGCGATATTGTCTGAACAAGGAGGATATGCTCAACCAGAGGGATTTATTGAGTTTGAAGGGAGCCGAGTGAAGTATTTGTGTTATAATGCGCAGTATTATTTGCCCTGTATTGTGCAGCAGCCATTGATTAAGACGAGGTTTGAGCAAGAGTTGGCTTCGATGATTGAAGATAAGGCTGATTCGTGTATTCGAGAATTGAAGGCGAGCTATGAACGACGAGGATATAGGGTTTCTGAAGGGGCAACGAGTGCTGTTGAGGTTCATATTGTTCCGCGGCAGATTATTGTCGATTTTATGAGATCGTTCCAGATAACGAAAGGCACAACAGAGAAGTTTGATGGTTTTGAAGTAGCTCTTTCGAGCGAGCTCTATTCTCTGCTGATGGTTGGAACGAGTATTCTTGACTACGAGTCGACGTATGGTGATTCAGAGACAACTTTATATATGCGATACTATCCTAATCTCCGTGTGGAAAAATTAAAATTAGGCGATGGCTCTAAGATTTATACGATAACTGATGTGACAACACAGGAGCGATTTAGATTTGCGACACGAAGTTTGGCATGGCCTGGAGGGTATGGTTTTGAGACGTAATATGTTTGATAGAGCTATACGATGTTGTGTTGTGCTATTTGTATTAAGTGTTTTTGTTCTTAGTTTTGTGAGTGGGCAGGAGGGGAAGAGTGATACTGAAAAGGTCGGTGTTGGAGAGAAGACTATTTGCTGTGAGAAAACGAGGAGTGGATTATATTGTCAGGATGTTCCAGAGAAAGATTGTGCTCCTAACTCACGAAAGATACCGACTTCGTGTGAGTCTACTTCTTTTTGTAAAGGAGGGTTTTGTTTTGATTCGGTTGAGGGAACATGTTTAGATAATACACCGCAGATGGTGTGCAATGCTGAGAAAGGAACGTGGGCTGCTGAACAGCCACCGCAATGTAATCTTGGGTGTTGTATCCTTGGAGATCAGGCATCGTTTGTAACATTAACGAGTTGTAAGCGATGGTCAGGTTTTCTTGGATTGGAGACGAATTATGACTCAAGTATTAGCGATGTAGATACGTGCCTTTTAACTGCGCGTGCTGAAGAGAAGGGCGCGTGTGTCTACTATCAGGATTTTGAGAAAACATGTAAGTTCACGAAACGATCTGAATGTACCTTAGAGGCTATTCAAGGAAAAAGTAGTGATAAGGCTGAGGATAGCGGGAGTGGGGGGCAGAGTAGAACTCGACTCGCAGGAGAGCGTGGAACACTATCTGGGGCTGAAGGATTAACGCCTGCGCCGCGCGAGGCTCAAGGAACACAAGGAGCGACGGAAGAGCAGCAGGCGACAAATGGTGCTGTATCCGAAAGCGTAACAGGAAGGGCTGTTGGAGTAGTAAATACAAGCGCGCCGAGCAATGTTGAGTTCTTTGAAGGAAAGTTGTGTTCTGCTGAAGAGTTGGGAACAAATTGCGGGATTACGAAACAAACTATCTGCGTGCCTGGAAGAGAAGAGGTATATTTTGCTGATACGTGTGGGAATCCTGCGAATGTGTATGATGCTTCGAAGGTAAATGACAAAGCGTATTGGGCTAATGTAAAGGATGTGAAAGAGTCGTGTAATCCTACGAGTGCAAATAGTAACTCGCAGACGTGTGGGAATTGCAATTATTTGTTAGGAAGTTATTGTCGTGAGGCTTCTTCGGATGGTGCACAGCCGACGTATGGGACGAATATTTGTGCTGACTTGAATTGTGTTGATTTTGATGGAAAGAAAAGACTGCATGGAGAATCGTGGTGTATGTTTGATCGGACTGGTGGATTGAGTAGTTTATTAGGAGGAACAGATCCTGTTGGGAGTAAGTTTTACCGTCATATCTGTAATAACGGAGAGATTGTTGTTGAGCCGTGTGCTGATTTTCGGCAGGAAGAGTGTCTTGAAGATTCTATTGATACTGGACAAGTAAAGTTCTCACAGGCCGCGTGTCTGGTGAATAGATGGCAGGATTGTACTGCGCAGAAAGATCAACGTAGTTGTACAAACAAAGACCGAAGGGATTGTCGCTGGTTGGAAGGTATTGAATATATTTTGATGGGGGCTGTTTTGAATGGATCGACGATTGATGGGAATTCTCTTGGCGGATTGCAAGAACGGGCAAAGCAAGCAGTGAGGGAAGCAGGCGGTATTGAAAACATTCCGAAAGGCGCTTGTGTACCGAAGAATCCTCCTGGATTAAGGTTCTGGGAAGGGAACGAGGCTACTGGGATTTGTGCACAAGCAAATGCAGTCTGTCCGGTAACGTATGAGAAAGGACTTGTAGGAGGAGGGTGGAAGTGTGTGAAGAATTGTTTTTGTTTAGAACCTGATACTGAGGCGAAACGTGCACAGCTTTGTATGGCGATTGGTGATTGCGGTCCAAATGTGAACTTCCTTGGACAAGCAGGATCTGGATTAGGATATAAGATAACGAAACAGAAGATTGGTGGGAAGAAAGATAAATAAAGGTAAGCTGTTAAGTAAACGTCAGACTTCTTACAGCTCCTTAATAAAAGAGAAAAATGAAAAATCAAAAGGAATTTAAGTATAACTATACTAATTATGCAAGCAAAAAAGAGAGTGAAAAAGTGTTATTTCCCTTTAGAAGAAAAAGAGATCAACAAAACGCTTCAATATTTATAATTGTAATAGCATTTCTTTTTATGGTAGGCTCTCCAATTCTTTCATTAGGGAAAATATATACAATTAGTGGCTTTTCATTAGGAGCTATATTGGGAATTATAGGATTGCTTTATCTTTTTGATTCTGTTTAAAATGCAAGAGAATAAAACTTTACTTGTTCATGAGTTAGAATATGGTCGTGTTTTAAACAAACAAAACATCTTTCTTGGATTCTTTGGTGCATTCGCTTTGACTATATTTGCCTTCGGCGAAATACCTATTATGGTGAGGATATTTCTTATTGCAGTTATTATTACATCCGCTTTGATATTGTTTCTTCGTTCAAGTAGGGAAATAGAAGAGATAATCAACAAAATAAAAAAACTATAATGAACTTATCTTAATCAATCCCAACCATCTATTTTCGCTCAAACTTAAATCAACTCCTTCCCTCTCAAATGGTATCTCATCGGTTCCGCTATGGATTTCTATAAAGTTATGCTGAATAACTAAAGAAGCCATTAAGATTAAGCAAAGTTAATATAATCGCACTAACATATCAAGATTGTAAAACGGGAGGGTTATGGTTCTGAATATCTGTGTATTTTTTACTTGAATTCCCTGACGTTTACTTAATTAACAAAGGTGGGTGGTGAAAAATCTTGTGAGCCTACATAGAATATAAAATAGGAATGCTTAAATAATAAGGATTTGTTAATTTTCTATGAAAATGAGCAAAAATAGAAGAAGGTTATCATTAGGACTAGCAGCGTTTTGCGTAGGTGCAACTGCTTGTACAACGACGCGACCTGTCTATGATGAACAAGGAAGATACAGTGGATATACAAAAGAATTCGATGAAGGAAAAGCTTTAGCTGGTTTTGGTGCACTTAATGGTGGTTTATTTGGTTTGCTTATGCAAGCAGGGGGGAATAAAGTTTCAGAGGATAAAAGACGAGAAACAGAGCACGATTATAGAAGTAATGTGCAGAGACAGATTGATAATACTCAACAGCAGGCGGTTGAGCCGCAGAGCGTGGAGCTGCCGCAGTATGTAGATCGAAGAAGCCCTCAGGTGATTAGGATTCTGAGGGATAATAGTAGTTTTTTTGCGTGTAATTATTGGAATGATTCAAATGGTGATATGTGCGCTGCGTATGATGAATTTGTTGGTGTGAAATCTAGTTTTAGAACTGATGAGCGTGTCACGTTTGTTTCACGAATGTTTAATGCGGGAGGTTTGGGTGTTTTATTTCAGCTCTATAATAATGAGAATGTTGTTGTCGAGCGAGAGACTACCCCTACCTCTCATAATCATGTAGTTATGTATGAGTTTGGTCCGGGAGAGCTGAAGCCTTTAGGAGTCTATACTGCTGTTTGGACTAGTTTAGGCGTTCCGATGGGTTATACTCGGATAAAACTTTGGGATAGTGCATCTTCAGGAGCAACGGGTGAGCGTCAGGAAGCAATTCAGCAACAAGAATCTCTTCGGAATAGTTATGACATACCCCCACCAATGAATTGATGGGCTTCTACGGGAGAAAATTTTGGTTTTACTTTATCAATTACAATACCCTCACAAGCAAATAGGACATACCATTTATCAGCTTTTCTTTTAATATTAAAATTCCCTTGCGTGACTATACTATTTTGTAGTTTTTCATTTTTATATACTTTTCAATTTTTACTCGCTTTCATCCAACCATTGAAATGATTGGTTTCCTCGCCCATACTTTTATAAATAAAGTGATGTTTTAGATGGGATGCAAAAGAGGAAGCGAGGATTGTTTTTTTATAGTGCGATTTTTCAAATAGTTTTATTGATTAGCGCGAGTTTTGCGTTTTCATTTTTGATGAGTGGCGTTGAGATTGTGAGCGCGCAGACAGAGGTTAGTGATTCTTTTGTTGGTCCGCCTGATCCTTCTTCTTCTGGGCTTACAATTCCTACGACACAGCCCGCTTCTCTTGGGAAGGCTGCGGCAGATAGTTGGGAAGAGACCTCACGACAACTCTTGAGTGGGACAGGAGGAAGTGAAGGACCTGTAGCGGGAGGTGCCGGTGGTGGAGCTGTACCTCCGCCACCTCCACAAACCACTAGCGCGTTCCTAGGCGGATTATTCAAGGGAAGTGCATTTGGGATAAAGAGTGTTGGAGGAGTGATAAGTGCGTTATCGAGTGGATTAATCTGGGGTGCGATTGTGTATGGAGGTTTATTGTTGATAGGTAATTTGTTGGGATTGGATGATAAGAATACGAAGGCATTGGCGTTGTCAGGGTTTTTGGGAACGTTTACAGGGACGTCGTTGTACTTTCTTGCAAACAATGGCCTTTTAGGAACAACGCTTGGTGCACATGCAGCGATGTTAGGGATATTGACCGGAGTAGGGATTGGTGTCGCTGTGTTTTTGGCGACGTATAAGAAAGAGAAAAAGGAATTGGTGAGGTTTGAGTGTTTGCCATGGGAGGCTCCATCAGGAGGTGCAAATTGTGAAGAATGTAATAAAGACTTAAGTAGGCCGTGTTCAGAATACAGGTGTAAGAGTCTTGGACAAGCATGTGAGTTGTTGAATAAAGGAACAACTGAAGAGGTGTGTGCATGGGTTGGGAAAGATGATGTGACAAGTCCTGTGATCGAGCCGTGGGATGATGCATTAAAGCCTGTGGAGATGAAGTTACGGTATGTACCTGACAATGCGATACGACCGCCGAATAGAGGGGTAAAGATTTCGCGTCTTGGTGCATCGCAAGGATGCTTGCAGGCGTATACGAAGTTAGAGTTTGGTGTGACGACGAATGAGCCTGCGCAGTGTCGCATTGACTATGAAATTAAGAAGGGATATGATGATATGACTTTCTTGTTTGGCGAAACGAATGCGTTCTTGTATAATCATACACAGCGATTGAAAGTGCCTGATCCGTTCAATGAAGAGGGAGATGCGGTACCTGAGATTCATAATGATGGGACATATAATATGTACGCGCGATGTAAGGATGCAAATGGTAATTGGAATGTGGATGCGTTTGTATTCAGATTCTGTGTTGAGAAAGGACCGGATACAAAACAACCACGGATTGAACGGTCGTCTATCCCATCGGGAAGCCCTGTTCAGTTTAATGCTGATCGTGTGCCGATAGAAGTGTATGTTGATGAGCCTTCGGAGTGCCGATGGAGTATGTTGGACAAGGCATTTGACGATATGGAAAACACAATGAATTGTGCGACGCAATCGTATCAGGTTAATTCTGAATTGAACTATGTGTGTTCTGGAGAGCTGAAGGGAATTAAGAATTTGGAGGATAATAACTTCTTCTTTCGATGTAAAGATCGTCCTGGGAAGCCTGAAAAAGATCGAAATGTGATGACAACGAGTTTCCCATTGGTATTGCGGGGAACGCAGCAGTTGACAATAACAAAGAGTGGACCAAAGGGGACGATTAAAGGAGGAACTCGTGATGTTCCTATTACGTTAGAGGTTGAGACAGCGCTCGGCGCAAATGAGGGCGCTGCAACGTGTAAGTTCTCGAATGAAAATGTAACTGGTAGCTTCCTTGATATGGATGTAACTGGAGGATTTAGCCATAATCAAACACTATCATTGGAAGGCGGGGGTTATGTATATTACATCCAATGTATTGATGCTGGTGGCAATGTTGCGTATACTGATGTTGCGTTCAATGTTTTAGTCGATAGAGAGGCTCCGCGTGTGAGCCGTGTGTATAGGGATAATGATAAACTTGCCGTTATTACTGATGAGCCTGCGAAGTGTTCTTATTCGTTGACGAGTTGTAATTATAATCTTGCTGAAGGTGTCGCATTTGTCTATGCTGATCCAACAAAACGAGATATTCACCTTGTTGATTGGAAGCAAGATGTTTCGTATTATGTGAGGTGTGCTGATCTCCAGAATAATCAACCGCGGTCTGGGACATGCAGTGTGGTTGCGCGAGGTAGTGAGTTTTAGAATCTTTAATTTTGATTATTTTTCAAAGAATTGACTGAATCGTTTGCCTTTTTCTTTTGCTTTTTGGAGCGAAAGGGCAAAGTATTTACCAGTATCTTTAAGATGTTCTGGATTGATGAAGAGCCAGCCTTCGTAGTTAAAGCGTACTGCTATTGTTGGCCTGAGTCCGATAATTGAAGAGAAGAGTATAAAGTCGTTGATCTGTCCCTTTGTTATGTAGATAATCTGTTTTTTGCTTGATTTTACTTCGATAGCAAAGCCTTTTCTGTTGAGTTTTGCTGCGATGATATCGCAGGGAGAGTCTTCGCCAATACCAGAGCCGGCAACACGAACTGCACGCCAGCCCTGTTTCGTGAAGAGTTTTACAAGTTCACGCTCTGCTTTTGATCCTTTTGATTTATTGTTTGGCATTTTTTAGAGATCGCGGGCTTGCAGGGTTCTGCGACCGTTGGCTTTTGCGCGTTCGGCTGCCTCTTCAAGAAGTTTTGTTACTCTTTTGTTTAAGGCTTCTGGGACATCTCCTGAAACATTCATTCCTTTTACTGCGTCTTTGATTTTACTTTTTATGATGAGATCAACCATGATTTGGTACCTCCTTTCTTTCTTTAATTGTGTCGGAGAGTGGTTTCATGAAGGGAAAGAGGATAACATCGCGGATTGAGTAAGAGTTTGTAAGAAGGATGCACATTCGATCGATGCCGAGACCGAGACCTCCTGTTGGCGGCATTCCTACTTCGAGGGCGTTTACAAAATCTTCGTCATACGGGTTTGCTTCTTGATTTCCTTTTTTAAGGAGTTGTTCTTGATTGATGAGGAGTTCTTTTTGCTTTATCGGGTCATTGAGTTCTGTGTAGGCATTTCCTAGCTCTGTACCGAGACAGAATGGCTCGAATCGTTCGATTAAGTCAGGATGACCTCTTTTTTCTTTACAGAGCGGCGAGGTTTCTTTTGGATAATCTATAAGGAAGGTTGGCTGGATGAGTTTCGGTTCAACAAGCTCTTTTGAGAGCGCTGTGAGGATGGAGCCACGATTTTTTTCTTTTGTTGTGATATTGTGCTTCTTTGCTATCTTCTCTAGTTCTGTTGTTGTTAATTTTTTCGCTTCGATGTTTGCATGATGCTTTAGCGCGTCGAAGAAGGTGACTATTTTCCAGGGAGCTTTGAATTCTATTTCTAGATCACGGTATTTTAATTTTGTTTTTCCTTGAAGTTTTTTGCAGACGTATTCGTATAGGGATTCGAAGAGTTTCATCATGTCATTGTAATCTGTGTAGGCCTGATAGAGCTCGAGCATGGTAAACTCTGGATTGTGCCAACGATCAATGCCTTCATTTCTGAAGTTTCGTGCGATGGTAAAGACACGCTCGAAACCGCCGACAATGAGTCTCTTGAGATAGAGTTCTGGTGAGACTGCTAAAAAGAGATCTATGCCGAGTGCATTCAGATGTGTCTTAAATGGGCGGGCTTCTGCTCCACCATAGAGTGTTTGGAGGTAGGGAGTTTCTACTTCTTGGAATTTTTTTTCTTTGAGAAATTCTCGAATTGAATCGATGATGGATGCTCTCTGTCGGAATACTTCTCTCACTTCTTGGTTCATGATAAGATCGAGATGGCGTTTTCTATAGCGCTCTTCTTTGTCTTGGAGTCCATGCCATTTTTCAGGTAGCGGAGCGATTGATTTCGATAAAAGTGTGATGGTTTTTACGAGGATTGAGAGTTCGCCTCGTTCTGTTTTGAATAGCGTGCCAGAAACACCGACAAAATCTCCAACGTCGATGTATTTTTTAAAGAATTCTTTTACTTTTTTAGGGGTTTCTTCTTCCTGAATGACCAATTGTATTTTTGCTGTTGCATCTTGGATGGTTGCGAAGGCTATTTTTCCGAAGTCGCGTGTTACAACAACGCGGCCTGCTGTTCTGACTGTGTGGGATGATTTTTTATTTGGTTTTAGTGAGTCATATTTCTCTCTGATGTCTGTGAGCGCATCTTTTTTTACGAATGAGTGTGGGTAAGGATCTATGTTTTTTGATCTGAGCTCTTTTATCTTCCTGAGACGTTCAGTGATTATTTGATCCTCTCTGCCCATTTTAAAGAGTAGAAACGGGCGTTTATATACTTTTTTTGTTGGGTTTGAATATATTCATTGAATAAAAATAAAGTTTAAATAGCATTGTTTGCTAGAATATTAGGAGGTGGTATATGGATCGCGATAAGAAAGAAGAGAAAGAAGAGGAAGAATCCGAAGAGGATGACGACTCAGATGACGATGACGATGATGACGATGATGACTCGGATGATGGCGATAAGGATCTTAGCTGATTAGTAAATCGCTTTCCTTGTTGTTTTTATATTTTAAGAATCTTGAATTCCGTGAAACCTTGGAATGGTTCTGGTTGTTCTTCTATATTCCTGATATGTGCGTATTTTGGACCGTGCCTACAGATCCCTGCAACAAGGTCAACGTTCTGTTTGTTTCCTTCAAGAAAGATCTCAATTCTCCCGTCTTCTCTCTTTCTCAAGAAGCCCCTTACGTTATGTTCGTCGGCATGATTCTTGACAAATTGCTCGAAAAAGAGGCTTTGTACTGATCCTGTGATGAAGAGACGCATTGATTTCTTCATGTACCCAATGATGGAGTTCTCTTAATATAGTTTACGCACTGTTGGTTTTTTATCGCTTTTTGACGGGAATTAAATCGAAATATAAAGGGTTAAAGCAGCAAACTACCGAGAGACATATAAACTATAGTTATTCTATAGAGATATAGTAACCACAATTCAGCTTAATGAAAATTAATATTTATAATAAACAAAGGGCAGAGTATCTCAAAGCGGTTAGGAAAGCAAACAATGAAGATTACAAAGAAATATTGACTTTCTTAATTAAAAGTTTGAAAGAGAATTTAAAAGATTTTAGAATTGTAGTGAGGTAAAATATCAATTTCAATCGCGAGATTCTTAACCTAAGGTTAATTATCTCGTGGGGGCGTCTGGTATAAAGTGTAATGCTCCGGGATCGTGGTTTGTAATCCATGATTTTTACCAGAGAATGGAAGACTTATATAACAAAGAAAAAAAGATCGGAATCTGTAAGAGCCAAAGTAAGAGAATATATCAAAATTATGATAAAAGAACGGTCTATAAAGGAATTCTATGAAAAAGAAAGATTTATAATGTTCGATTAATTCAAACAATTGTTTACAATATGAAAACAATAATAAAACCCGCCGTATGGAAGATATTAAAACTATTCTATAATAATCGTAATTCTTCTTTACACTTACGAGGAATCGCAAGAGAAACAAAGATGAATGAGAGTAGTATCTCGAGACATCTAAATAATCTTCTTAAACAAGGTGTATTGAAAGCGTCAAAAGAAGCAAATCTAAAGAAATTTTGTGTAGTAAAGAAGCAAATGCCGGTTATATTCCCTTTGTTTGATGAAGAGAAATTAGAAAACCTTCCTTTATTGAGAAGAGACGCTATAAAGATTTATTTAAACAAGCTTGAGAAAAAGCCATTATTAGTTATTGTGTTTGGCTCAACGGCAAAAGAGACATTTAGAAAAGATTCAGATATTGATATTCTGCAAGTAAGTTCTACAAAAAACGATGATAAAGAAACTATTAGATTTGTTGAAGCACAAACAGGATTAAGGCTACAAGTGTTTAATTTAACAGAAGAACAGTTTAGAAAAGAATTAAAAATGAAAGAAGATTATGTTATCCAATCAGCATTAACAACTGGTTTCCCTGTTTTCAATGCTAAATACTATTATGAAGCAATAGCAAATGAATGAAGAACAACTTAAAGAAGTCCTGAAGAGAAAAGAAGAGCTTGATAAACGAATTGCAAATTATCTAAAGCAAAAGACTTTAGTAAAACAAAAAACAGATGACAAAGAGATTAATGGGCATATAGCAAAAGCGGAGCATAATGCGAAATTTGTAAAGGATACTTTAGAAGATGGTTATTCTGATTGGGCAATAGTCGGTTGTTATTATGTAGCTTACCACATGGCTTTAGCATTGATACTCAAAAAAGGTTTTTCTTCTAAAAATCACGATGCCACTTTATGTATTCTCATCAAAGAATATTACAGCAAAGAACTCTCTGGTTCGGATATAGAACTATTGAACAGAGTTTATTTGGACAATGAAGATATTCTTTTCTATGTAAAAACTAAAGAAGAAAGAGAAAAGGCATCTTATTCAAGTCAAATAGCTTTTGATAAAAAGAATGTTGAAGATTTACGCATGAAAACATTAGAGTTTGTAAGGAAAGCCCAAAATATACTTTCTACACAGTAGACTACAAGGAATGGCTACCTTTTTGTTTCTCTCCTCGTGAGGGCGTTTATTCTATTTCTAACTTGTTCTTCAGTTTATTCAGCCTTTCTTTGTAGACCTTAACAGAATCGTCTTTGATTCCCAAAATTTCTAGTTTGGTTTCAAGTGCCTTCAACAGACTTTTGTCTATTTCTTTTGCATGATATCTTCCGCCATCGATATTGTTTTCCCGGATGTCTATTTCTAGTTTTAAGAAATGTTCTTCTATCTCTCTTTTCAGACTTTCGACTCCTTTTTCTATCCTTTTAATTCTTTTAGCCATTTCTCAGATAAATCTAAGATGTTTTTTACTTCATTTGAAGCTATTTCGTTCATTTCTTTTTCATTTCTTTTTATTCTCGCATACGCCGTATAGTTCCTTTCCCCACATATTTTCAAAAAATCCCCTCGAGAGTGCGATTTATTTGAGACGAGGCACTTTATCATGTATAATTCTCTCAATCTTAAAACAATGGAATAAACTATGCCGTCGGGGATTTTTCTATTATGTTCCCCACTTAATTTTATAATATCCTTATTTATTTTAAGCACCCCCTTAATTTCATTTAGCATCTTTTTGATATTTAAGGCATGTTTACTTTTAGAATACTTTTCTATGAGAGATTCATTTATTATCGCTTCGACCTCTTTAAGCATACTTATGTAGTATAAACTAACTGGCAATCTTTTTGAGAAATTTTCTTCTGAGATTAAGGTGATCTCATAATTTTTGTAATCAATTAACTTATTTGTCTCTTTCGTTATCACTAAAACATCGATATCACTATTAGCATCGTAATCTCCTCTTGCATAACTGCCAAAAAGATAGATTCCTTTTATTTCCCCATTTAAATTTTTTTTAATCAGAATATCTAGGATATCTTTGGCAATTTCCTCTTTTGAAGGTAAAAATAGGGTTACAACTACTTGTTTATTCAACCACTTTCTTGGGAGTAATACTCCTGCTGAAGTCCCCACCTCTCTCGTCTGTTTTATTATAGTTTCCATATTATAATACATTATAATGTATTATATAAATGTTTCTTTCCACGTTATTGCGGGAGAACATTAGCCTACGGTTAAATATCTCGTGGGGGCGTTATATGCTTTCGTTTTCTTTTTTGTCTGAAAGAGAGGTTTCGTGGAGGAGGCGGAGGTAGTCGATAGTTTTCCAGTCGTAGTTGAGGAGTTTCGCGGATTGTTTGTCGATCTCAAGTGGGAGACCTGCAAGGATTGCGCCTTGAAAAGAGGCGTCAACAATGGCGAAGTCAGGCATCTTGCAGGTGTTGATGTCGTGTATTGCGTACTTTATTGGCCATCTTCTAATCTTCATTTTCTTTTTTGTAAAGAATCCGCTGTAGTGGTCGGCAGGAAATGCACTGAGCATTGTGGAAAGAGTTCCTGCTATTCCTGTTTCTGGATGATCTGCTAGTTTTGCCGCGGTAATAACAAAACTCTCTTTGAGGATTCTTGGATAGTGGATCTCTGAGAATTTTAAAAAGTTGTTATTGCCTATGAGTTCTGTTTCTGCATCATTGAGATCTATAAGACCGATTGAGTATTGTTCTGCAAGTTTTTTGTAGCCGTGTGTTTCGAAGAGTTCTGTGGTGTCACGACCATCTGCTCCTTCTGCGATAAAGAGTTCTGTGACTGGATTTTTATGCTTGAGGCAGAATTTAATAATTGGTTCGATAAATTCTTTGCATGCAGCTTTGTCTTCTTCTATATCGAGGAAGGGTTTTATGACAATTTTATCGTACTTTTTTAATTCTCGATCGAGTTTTAAGATATCAAGAAGTTTCGGTACTGTTAACGAGTAAGATTGGAAACGGATTGAGGCCCCCTTTGCCATGGAATTTTTGTATAGCTGAGAGTTTTTAATTATTACTATTGTAGATTATAGTCTTTGGTCTTCTTGTCGGTCAAGTTCATTGTTAATGATTGCAATTGTTTGCGATGCGAAGTATGTTCGTTTTCCGATTGAGATTTGTTTTGAAAGTGTTTTGAGGCGTTTAAGCTCTTTGGAAGGGATACCACGATGATCGCCGAGGATGAAGATTGGGTTCTCTTTAAGAGTCGCTTCTCTAATATCTCCGCCGTGAGCGTCTAACGTATAGAGATTTCTGTTTTGTGCTACAAGTTCTTCTACAAGATTGAGAAGTGACTTTTTTTCTATCCAAAAACCTGGAAAGACTTCGCGCTTCATGCCTTCCCTGTATTTATAGAGCATCTTTTTTAAGATAGCGGCAACATTCTTTTTTGAGATGTAGATCTTGTCAATCCCTGTTTTTTCTTCATGTACTGGGTGTAATTCGAGGTGTCGCGGCGGTGTTGGAGGCCCTGCAAAGATTAAATGTAAACGAGCATCTGTTCTGATTGTATGGCTGAGAAAAAAGGTTGCAATAATTGTGTGGATTGCAATATCGATGCGACCTGATTCTTGGAGATCCTCTTTGATATAACTGCCTGCTGTTGGTGCTGTTCGTAGGTAATAGATAAACTCTCCCATATTATCGGAAGGATAGGGTGTGTTTTAAGTGTTGTGGAGATAGTATTTGTTAGTTTACTACAAAATCTGAGCGGGCGATGATATCGCCTTCAGCGACTTTATGGACTATTGCAATGAGCTGATTGTTGTGGAATAGGGCAAGATGATCTCCTGCAGGTATTGGGTTAATGATGTCTGATTTTGTAATAGGCTTTCCGGTAAGGATCTGCCTAAGGCTTTTTTCTTTTATTTGTACACTGGGGAGGATTTTCTTGATTGCTTCTTCTGCAGGAATGAGTATTTTTCTTAACTGAGATTCATTTCCGTTTTTATAATCGTTGAGTGCTCTTTCAAGGTCATAGAGCGTTATCGAGGTTTCTTCGGAGAAGATACCTGCTTTTATTCTTCTGAGTTCAAGCATGTGGGCGCCACCTGTTTGTTTGCCGAGATCATCGCAGAGTTTTCTTATGTAGGTTCCTGCTTGAACCTCTGCTTTAAAGAGAACGTCTTTTCCCTCTTTTTCTAGGAGCTGGAAGAGTTTGACTTCCCGTATACGTTCTGCTCTCTTTACTCGCGATCGTACTGGTGGGAGTTGTGTTATTTTTCCTACAAATGATTGCATTTCTTTTTTAAGATTTTGTTCACTCACGTTGGTGTGAAGACGCATGATACCTATGTATTCTTTATCGCGATGCATAAAGAAGTCAGAGAGGCGGCAGGCTCTTCCGAGCGCTATGGGAAGCACGCCTGAGACTTGAGGATCGAGCGTGCCGAGGTGAGAGGTTTTGTTTAATGAGAGGAGATTCTTTACAAACTGAGAAACCTGAAAACTCGTTGGCCCTGTTGGTTTGTCAAGGTTGATAATACTAAACTTCATGATGCTGAGAAGATCTTTTTCTTTCATGATCTTTTTTATGTTGGTATAATTTATATACTAACGCATAGCTGATTATACCTGGCAGAACAATAGTTGTGGGGTATAACAAAGTATTAATAGAATAGAATTTTGACTAAAATATGAAAATAGGTCTTGATTTTGATGGGGTAATTTCTGATTGTGGAAGATTAAAAACCGACGGTGCAAAAATACTTTATGGAGTTGAAATTCCGCCTGAGAGATTTAAGAGAGAATTAGTAGTTGGTGCAGGAATATTAACCTCAGAACAATATAGCGATTTACAAAATCAAATTTACAACAGTCGTGAAATTGGATTGACTATGTTGCCTGTCGATGGTGTTTTAGAATTCGTGCCGAGATTTCAAAGAGAAGGCTATGATTTAATCGTTGTTACATCCCGTAGGAAAGTTGAGATTCCAAAAGAATGGATGAAGTTAAAAGGACTAGATTTACAAATTGTGGGAGTGGGCAATAGTGTTTCGAAGGCTAGTGCTTGCGGAGGTTTGGATGTATATATTGATGATGACTTAGATAAACTTGAACCACTTGTAGGTATAGTTCCTGATTTGTATCTATTTTCCTGGGGGTATAACAGACATATTGAAGTTCCACAATCTGTTGCTAAAAGAATAGACTCTTGGAGTCAATTTTATAAAGAAATTGTTGGTTTAAAAAGAGATTAATATTGGTTCAGGATAGAAGGGGGGTGGATTTCCCTTGAGATAGGATTGTCTTTCTTGTTCTGGGAAGTGTTCGATTGCGTATCTGAGTGTTGTGCGTGGGATGCTTTGATAGTGTTGCTTAAGAAAATTTTCTAGGGTGTTTTGATTGCGTTTACCAACTTCTCTGAGCATCCACCCAATTGCTTTGTGAATGAGATCGTGATTGTCTTTTAGGAGGATTCGTGAGATGGCAAGGGTATCGATAAATTTATTTTGTCGAATAAAATGAAAGGTGGATATAATTGCGATCCTGCGTTCCCATATGTTTTGTGATTGTGCAAGTGTGTAGAGAATGTCTCTTTCTCTGTGTTCAAGATAGGGGCTGAGGATTTTGTCTGCTGACAAATCAACTAAATCCCAGTTGTTTATGTTTTTTGTGTTTTTGAGATAGAAATTAACTATCTCCTCCTGTTTTTCTTTTTGTGTTTTAAATATATGGACGAGGATGAGGATTGCGACAAGACGTTCTTCATGGATCTTTGAGCGAAGGAGAGATTCTATGTCTGTACGAGAGAGTGAGGAAAACTTTTTTGCTATTGCTCTTGATTCTGGGACTGTGATCCCCAGAAAAAGATCCCCTTCTGCGTATTCGCCCTTGCCCGTTTTGAAAAATCTCTGAAGGATTTTTGCTTTCGTTGGATTTGCGTGTTTTTTGAGCTCTGTACGGAGCTTCCTTAGGGATGACATTAACTTACTTCATTATGGCCTTATCTTTGCAAGTATTTGATTGGTGATGGTTGTTGTAGAGAAGCCTTCTTCTAATTCGAATGATTTAAACTGACCATTCCATTTCGCAAGGAGTGATTTTTCTTCGGTTATACGTTCTGGAATGAAGCTTCCGCCTTTTACGTGCTTATGGGGCTTTATTTTTTCAATAAGGGAGAGGGGTTTGTCCTCATCGAAGATAGTGATATAATCGACACACTCGAGCGCTTCGAGCATGAGTGCACGCTCTTTTTGTGGAATGATCGGGCGGGTTTCGCCTTTGAATTTTTTTATTGAAGAGTCGCTGTTTAGAAGAACGATAAGAATGTCGCCCTCTCTCTTTGCTTTATTGAGAAGATTAACGTGCGCGTAGTGGAGTAGGTCAAAAGAGCCGTTTGTTGTTACAAGTGTTTTCCCTTGCTGTTTGAGATTCTCTGAGAGTTTTATAATTTCGTCTTGCGTTTTTATTTTGTCTCTCATTACTTCTTGAGTGCCATTCTCTGGATTTCTGGCTCTTTTACCTTTGTAAGATGCTTCTGTGCTTTTGCGTCTTGTTTTGCTTCTGCTGCTCTGACGTGCGCGACTGATTGTTCTTTCTCTTTTTCTTCTTTTTTCTCCTCTTCTTTTTTCTTGTCCGCTTGCTCTTGTGGTTTTTGTTCGGGTTTTTGCTCTTGTTTTGGAGATTGTGTGTGTCTTTTTTCGTGTTTTTGTTTTTTGTATCTGAGTTGCTCTGGAAGTTCTACGAGTTCGACTTTTACGAGATCGTTTTCTTTTTTTGCTTTAATTTTTATTTTTGCAGGAGGTTTTTTCTTTCCGCGGAACCAGATTTCATTATTAAGGTAGGGATCGAGTTTGACTTTTGTGACGTCATGATTCGGAACCTTCATGTGTCGTGCGATGAATTTTTTTATTGCTTTTACTGCTCTCCCTGCTCTTCGATAGTTGGAAACTTTCATCCATTCTCTTCTCAGCGGGATGGTATATTCTCGTTCTAGGGTTTGTGTGTCTGCCATGATCTTATCCGAGATGACTCTTCTTGATCCTCCTAGGTTTTATTTTTAGTTTTGTTCTGCGCCAGTGTCTGTGAAGTTTTGTTATTCGTGAAGGATGGATGCGCTTTTTTGGACCGTGTTTACGGATAACTACCCAGATTGGCGCCCATTTTGTTCTTCGATTGTGGGGCACGAGTTTTACTTTCTTTTGATAGTGCTTAGTCATTGTGCAATTGTCTCTAGGAAGGTTTTTCCTTTTTGTGTTAATCTGCGACCGTGCCGTTTTGCTTCTTTTACTTTTTCAACAAGGGCTGCTGCTTCTGCTTGTTGAAGGATTGCTCTGATGATCTTGCCGCCTCCTTTTCTAAATTCTGGAGGCTGAGAACCGCGGTCTTTTCTACCACCATAGCGCGTTCTGAGGCGCTCAACACCGACGATGTTTTTTATGTAGAGTTGTCTCAGGATGCTGGCTGCTCGTTTATACCAAAAGTCTTGGTCGATTGTTGGGCGTTGTTTATGTGTGGAGGTCTTCACGAAATCTACCCAGGGTGGTTTTTCGAAAAGTTTTTCCTTTTTTATTGCAGCTGCTAGCGCCGTGTTATATTTTCCTGGTTCGATAGAGCGAATATCCTTATCCATGATTTAAGATAGGTAAAGAAGGAGGCTTATAAATCTTACTTCCTCTTCTGTTTGCGAAGGATGATTGTAAATCCGATGATATTAGATGTGCATGGTAGGGGGAGGCGGGCGAGCATTTCTGAGGCAAGGGCCTTTGTTTTTTCTCTGTCTCTGCCTGTGCTTTTAAGGAGGGAGATTCGTACTTGAACGTGATGTTTTAGGGCGAGTGTTAAAGAATCAATAACGCTTTGTGTAAGACCGTCTTTGCCAATCTGGAATTGTATGGGGGAGCGACTCATCGTAGGATTGTGAATCCGCCGGCTGGGAGTGCGGTGAGGAGTTCTTCCTGATTAAGATCATGGGGGAGTTCTACCTGGAGTTTTAATGCCATTGCTGCTTTGTCTGTTTTTCCTGGTTGAATCTTAAAGAGGATGTCTTTCTTTTTCTTTAGTGTTATTTCCGGAACTGCGCGAAGGATGTCTTTCTGTTTTACAAGAGCGAGTTCGAGAGAAACTGTTCTTTGTTCTATAACTCCCTTGACTCCCCAGGTACCAGGCTTCATGTGCCTCGCTTTTGCGAGTTGGCTCAGAGAAAAGATGTCTACAATCGTTGTTTTTTTAGCTTCGCGCCAGGCTCTGCTGAAACAACCGGTGAAGATTGCTGTTTCTTCAATATCTTGAGATTTTATTTTTATTTTTTCTGCGACGATAACCGTGAAAGGACTGCCTGGGGCGTGAGTATGCATGACGATAAAGTCTTTTCCTGTCTCTTTTAGTCTTTTCAGTAGTTCATCGTTTTGAATTGCTGAGCGACCGCCAACTACGAGTTTGCCTGAGGATGTGTAGAACCATCTATACTTTGTGTAGTTGTCAGTTATGCCCCTGGTTTCCATAGAAGTGAAGGGAAGAAGGGGTTTTTAAACCTAGCTAAAGAACCCTGCCTCGGTTATTTCAAAGACAAAGAATGCTCGCGCGTATGGGTCGCTTGGTGATGTGGCTTGCGTGTCATACACGTCGATGAATACTTTTTGGGAGCAAAGTTTTGTTCCTTCAGGGATTTTAAGGGTAACGAGTGCGAATGCGTTTGATCCCTCAAATTGATCAAAGTCAAGTGTCGTGTCAAGCGGTTCTGTCATAAGGGCTTTTGTTGCTGGCAATCCGAGCATGCTTGCATGAGCGCAATTTTTAATATTTGGTTCTTGTTGAAAAGAAAGTTTATACTTGAGCCTACTGCCGCGTGAGATTCCTGCTGAGGCTCCATCAGGCGTTTTGGCGCCGATACCAATACCAAATGATTCACTCCCTGCCTTGATACGCGCTGTTTTATCGTTGCCGAGCAATACAGCGACTTTTGAATCTGTATCTGCAAAAAGCGAAGTGATTTGCGCTTTTACCTTGCTATTGAGATCATCGACACTTTCTGTTGCACCCCTAAAGATTGAACGCACTAATACAAGGCCAAGGATGAGCATTGACATTGCGAGAACTATAATGACGACTGTTCCGATTGAGAGTTCAATTGCCGCCCTTTTTTGTGGTATCATTGAGGTGCTATGTTTGACTGTGTGTATTGATTGAGGAGTTGATTGTAGGCGAGCGGATTCTTGCTGTATTCATAGAGAACGATAATAAGGGTGATAATGCCAATTGCAATAGATATTAGCGCGAGTATTTTTCCTGCTTTTCCCCAGTTGTTTGGCGTTCGCTTTTGCTGTTTTGTTGCGAAGACGAGCGCGACAATGCCGAGAATAACTGAACCGATTGCAGATGAGGTAATGCCAACGATGCCGAGTACGACTGCTGCGACACCAAGTGAATTGTCAACATGTTTGTGAGTCTCCTCGTGTCCACTCTCCTTTTTCATCTCGGGAAAAAGCATAAAGGTTTTATAAACATTGTGCTTATCTTGGTTATGGGGGAGGTGTTTCGTGTGGCTTCTCTTGAAGAAAGGAAAGAGTTTTATGAGAGAGAGTTTGATTTGGAAAAGGTAAAGCAGTGGTTTCGAAAAAATGGAATAAGGTGCCCGCAGCTATGCGCGATTGATGCGGGAAGTGAGAGCGGGATTATTGTTCAGAGGAGATTAAAAGGTGTTATGTTGTATGTTCCATTTTCTGAATTAAAGAGTAAGATAAAACAGTATATTCCTGAGGACATTTATTATGATCGCAATGTATATGAAGATCCTCGGCGTGTTTTGAACACCTTGCGTTTTCATCGATGGACCTCACAAGAATTGGTGTTTGATGTTGATGCAGATAATATTGTGTGTGATCATGCTCTAGGAGTTGCTGTTTGTACGCGCTGTTTGTCGAAGGCGTATTGGTGGACTTTGAAGATAAGAGTTATTTTAATGGACGAGTTTCGATTTAAGAAGATTGCGTTTGTGTATTCCGGCAGAGGATTTCATATTCATGTTCTTGATACGAGAGCATTCTTTTTGATGCGGAAAGATCGACGAGCCTTGAGTGAGCGTTTTGCTGGATTTCCGATTGATCCATGGGTATCACGAGGATTTATTAGCTTGATACGACTTCCGTATTCACTTCACAGCGTTGTTTCCAGAATTGTTCGTCCTGTATCTCATAGAGATGTTTTTGATATACGAAAAACGATTCCGCGATTTATGAGAGATTAACCTCGTCTTCTCTTTTTGGAGTAATACTTTCTCCTCTTTGCCTGCCTTTTCTTTTTTTTCGGCATAGTACACCTCTTCGTATGAGAAAGGAGAGTAATTATATAAGTCTTATGGGTGATTTGTTATGGTATTATGAAGTGGGCGGGGAGGGAATCGAACCCCCGACAGCACGAGCTTCAGTCGTGTGCTCTCCCACTGAGCTACCCGCCCACGTCCTTAGAGCGTGAACTTTGCTTTTAAACTTTTGTTGCCAAGAAGTCCATATCCTGAATCGCAATTGGGTTGTGGATGAATTGGCCTAGAATGGTATATAAATGCAGATATTGTATTGTAATGAAAACGAACTGATAAGTACATGAAGGTGGTTATTCTTGATATTGTAACAGGATGCTGTGGGAAACACAGTTTGCGTAAAGCAGTCCCTATTGTTTTGCTTCCCTGTTCGGCAATAAGACGATACGAAAGGTCTACGGAGTTTGTCTCCAAGAGGGTCGCAAGAAGCCAGAACCTTGATATGAGAATGTTAGGTTATGGTATTTCACATCTTTAACGGTACTATTATATTGTATATGAAAAGAAGTGAGCCGAGAGTAGGCCGAGTTTTGTCAGACTTCGCAAGTTAACGCGAAGAGTCTCTGCTGACATCTGTCTTAGCGAGCGGCTATGGCTCTTGCATCAGCGAAGACAGCCGTTTCATCATATCTTTCCTTTCAGTGCTTCCCGCAGGGTTCATTGCTCTAGGAAAGCTGTGTCGTTTCTGTTCTGGAGCTCTGCCTCACGACAGTTCGCTTTCGCGAGTCGCCTTACATTATGCTTCTGCATAATGGATGCCCGGACCTTCCTCAGAACTAAGAACTCGTATCAGTTCTCTCCAATTTAATGGAACAGTTCTGTGTCAGCTCTTCGGCTCACCCTTGGAAGATACTCTGATCGCTTTTAAAGTTACCGTTTTTTAATTTTTTGTATAGGGCTGTTTAATAGCTCTCGTATTGATTTTCTAATTATTCCTGTGATTTTTTCTTATCATCCTCTTGCTGCTGCTTTCTCATCTGAGTTTTCATTAGCAACACGAATATCAATAACATATTTCTTTCCCTTTTTATTTTTACATCCCATTATCACTACTTTAATCCGTCCTTTCTTTACTTTCCATTAGAAGAAACTTTTATTTTTCGGTTGAACTCCGGACAAAGCAAGGAAGAAAAGGTTTATAAAGAAATGTTGCACTAATAGTCGTAGTATAAAAGAGGCATGTATGAATATCAGAACGAAACTTCTCATTCGAGTCTTTGTAATTTTTATTTTTATGAGTGTTCTATATGCTACTCTTTTTCTTCCCGGTGTTTTTGCTGCGACGTTTTCTCCTTCGACGGCGAGTGCTCTTGAGGATATCTACCGATTATATAATGTTACGATCAATACGAGTCTTGATGATGGAGGACAGCTTTCAAATATTACTCAGGTGAATATTACATTGCCGAGTAGTTTTACTTTTAGGAATGAAAGTGCAAATCAAACTTTTGGTCCTGCCACTATACAGTTCGTTAATACGAGCAGTGTGTTAAGTTGGATTAATAGCACTGCAGGAGGTATATTACTTAATGGGAGTAATAGCTCAGCAAGCTTTTGGTTTAACGCGAGTGGTGCTACTCCCGGTACTTTTAATATTAGTGTGACTACTGTAAATGTGACTGGTATTAGTATCTCTAATATATCGGTAACTGTTAATGATACGACGGTGCCGTCGATTGCTCGGTTTGTTGGAGGAACGCCGGCAAATAATACCTATCTTTCTGCAACGAGTTTGTTTATTAATGTAACTGGAGAGGATAATGGTATTATTCAAAACTTTATTGCGCGGCTCTTTAATTCGACTGTCACGGTAGTTAATATAAGTAATTTATCGACTACGCTCACTTCCTCGCTTGGTGCGAACTTCAGCGCTAATTTCAGTAGTCTAAGTGAAGGCGTGTACTACTATAATGTTACTGTCAATGATACTGCTAATAATGTTAATACAACTGAAACAAGGACGTTTACTGTAGACACTATATTCCCGGTGCCGAGTTATGGAGCGGGAACTGATGCTAATAATTCGTATTTGCCACGGCCGTTTATTTTGGTGAATGGTTCTGCGACGGATACTAATTTGGGTATTATTAATATTAGTGTGTTTAATGGTACTGGAATTGTGGTTCTTAATAATACGAATCTTACAACAACAAGTGGGATCGTGTTGCATA
>CAZBTP010000009.1:34019-36400 GCA_964494915.1 Candidatus Woesearchaeota archaeon
GGTGGATACAACATTCCCAGTGCCGAGTTATGGAGCGGGAACTGATGCTAATAATACCTTTGTGCGCTCTCTCTTGGTAAATGCTAGTGCAACTGACACTAATTTGAATATTGTTAATATTAGTGTGTTCAATGCTTCTGACTCTACACTTAATGCGACGAATATTACAACAACGAGTGGAGTGGTGTTACATAACTTTACCTTTGGCATCGACGGTGTTTACTTCTTTAATGTTTCGGTAAATGATAGTGCGAATAATAGGAATAGTACGCTCACAACAAGGATGGTTATTATTGATACAACGTTGCCTAATGTAACGCTTGGCGTTGGAACAAATACGAATAAGACGAACTTATCTGCGAACTCTATTTATGTTAATATCAGTGGTGCTGATAGGAACGAGGCAAACATTACCTTTACTCTCCGCAATGCGACTGCGGTGGTTAATGAAACAACGCTCTCAATAAATACGAGAACAATTAATTGGACTGGGTTAGCTGATGGGAATTATACGTATAATGTCACGTTTAAGGATAACGCGAGTAATGTGAATACAACAATTACGCGGTCTATTGTTGTTGATAGAACAAAGCCATCGCTTACATTTTCATGTACACCGACTAATATTCAGTCTGGTAAGACGATAACGTGTACGTGTACGACAACTGATAACCTTGATGGAGATGTTCCTGCTACCTTCACGGCAAATCCATCAACTGCGAATACTGGAACATATACGACGACATGTAGTGGGACTGATGATGCAGGTAACATAGAGAGTAAGGATATTCAGTATACTGTTGAATTATCCTCTGGTGGTGGAGGCGGAGGAGGCGGAGGCGGTGGTTCTAGCGGAGGAGCAGGAAGTGTTGGAGAAGATAAGGTTAACTGGGTGAAGACTATTGTTATTGAAAAAGCGCAGGTTGCAGAGGGCGTCGTGCGGGCATTAATAGAGAATGAGCGTGTACGTGTAGAGATACCTGTTGTGAGTTCTAGTGATGGAGGAAGCGGAGGAGGCGGTGGAGGAACTAGTGTTCACCATGTTGGTGTTGTGAATGTCGATAAGAAAGCAAAGAAGGTAACGATTGAAGTGTCGTCAACGCCACAGCGTGTTACTCTCGGTGTTGGGGAGATGAAGAAGTTTGAGGTTACTGGAGATAGTTATTATGATCTTGTAGTTACTTTGAATGCAATTAGCGCTGTTGGAAGAGCAGATGTGAGCATAAGGAGTATTTGGGAGCAGATGCCTCAGCCGCCTGCCGCGCCTGTGGCGCCTCCTGAAGAGCCTGCTGAACCTGATACATCTGCGTCACCAGAAACTGTACCACAAGAATCCAAACAAAGAATTTCGTCACGAGGACTTATAAGTCTGATAGCATTCTTCCTTATTGGTATCGGTCTTGTTGTTTGGTTTATTGTGATGGCTTCGCGACGGAAAAATTCCTTACCTGGAAAAAGTCCCTACCATAAGTTATAAAAAGATTGTTTTCTTTTGATAGATGAGGTATCTAAAAATATGGTGAATCAGAATGTTGTTAATTATTTACGTGAGGGAACGCGGCGAGGATTTTCTCTCAATCTTTTAAAACAAAAACTGTTGGAACGAGGATTTTCTGAGGGCGATGTGAATGAGGCAGTTACCGCTTATGCTCTTGAGTCTCAGGACAAGCGTGAGATGCTTATGCCCCAGCAGCCACAATCTGAGCAGAGTGTTATGGTTAAACAAACGTCTGAGCGTATTGGTATTTTTCATAAGATTGAGAAGTCGATTGCACATCCAGTTGGGTTGTTCGAAAAAACTAAAAGAGAGGGGGCAGGAACTGCATTCCAGTATCATTTGATTATTTCTTTTGTGCCCTTTATTATTGGAACGCTGCTTATTGTTCTTTTTGTGAGATCTCTTCTTGAATTTTCAGAGAAATCGTTTATTTCTTTGGATGCAAAGGATGTCTTTGATGGACTCTCAGCGAAGCTCGGTGCTGCAGGAGTATTGTTTGTGTTGTCATATGCATTGATTATATTTATTATTGTACCGCTCGCCATGTTTCTGATTGGTTTGTTTGTACATTTATTTGTAAAGCTGTATGGAGGTAGTGGGCAGTATGGTGCAACGTATAGCGCGTGTACTTATGGTTTGACGCCGAGTGTTCTTTTTACGCCTGTTACAGCTCCCTGGAGTTTTGTTCTTATGGTGTATGGATTGTCGATAAAACATGAGATATCGAAGTGGCGGGCGTTTTTTGCGTTGCTGAGTTGTTTGCTTTTGATTGCGATTATTGTACTTGGTATTGTCGTTATTAGATTGTATTTCTTTATTTGAAAGAATAATACAAGCTTTCTTTAGAAAAGAAACCTTCTATGAGTTCAAAGAAACTACAATA
>CAZBTP010000010.1:0-36219 GCA_964494915.1 Candidatus Woesearchaeota archaeon
AGCTCGTTTTTCATTCTCCAGAGCACTATTGGGAGTATACCATGGATGTTGTTGCCCCCGTTGCTGTAGCGCTCTCAAAGGTGGATACTTCTTTACGTGAGCAAATTAAAAGCGCGGTCCTGCTGAAAACAAAATCCTTGGAAAAAAATCAAAAGATTGTTTTTCCCTGGAGTTCATGGATTGTTGTAGGGAAAAAGTAATACTTTCAATTCCTACAATAAAGGGAATGAAGAATTTATTTGTTGAAATTGTTAAAGATTCTTACTGTTTTATTTTCTTTTTTTCTAATCTTATCTTGGTATAAACTGCAGATTCCAAGTCTTCAAAAAAGCTGTTAAGGATTAACGCAAAAGAATGCTTTCTAATCTTCTCCGGAACATTGCCCATATTCAAAATCTCATTTACAATAGGCAGTTTTTCTACCATCTCCTCTCTTTTTAGGAAATCTGCTTCTAGCCACTCTTTCCACCATTTTATTTCATACTCTTCTTTTGCCATAAAATAGTTTGGCCTCTCTATTTTATTAACCTTTGTTTTAACTCAAGAATTATCCTGCAACCATAGAAATCCCAAGTAAGTATTTGTATTATCCAGAATACAAATTCAAGAAAGCATCTTTTCTACTTCCTTTATCTCTATTTCTCTTGGGCTATATGTCTTCGGATAATCATTCCAATGCTCCTGAAAGATTTGTTTGACTAATAAAAAGTCTTTTTTATTCTCTTTTACTGGACTTATTTGTGTTGTCTGGATAACAACACAGAGGGTTAGCACCTAAAAAGGCTAACCCTTTATAGATTATATACTAACATTTATGATTTATGCGCCTAACTATGCTAATCAAAGCATAAAAATCCAGTGTGGGCGTTATATTTTCAAGAGATCTAGAAAAATAACTTTATCAAAAGAGCAGCATCAACAATAACAAAAACTGCGTAGATCGCTGATTCAACACGCCCTCCTGTTTGTATTCTCCCTGCTGATCTGTATTTAAGCGGCCAAAATGGTTGAATTCCTTGCGGTGTAAAGCTATCAAGGACTAAGTGGAACGAATATCCGAGAAAGAAGGGCAGGGCAATAAGTGGAGAGTGAAAAGCAAATAAAATAGAGAGCACGATACAGACAGTATATGTGTGAAGAACGCCGCGATGTTTCGTCATCCATTGTACTGGTCGAGAGAATTTGCTTCTCCCAAGGAGAGAGAATGCAGAATCTATATCAGGGAGAAGTGTTGCTATCAACACAATAGGAATAAAGACAAGTTCGTTTTTTACATGAGGCAAAAAATAAAGTGCTACGCCAATACCAAGCGCAAGATGGGTTTTACTTAACATCTGTATCAAATGGAAATAACAGATTTAAATCTATCTTTTAGCGTTTGAATACTATTGGCTGTTCAGGTAAACGATTACGTTTTTGTCTGAGGATGAGGAAAACCAGAATAACCGCGGGTATAGCTACAATAAAGATAATAAAGATAATAATTATAGCGATCCCCCCTGTCGATTCTGTATCAGCTTCTTCTGACACTTCTTCAGCAATAATACACTCCTTAGACAGTGTTGGTCGTGTTTGGTTTGTCCCACAGTTATTTACCTCAAAACAGGTACGCTGTTGCTTATCATCTGTACATGGACCGTAAGGATTACAAATCCATTGTTCTACACATTGTGTCTTATTCTGAGATGACCTCCTTACTATCGTTACTCCGCCGCCTCCACTAGATCCTCCGCCACTTCCACCTCCACCTCCGCTACCTCCGCCTCCGCCACCTGGAGGCGTATCAACATATCCTTCAACAGCAGTATACACACTGAAATCTGGAACCTCAACAACATACTCTCCATTCGCATAACTAATCTCGCGACACGCGCTACAATCAACTCCATCTCGCTGTATCTTCGGATCTCGGAAGCTCACCCCATAAAACGTTAGGGTGGCTTTTTTATTATCAAGGTTCGGAACAAGAACAGTGTTCAATTCAATACGGTTCTGACTCATGCTTGTTATAACGTCAAAATTAATACGATCAAAACAACCATTATCATTCCTCACCCGAACAAGATCGAGAGGATCACTAAATTGTATTCTTCCGATACCATTTGATATAACAGCCAGATTAGTTAAACGTCGAGGATCACTGCCAACACTGGTATCCCAATTCACACTATACTGTGTTCCTTGTGGCAGATAATTTGTAAAATCACTCGGCAGTATACTTGCCTTATTCACAACACAAATATCTTTCCCAACTACACAGCCTGTTGAATAATCTAACACGCCATCACTATCAGTATCAACGCATCCAGCTGTTGTACATTGCGAAACATCGTATGTACACTCTCCGAGAACAGTGCAGCTTCCAACAACACAACTATTCGTACTATCAACACATAAATTCCCTTCGTCACCACTACCATCGCAATCATCATCAATTCCATTACATATTTCTTTAGACCCAGGATTCACAAGTATATTGTTATCATCACAATCTCTTGCCTTTCCGTCATCGCCAGCTGCTCCGGGAGCACAGGTATCATAGCTGTCTGTGTCTGTGTCAACACACGGACAGGAGATTACTTCATCGATATTTCCATTACAATTATCATCAAGGCCGTTACATATCTCGCTCGCTCCGGGATTGATATTTGGATTATTCTCTTGACAATCGGTGACAGTTATGCTGATAAGCTCATCACGAATCTTATAATAAACATTTGGTCGAGTGCATTGTGTTATACTGACTCCGTCGCTATATCTGTCGTTATCACTATCCTTATACCACGTCTGTCCTGGCTTCTCGAGTGGATTATTATCATTACAATCAATTGTCTTTCCGTCATCACCGCTCGTTCCAGGAGCACAGGTATCATAACTGTCGGTGTCACCGTCTGTACACGTGGATGGTATAGATCTAATACCACAACAAATTTTTAGGCCGGGATATGATGTACAATCGCCAACCATTGCGTTTGTATCTCCTGAGAGAGAGGCTAAACACTGAGTATTAGGTGGGCAGTTAGTTGTATAGACACAGCTAAGATCCCCATAACAAACATCAAGTGCATAGTTTCTTTGTAAATCCATACGTTCTATGTGCGCATTTGTGTCTTGACTAAGGCGAATAATCGCGTTTGTTCCTGCACATGTTCGCTCCTTATTAGCTAGCCCAGGAAAACATACTGCGTAATTATAATTAGACTCTGTATATAAGGCAGCATGTGCTCGCGTTCTATCAGAAACTTTAAAGAGCGTATCTGTCGTTGGACAGCTTGCAGCATCAATAATACCAATAGTTGGAGGAGCCAATTGCGGGATTTCTTTGAGGAGGATATAGAATCCAAGAAGAAAAAGTAACAGTAGAATAATGTGCGTTAATGAGATCTTTGTCTTATGTTTCTTTCTATGTCCTCTTTTACTATACTTCTTTTTCATTATAGAGTATGTTTTCTATAAGACTTATAATGCTAACTTTATAATCCTATCTCCACGAGGAGAAAGCAATATAAAGACCGGTTTCTTTTATGAAAGATGGAAAAGCACATCGAAACAAGACCTTGGGGGGGATTCGAACAATTTACTCTTAATGAAGTTTCCACAGTAAAGATCCTGACTATAAAACCTCGCCAAAGGTTTAGTCTGCAATATCACTCTCATAGACGAGAATTTTGGAAATTGTTAGATAACGATGCGAAAATTACAGTCGGAAAAAAGACCTTCCGAGCACGAAGGGGTGCTGAGTTTTTTATCCCACCAAAAACCCTCCATAGAATCGAAGCGTATAAAAAAGAAGTACATGTACTAGAAATCTCATTTGGTGTGTTTAGTGAGAAAGATATTGTCCGTGTTGACGATCTTTATGGCAGAACATAACTCCTTTCTTAACTGAGACTGTGTCTCCTCATAATTTTCTCGCGGAGATTAAGGATGTGTTGTTTGTATATCTCTCTTTCTGATCTTGTTGCAAAATGAGAGAACATACCAAACACTTTTCTCAGTGAATCATACAATGAGGAAACATGATGGTAATCATGAACGCTCGATTCTGCTCTATGGATTAACCCCTCCATCCTTGTACGATGCATGCGCAACTGCAAGTCGCGTCTTCGACGGTGAAGGATAATAAGTATGATAATAAGAACAACAACTATTCCTGCAACAAGGAATGTGATGAGATAAAGGAATATTGAGGAACTTTCTTCCTCATCAACGAATGGCTCTTGATTTTCTGTATCTTCTGTTGATAGCGAAACGCATTCTCTTTCAAGCAGGGGTTTTTGCGCAGTCGTGTTGCAACCGTTTACCTCAAAACAGGTGCGCTGTTGATTACCGTTTGTACACGGTCCGTAAGGATTACAAATCCATTGCTCTACACATTGTGTTTTATTCTGAGATGACCTCCTTACTATCGTTACTCCGCCGCCTCCACTAGATCCTCCGCCACCTCCACTTCCACCTCCACCTCCACCACCTCCACCTGGCGCAGGGGTGTCAACATATCCTTCGATAGCAGTATACACACTAAAGTCTTGAACCTCAACAACATACTCTCCATTCGTATAGCTGATCTCGCGACACGCGCTACAATCAGCCCCATCTCGCTGTATCTTCGGATCTCGGAAGCTCACCCCATAAAACGTTAGTGTGGATTTTTTATTATCAAGGTTCGGAACAAGAACAGCATTTAATTCAATACGGTTCTGACTCATGCTTGTTATAGCGTCAAAATTAATACGGTCAAAACAACCATTATCATTCCTCACCCGAACAAGATCGAGAGGATCACTAAATTGTATTCTTCCGATACCATTTGATATAACAGCCAGATTAGTTAAACGTCGAGGATCACTGCCAACACTGGTATCCCAATTCACACTATACTGTGTTCCTTGTGGCAGATAATTTGTAAAATCACTCGGCAGTATACTTGCCTTATTCACAACACAAATATCTTTCCCAACCAAACAGCTCGTTGAATAATCCAACATACCATCACTATCAGCATCAACGCATCCAGCTGTTGTACATTGCGAAACATCGTATTTACACTCTCCGAGAACAGTACAACTCCCAACAACGCAACTATTCATACTATCAACACATAGATTCCCTTCGTCACCGCTACCATCGCAATCATCATCAATACCATTACACATCTCCATAGCTCCTGGATTTACACTAGTCCTCATATCATCACAATCTCTTGCCTTTCCGTCATCATCAACCGCTCCAGGAGCGCAGCTATCATAGCTGTCTGTGTCTGTGTCGACACACGGACAAGAGATTCCCTCATCGATATTTCCATTACAATTATCATCAACGCCGTTACATATCTCCATAGCTCCGGGATTGATATTTGGATTATTCTCTTGACAATCAAAGACAACTATGCTGATAAGCTCATCACGAATCTTATAATAAATATTTGGTCGAGTGCATTGTATTATACTGACTCCATCGCTATATCTGTCGTTATCACTATCCTTATACCACGTCTGTCCTGGCTTCTCGAGTGGATTATTATCATTACAATCAATTGCCTTTCCGTCATCACCGCTCGCTCCAGGAGCACAGGCATCAAATCCGTCGCGATCACTATCAGCACATGGACAGGAGATTACTTCATCAACACGACCATTCCCATCATTATCTTTGCCGTCGCCACAGATCTCCTGGACTTCAATCTCGTAGAGGTGAACAGCATAGCCAGGTGCATTTGGTTCATTCGAAGATTGAGAATTTATTTCTGCGCGCTGCATTGCAAAATCATCTCTAAAGGTAAAGGCATTTAAAGGTTGGAGCGTGCGAGTTTCTCCAAGTTTGAAGGTTCTGTCTCCTTTCTCATTCAAGACTTTTATAGAGATGATGTTGTAGTTATCAGTGAGTTTTATTTCTACATTGTAGAGATCACTCGGATGTGTACTTGCTGTAAAGAGATATATCTTATTATTATATTTTTTCATCATGACCTCTATTTTTGGATCTGATATACGCCACTCGTCATAGAAATACGGTTCAAGGAGAACATTGTAGAGTGTATTAAATTCCTTTGCCTGCGTTGTTATTTGGTTGTAATGGTACAAATAATAAACACTTTGTAAGTCCATAATGTACATGCCAAACCAGTAAACACCGACGGCGCCATTGATAATCTGATCCCATACCAGAAAGCGCTGGAGATTATACGGGAGGTATGAACCAACTTTTCCGTCCCAATCAGACCACCAATAAACACCGACGCCGTATGCGAGGTGTGGTTTGTATACTCCAGAAGCATAGGATGAGTGAATTCCTTTACGAACAATCTTTCCTATATCTGGTAAAACAGGAGCAGCAGGAACAACACCTGTTAGAGCATAGCCAAGATTTAGATTTTGTGTATAGCTCACAAAATCAGTATAAGGAAAGTAGTATCTCGTAAGGTCATCACGCAACCCTGTATACGCATGATCATATCCGCAATAATTGTAAAGTATTTTTGCATTCGGATTCCTGCTCTTTACATAATTAAAAATTGACTCATATATTTTTAAATCTGGAATAAATGCGCCCCTATTCACTTTACAGGTAATCTCATCAGGACCTGCAAAATAGAGAAGATTTTGGAAGCTATGCCACGCATCTACTTTATCTTTAGCATATCTTACGTTTATATAAGTAATCGTATGGAGGGGGTCATTTTTCCACATATCTCCAGGGATATTTGGTAGGCCTATCACGGTAGCAAGATCATTGTCTATAAGGGATTGTTGAGTTTGCTGTGTACTATAGTCTCGATAGCTTGATACGCCAACAGTATTAAAGCCCTCGGTCTTTACCTTTGTTAAATCAAGATCAACCCCATCGTTTTTTGGTGTCCCGTGCATTATAATTGGAAAGAACGCACTTCCTTTATATTGCATGAACTCAAGTATTCCACTCTTTCGAGGCGTGTCAAGGGAATCAATATTCCCTGGTACCTCATGGAGTGTTACATTATCAAGGTAGACTTTCCCATTGGGGAAGTTATATGTGTGAATAACAATCTTTGCTGTATCAGAAGTTGTTTTTATGGAGACACGACCATGCCTCCATGTCTCAACGCCGCGTTTTTGATAGGTCCTATATGTCCAACTACTTTCATCCCAATCAATCAGCTTTACGCCAGTTGAAAGGATATATCCTTCTCTGTTTCGTATTGTTCTTCCCTCCACAGTTTGAGGTGAGATCGCAACACCAATAAATCTCGTATTCGTGTTATCGATAGAGTTATCTGCGAGAATTATTGGTTCAATACCATCACTCGCAACATCTGCAGAGAATTCATACCAGGTATCTGGTTTTGCTGTGATTTCGTATCTCCAGCCAAATGAATTTGTCTGTGTTGGGGCATACGCAAATTCGCTCTTTAACACCTTACTCCTTTCTGGATTGTAATTGCTTGTTTTTGCGCCAGCATTGCCAGGGGCAGCACCAGCGCCCCATGTAATCTTCAGCGATCGTGGAGCGCCTGTGGTTGTGGTTACCACAACATGATAGGAAATGCCATCGATGACAAGGGAGGCTCTGTTGACAATACCTGTTGCAAAACTAAACAGCTCTCCAGTCACGACATCTTTTAATACAGACATTTCATTCACGGTACTCCCGTCACTAATGAATTCGACACGCACCAATCGGACATTACTCCCTTCCCCAATCACACTATGCTCAAGGTACCCTAGATTTAACCCTTCAACAAAAAAAACAGAAGATCCGGAAGTTAAAAGCCGATTTATAGAATTACATAAAGCAGCAGGCTCAGGATTCGTATAACACCTCAAAGGATCATCTACCCAGGTTAAGGAATGATAAACATCTGCTCCGTTTGCTGTCCAGCTATCTGGTTTATTATTACCATCGCGATCACACTCCATCTGACTATTAAGAACAAGATTTGTTGGATCAGGAGAGAGGTTACAACTCGTCTTCCCTATTGTTCCTGATTCTGTTTTTGTTGGATCATATGTTGCATCTGATCCTGAACTACCGCCAGCAGAACAATCAATATCAACTGCATCAATGTAGGTATCTCCATCATTATCGATGTTATCAACGCAGGTAGTGGGCGGGGCATACAGAGGACGCACAAATAATTGTTCTATATCGGCGCGAAACAAGAGCAAGGCAACAAGCATGATTATAAAAATAAATTCTATCACTACAAGTACGCGGAGCCACTTCCCCTTTTTTTTCATATAATCATTTGGCAACGAAAGTATTAAAACTCTTTGCTCGTTGTTTGCGTATGAATCGAGGAAAACTTACCGAAAAAGAAATTCGCACGTTTCAAAAATGTGTATATACTTATTACAGGAATAACAAACGCGAGCTGCCTTGGCGTTTAACAACTAACCCCTACAAAATTCTTGTCTCAGAGATTATGCTACAGCAGACGCAAGTACCTCGTGTTATTCCCAAATATAATGAATTCATTCGACAATTTCCAAACATCAATTCATTGAGCCGCGCTCCTTTGCGTAAGGTCTTACGCGCATGGTCTGGTCTTGGCTATAATCGGCGAGCATCATCATTACAGCGCGCTGCACAGCAAGTTACTCGTGATTTTAACGGAGCTATTCCTCGCTCGCATGAGGCACTCGTAACACTTCCGGGAATCGGTAATGCAACCGCACAAGCAATTCTCGCCTATGTATACAATCTTCCTGTTGTGTTTATAGAAACAAATATTAGAACCGTATTCATCCATCAGTTTTTCAAAGGCAGAAAAGAAATAAACGATAAAGATATTTTGCCACTCGTTGAGCAAACGCTCGATAGAGAAAAACCTCGCGTGTGGTATTCTGCATTAATGGATTACGGAACAATGCTTAAAGAACAATACGGAAATGCAAGCAAACAAAGCGCGCACTACACTCGACAGAGTAGGTTTGAAGGATCACACCGGCAGCTTCGCGGTTTTATCTTGAAAGAACTCTTAAAGAGAAAGGGGGTGAGATTCCAAGAGCTAGAAAAAACAGTTAAATATTTACCACAAGCTATTTCCTTGAGAGGGGCATTAAAAGAACTCGAGCAGGAACGATTTATTACCAAGACAAGAACTTTATTCAGGATTGCGTAAAAATTCTCCAGCAGTGGGATCCCTGAGCTCATAACTTCCAGGATCAGCGTATCTTTTCAAAAATCTGATTGTCTCATCTCTATTTAAATTATAAAAGCAATAAAGATTGGCTCTGTCCGATTCACTTGTATCCACATGATACTGCTCATCTCGTATCCTCCCAGGAAAACCATCAAAGATCTTCTGCGCAAGCTCTCTATCTTCAGTAAAAACATCTACTTGTTTTCCTATGAGCTCAATAAATTCTGCAACCATCTCTCTTTTAGGGTAGATAGAAATAAAAACCTTTCTCATGTTTTTATTAGAGAATCGGTGTTCCAACGTCTTGGAGGGTCGGATCATCGCTGGCTTTTATCATGCACATGTCTCTATGTGTTGTGTAATGCTGCCATGCATGCTGTTCTGCTTCTTGAAGCATCTTCTTTGTTGTCATCCGCGCTTTGCTATATTCCATCCACGCATTCTTTATTTCCATCATCCTACTAAACATACCTTCGCTCTCCCATGCTTCCATGAGTGCTGTTCTTCGGGTCTCGAGCGCCATTACAAGTGCATCATGGTAATCATGGAGCGCATCAATTAGCATATCTTCGCGCATATCAACAGCCTCTCGCATACACTGCTCTTGATCAATTACCGGGAGGAGTGAGAAGATTTGAACATGGCTATTGAGACCAAAATCACCGGGGTTGGCTCCATGAGATTTACCATCGCTATGATAGGCAAGCGCAATAACTGTTGCTGTTTCCTCAGTGCTCATTGGCAGCGGTTTTAACTTAAGATTAAACCTGCCATTTCCATTCATATCAGCCATAAAAACATTCTCTTTCCCACCAGCTGAACCACATGGTTTGTCCACAACCTTAACGTGTGGCGGGAACGTAAGACGCGAGCACCAGACTGTGTATAGTCCGTTCGGAACAAGATTTCTGAATGAGAGCATTAGTTCTGCTTCCTCCCCCATAACAGTATACGTACCACTCCCTGTTGCTGCAAGCCATTGGCGAAGTGTTCTATTAAGAGCCTTCCCTTTCTTATATGGACCAAGCGGATTTGAACCAAGTTGAAAGGGATCATGCGCTGTTTCTCTCGCTGTTGCAAAAATCTTTTTATTCAGTACCTCTGATTTCGAGGCATCTGCAGGAAGAACGCGCATGACCTCTGTTGGTTCATCCATCATCACAAAAACATCCTGCTCTGGAAGATTCGCCTGGATATGATTAATAAAATTTAGATCAATTACCTTCGGAGGTACGAGAGCAACAACCAGCGATGTAAGAAAAAGCGTAGATACCAGTAAAAAGAATATACTTATCACCATCCTCTTTTTCATACATGAAATATACATCTCCCCTATATAAATTTTGTTGCCGATTTGTCATCACTTTCATCAGATGATTTATTCTTAGAGAGATGTATTTATATAGCTCGCTTTTTCTATAGTGTCATGGTGTTTGTAACAGCGCTGATCGATTTTATTTTACATATCGATACCCATATTGCAAGCATCATCCAACAATTCGGTATCTTCACCTATCTTATTGTATTCTTCATAATTCTCGGTGAAACAGGGCTTGTTATTGCACCGATTCTCCCAGGAGATTCATTGTTATTCGTCCTCGGAACATTTGCCGCACAAGATGTGTTGAACCTCGGCATTTTGTTCATACTACTCTCGCTCGCAGCAATTGCAGGAGACTCTTTGAATTATTGGGTTGGAAGCTTCTTTGGAGAAAAGGTACTTGTAAAGAGCAGATTTGTAAAACAAGAACATATCGAGCGAACGAAGGAGTTTTATCGAAAGCATGGGGGAAAGACTATTATTATAGCACGTTTTATGCCAATTGTGAGAACATTCGCACCGTTTGTTGCTGGTGTTGGTAAAATGGAATACGCTCGTTTCTTCATGTTTAATGTTGTTGGCGGCATTGCATGGGTTGGTTTGTTTTTGTTTGGTGGCTACTTCTTTGGAGGCATTCCCTTTGTACAAAAGAATCTGAGTGTATTTATTATCTTAATTGTAGCAACATCATTTATGCCTGTGATTATTGAATACGTGAGGAAAAAACTAAAAAACTCTCGCAAGTTCAAACCGGTCAATGATCTTTCCGCTAATAGTCTTAAAATAACATAAGGCTAAAGATTCTCCATCTTTTGTGTGAAACGTGCAGAAGAGCGCGCCAAATTCTGCATCTTGCTTTTTTGTATATACAATAGCCCACCACTCCTTTGCAGCTAAGCTATCAACCGGGTCATAGACGCTTAGACCGCCTAATCCAGAAACAATAGCAATTGTTTTTCCATTGCCAATCTCTAATGGATACTCTCGTGAGGCAATAATCTGATTCTCAAAATCAGACATGAGGTGTGTTCTCGTATAACTATGATCGTGTCCGCTCACAATAATCGCGCCACCTTCGCGACAGGTATCATATGCTAAGAGAGGCACTTCATTATTTTTATTCCCTACCTGCATAAGATTATGATTCTTATGCCAGGAGCAGATTCTCCAGATAGCATTTGTTTTTCCAAGTTCTTGTTCAATAAAATTGATATGATCGTTCCCTTTCGTCCCTATGCCAGAGAGTATAAAGAAGATTCCCTTGTAGGTACATGCAGATTGCACGCCAAGCTCTCCGGTACATGATGCACCTTTAACTTTCGTAACTCTCTCTTTTAATCTTTTTTGGTAATCATCCCATCGTGCAGCATCATGATTTCCGATAGAGGCAAAATAGGGAAAATCAGATCCAAGAATTTCATTGATCTGTTGGTCCCATGCTGCGGGATCGTCAGCATAATCAAAATCGCCCTGATGCAATACCATATCAGCTCCTTCTTCCTTAATGAGTTCCAATACCTCCTTTGCATTATCAGTCAAGCCTTGATCACCGATAAATGCAACACGAACACTCTCGGTTTTTTCGGGTTTTACCCGAAGTACAATCTCGTTGTAGGTATCATTGCTAACTCTATCGCTGACAAACGCGAGCACAACAATTCCAAGAATCAACGATCCAAGAAGGATGCCCGCTGCAATAAAAAAACTTCGCTCTCTCTTTCTCAATGCCCTCTTTTTCATGCCTTCACGAGAACTTGTTTCTTTTTAAATATGAATGATAAGACAGAAACGGTAACTGCCAGAGAGAGCAAGATGATCCCATAGAGAAAGAGTGAGGAGGTAAATGGAGTAAAGAGGTCAATTATAAAAGTATCAAAGGGAGGAATAATCTCTTCTAACTGATAAACCTCTGTTTGAATTGTTCTTGAGAGGGAAAGAGAGAGGGTTAACACAGCAAATGTGCTAAGCGTCAACGGAAGAGTAAGCCATCGTAGCGTTGTACGAATATCTCGCTGAGAAAGAAGCCAAACAGCAACAATCACCACAGTCATAAGCAGAGGAAGAAGGTAAAGAAAAAGGGTGTACATCCTTATAGATAATCTCGCTTTTTCTATGTTCCTCTCTTTGTCATAAACATCTAAGAAATTAACCTCGGATTGTTTAAGGATACTACTATTCTGCTTCTCTAATGTCCGATTAAGAAACTCTGAAATACTCATATTAACAGGACGACAAGTCACATTCTCATTGCCAAACGGATCTTCATTCTCTTCACACAAAGACAATTGAGCTGTTTCGTTTTCAAGGTATTCCCTCAATGCAGTCGTATTGATCTGTATAGTTATCCGTGGATTTTTCCTCTCAGAGCGGACATATGCAAGCGATTCTACAATGATGCGATCAACTGCCGGTTTAACGCCCTCCTCGCTCAGTGTTGTCAGCGTCAACTGCGAATCGATCCCGCCTTGTTGTTCTAGATACTCATAGAGATTATTTTTCTCAAGAGCTTTGATATAAAGATCAGGATAAAGATATTGATTCAAGGAGAGTAATAGAATAAAAACAATAAGGCAGACAACAAGAACTGTCAACAAAACAACGCGCACAATCGTCCTCATGAAACGCATACACCCATGAGACAATAGAGTGTAATAAATCTTTGTAAACAGAAAACACCCCCTCCCCCCGTAAATGGTTCGGACAGTTAGTAGTTTATGGCTTATCATTCTCTTTTATCCCTTTTCCTCTTTTATCGCCTCCGTGGTTTCATACTGAAATCACGCCCTCTATTTTCTCTCAAACTCATAATCTTTTAATAAATTACTTGGAGAGCCTGTCTATTCGGATAGGTTCTTATAGGAAATTTTATAAATATCTCGGGAGGTTTATGGCTATGGAAGCTCATGCTCAGCTTAGTGATAAAGAAGTTCATGATTTGATTGCTGTTGTTGATGATCGAAGAGATCCGCGAGCTGCCTGGTGGACTTTTGGTCTGCGGATAGTTCGAGATAATTTTTCACTCCAGGAACAACTTGCTGCTGTGCAGCGCCTTGGTCTTTCAGGAAATGCACGAGCACTTACGTACTTGCGAGAATTGTGTCTGGAGTCCACTACTCTTATTGGCTCTTATGGATATCCGCCATGTGAGGTGCGTTCCTGTCAGAATGCAAGAGGGGCACTTCGTTCTGTTCTTGTGCGTTACTTTATTCCCTCTGAGATTTCTCCGATTGTTGACAAGGATTATCGTACGGCACATGCTGCTCTAACAGAAGCTTTGTCGAGGTTGGAACAGTCGGTTGGCGATAGGACTTTTATTCGTGTTTACACTGAATGAGAGGTTTGTTCTAAGTTTTTGCTTAGAATTCCATCTCTATACGAAGCTCTGTTAGGGCATTGATGTATTTCCCGATACGCCTAAAATGATTGAAGATTTCAAGCTCATCATCGCTTAATTCAGAACGTTCTCCTGGTTTCTTTTTGTAGAGTTCTGGGAGATAAAAGTGTATTTCGATATCGCGTTTTGCTATGTACAAATCGATATTTACTGTAAGTTTCAGCTTAATGGCGGAAGAAATTAATTTGGTTCTATCTTTATTGAAACAGGAAGTTTGCTAAGCACGTCTTTTAAGTCAGATGCTCTCTTTTTGAAATTAAAGATGCCTATTCCATATAATTGATCATTATCTTCATATTTAAAGATAACAATATCTTTTGAGATATGCTCTCCATAATCCTCACGAGGCTCACCTACAAAAATCTCCAAATAGTCTGCTTCTTCATCGTAGTGCATTTCCATATTTTTTGTCATATTGTCACATATGCCTCACAAAGTAGGATGTTAGTATAAAACCATGGCCGTTTAAATATTTAACTACGACTTGAAGATATTTTGCTTTTTGTTTTCTATTTTTGTAGTAATTGTAATAATCATATAAATCTCCTACCTCGTGAGAGATAATCTTTAAGGGATTTTTTAGAGTATCTTTAATTTCTTCTATATAATTTTCCATACCTTTATGACAAATAACGTGCTTAAATTGATTTTTCGTCAATCTAATTTTCCTTTCTGTTTTGTCAATGATCTCAAAAATATTATCCATTAATTTCTTCCTTAGCCTTTTTTTGTTCTTTGTCTTAATAAATTTATTGTGCTGAAACTTCGCTTAGCCTGCGATTAAGGTAAGTTTTAAATAAGGATATAATATCAGGGAGGGATGGTAGATTTCCTAACGGAAGAAATTGTTAGTTTGGATGAATGTGTGGTTTCCGCTTTAGATTTGTTTGTCTAGAGAGTATTACCTAGTCTGGATTTGGGTGATTGTCAGCGACCGCTTGTTGTTGATGATCGAAGAGATCGGCGAGCTGCCTGGTGGACTTTTGGTCTACGGATAGTTCCAAATCATTCTTCACTTCAAGAACAACTTGCTGCTGTGCAGCGCCTTGGTCTTTCAGGAAATGCACGAGCACTTACGTACTTGCGAGAATTGTGTCTGGAGTCCACTACTCTTATTGGCTCTTATGGATATCCGCCATGTGAGGTGCGTTCCTGTCAGAATGCAAGAGGGGCACTTCGTTCTGTTCTTGTGCGTTACTTTATTCCCTCTGAGATTTCTCCGATTGTTGACAAGGATTATCGTACGGCACATGCTGCTCTAACAGGAGCTTTGTCGAAGTTGGAGCAGTCGATTGGCGATAGAGCTTTTATTCGTGTTTACGCTGAATGAGGGTTTTGTTCTACGTTTTTGCTTAGAATTCCATTTCTATACGGAGCTCTGTAAGCGCGTTGATGTATTTTCCAATTCTTCTAAAGTGATTGAAGACTTCTAGTTCGTCATCTGTTAGTTCTGATCTTTTTCCTGGTTTCTTTTTGTAGAGTCCTGGGAGATAAAAATAGATATTGATATCGTTTTTTGACATATCTACGATTTTTTGTTTTTCGAATTTGTAGAAGACTTCATAATATTGGTTGAATTGTTCTATTATTATTTCACATATAGGTTGGAGGTTATCTAGCTTTTTCCCTTTCATATCTTCAATAATATGGTGCGCAATACTCTTGAATTCGTCAGCAAGAAGTTCTAGTATGTATAATGTCGTAAACATCAGGTTTGTTTTTCTTGTTTCTTTTATTATCTTTTTATTAAGAACGCGGACACAGTAATCATGGAATTTGTCTACATTTATATCTATATCGTGCAGATTTCTTAGTATGGGATGGTTATTTGTTTTTATTGCGTCTAGTGTTTCTTCTGCCATTTGTTGTATAAGCAGGAATATTCTTCTTAGTGATGATTCAAATTCCTTGCTTGAGATTTCTGCGAGATCTTTAATTAGGCAGTATTCACTATGATGTTCGATAATTTCATATCCTATAAAACGGTTGGTAATTTCTTGAATTGTTTCATATGTCGTGTGTTTAAGGCTTCTCTTTCCATATTTTGCGTCTATACTTTGTGTTGAAAAGAATTTGTATGGACTGTCATATGTCTCACGGGGATCGAAATTCACTCTTACTTCGTCGTAACCTTCACGATATACAGCCATGAAATACTTCCAGATCGTTGGGATATCTAGCCCTTGAATATCGATCGTTATTGAACGTAAGTCCTCTTGTCTTTCTGTGTTTATAAACAAGCCGTTATTTCTTTCTGATATCTCAACTTCATCTCCTGCTTTTAGATTAAATTGTTTTGTCCATTTGGTTGGGAGTGTTATGGTAAGTGTGTTGTGACCTTGTTTGATTATTTTGCGTTTCATAGGATCTATTATACTTAGGGATATATAAATATTTTTAGAATATCTTTTATATCCTGAATATAGTGTTATAGTGGTTTCCTTATTCATTATTGATAAAGGTTATTTATTTGTTCTTCTATTATACTGTATGGGGCTAGAGATAAGTAAGAAGGAAGAAACGTGCGTTCTTTCGATGAATCGTCCTGCAACATTTATAGCCATGAAGGATATTTATCTTGACCTTGAATCTTTATTACATCATCTTCCTGATCTTCCGTATATTAGAGAGCGGCGGTTTCATGTTACTTCAAGTTCTTCGAGAGAGACGTGTTTTATGGTTGATCATCAAGACTATAGAGCTCGACTTGAAGAGGATCTTGTTCACCGATGGGGAGATGGCGGCGAACGTGTAAAATATGTTTGGCTTGATAAAAGTAATAATCCTGTACTCGTGAGTATTTATTTTTCTTCATGGGAGGTTTATTCGGATGATTGTGGTGATAATCCTCGTAAAAAAAATACTGTAACCTATCTTCTTGCCGAGGATCCGCTCGCCCGCGCTGTTTTTTCTTCTCTAGAGGAGAAAGATCAGAAGCAGAGATTCTTGCCAGGATTGGATCATGATTTTTAAATATACTTGTATAGTGAACCCTTTGTTTATTATTGGTAAAGATTATAAAATTTCTCTTTTAATAGATAAATGGTGGTGCAAAGAGATTTATTAGGTGAAGATATGAACATTGGCATTATAGGCATGGGATATGTCGGCCTTGTAACTGGAGCATTATTTGCTGATAGTGGAAATAATGTTTTATGTGTAGATAATAACAGAGAGATTATTCAATCTTTACGAGAAGGCAAGATCCATTTTTTTGAACCTGGACTTGAGGAAATTGTGCAACGTACTTCTAATAGCGGTAATCTTTCTTTTAGTGATGACTTAGATGGTGCTATTGTTCGTTCAAAAGTTGTTTTTCTTGCGGTTAACACTCCTTCTAATGGTGACGGATCTTTTAATTTGGATTATATTGTTAACGCCGCCAAAAACGTCGGTCGAGCATTGCGAGAGGCGAAAGATGTTAGGGTTATTGCAGTTAAGAGTACTGTTCCGCAGGGTACTTATCTCACTCTTTCTAATATTATTAATGATTCTTTTGGTGAGAATAGAAGTTTTCAATGGGCATATGTTTCGAATCCTGAGACGTTGGCAGAAGGGAGCGCGGTTCGTGATTTTTCTCATCCCGATAGAGTTATTATTGGCACTTATTCTGACGAGGCTTTTGAATTGATGCGCGATCTTTACCATCCTTTTGTTCGTAGGAGAGATATAATTTTTAGGGGGACGCCTGCTGATGCAGAGCTTGCTAAGCTATTTTCAAATGTTGCTCTTGCTAGTCGTATTGCTATGGTGAATGAATTTGCACGAATTGCTGACAACACAAAGGGGGCTGATATGGATACTATTCGTAAAATGATTTGTGAGGATTCTAGGATTGGGTATCAGTTTATGTTTCCAAGTCCAGGATATGGGGGAAGTTGTTTTCCAAAGGATATTCAGGGATTGGTGCACCAGGCACGTGATGATGGTTTTGACCCTCTACTGTTAGGACAGGTTCATGCTTCTAATGAAGCTCATAAAAATTATATGGGGGCGCGAGTGATGCAGTTATTTTGTGAAAAGAGAAACCCCAAAATTGCTGTTTGGGGAGTTACTTTTAAGCCTGGGACCGATGATATGCGTGACGCAGCTTCAATCCCAATTGTTACTCGTTTTATTAATAAAGGTGCTTCGGTTTTTGTATATGACCCGCAAGATAAAAAAGCTCGCGAGATTTTTGGCAATCGTGTTTCTTTTGCGAAGGAGCAATATGAGTGTGTTGCAGACGCAGATGCGTTGGTTTTACTAACAGAATGGCGACGGTTTGATTCTCCTGATTATGTCAAACTAAAAAGTTTGATGAGAGGTAATTATCTTTTTGATTTGAGGAATAGTTGGATTCCAGATTCTGCGAATAAAGCAGGATTTCATTATTATGGTGTTGGGAGGAATTATCCACTTTGAAGGTATTTTTATAATACAAAGAATTATTGGTTTGATATTGGTTCCCTAGAGGAATACGAACGTGCGCAACGGTTTTTTGAGTAATCGTAATTCTAACTAAGGGTTGCTTGTTTTGCAGTTTGTGTTATATCTTCGAAGGACTTCTTGAACAGTGAAAGAATTTGTTCTGCGATTGGTTTGATCTGCTTTTCTATGTAATGATCGTAGTCTATTTTGTGTTTTAGTTTTTGAATAGGTTCTGGGCCACTTGTTGTTATATAGTATTTGATAATATTTGAATCGAGATGATCGAGTTGGCGTGCTGCTTTTACGTGGGGTGGCGTTGTTTTTGTGTATTCGTCGAGCGATTTTCTTATTGATTTTCTATAGATGAGTTTGGAATCGAGTTTTCCTTCCCTTACCTTTTTGATGTAGTCTTTGATGAATTTTTCGACTGGCTCGTCATGAAAGAGTTTCGTTAGGAGTTCGACTTGGAATTCTTGCGCTGCTTCGGTCCAATCGCCGCGAATTGCTTCCAACCCAACTATATCGAGTTCTTCTTTCCCGTTTTTTTCGATGAGACCCGCGTAACGTTTTTTTGCAGCTGTTTCTTTTTCTGTGCCTCTCTGTTGCGGAATCATTAACGAAAGGTACTGTTTTTCGAATTCTAATTCTAGATGAGATTCTCTGTTGTAGTTTTTTTTGATGTAGCCTTTGTAGAAACTATTTATCTCATCTTGGATTTGTTTTCCGAGGCTGTTTGCTTTTTCTGTGCCTGCTTTTGTTTCGACGAATACCGAGTCAGTGTCGGTGTATATTATTTTGTAGCCTTCCTTTTCTATTTCTTTCGCTGTTCGTTTTATGAGGAATTGTCCGAAATGCGTTATTGCGTTTGCCATGTCGAGATTAAAGTAGCGGCAGTTTGGTGAGGCGAGGACCCCGAAGAGAGAATTCATGATTGTTTTTATTGCGTAACTTGAGAGCTCTCGTTTCTCTTTTTTTGCTTTCTCGCGGGCGCTATGGAGTCTTTCTATGATCTTTGGGAGAATGCCTTCTTGATTTTTGAAGTAGGTTTTGTTTGGAGATTCGATTGTATTTTTCTCTTTTTTTTCGAGATGAGAAGCAGGATCTATATTGAATGTTCGTATTATTGAAGGATAGAGTGACTTAAAATCTAAAACGAGAACGTTTTTATAGATTCCTGGTTTGGAGGATTGAACGTAACCGCCTTTGATGCGCGTTTCTTTTTGATGGTAGATTGTTGTTGGTGAGACGAGGTTGTGTTTCCGTGCCTCTCTGATGTAGAGAGAATCAAAGGCAGCAATTGAAGAGGTTAAGCGATCGAGAGGAAGACCGGTGAGTTGTGTGCGTTCAATCGCGAGTTCGATTATTTTTGTTTCTTTTAGAATATCATAGACAAGTTCTGCATCATTGAGATTGTAATCAACAAGTTTTTGGTGGGTTTTTGCTGTGTTTTCTTTATAGAGCTGTTCTATTTCATCATGGCGTGATTTTCCTTTGATAAGTTTTCCTCTCTTGAGTAATGCCTGTGCGACATCTTCTAATCCGAGGGAGTCAAATTGAGCGTGTTTTATGGATGGTGCTTCTTTAATAAATGGATCGCGGATGAGATTTAGCGCATCGAGGACTTGTCTGCCTGGGACATCACACGATGATGAACGGAAAAAGTTGTCTTCTATACGTAATCGCGTTTCGTCATCTGTTTTCCCGAGATCGAATCTTATTTTGTGTTTTTTAAACAATTCGCGGAGGTATACGAGATCAAAGTCAATAACGTTCCAGCCAGTGATTATATCCGGATCGAGTTTTATGATTTCTTCTTTAAATTTCTCGAGACACGCTTCTTCTGTTTTACAAGAGACAGTGCTCTCTAACTGGTGAGACGTTACCATAAAGTTTTTTTTGTAATCTTCCGTGTACAGACCGATGCAGAATAATTTACCTGATTTCTTGTCTGATTCTATGTCGATTGAGAGGATTTTTAGTCTAGGTTTGAATTCTGTTGGCGAGATTTTAGGCTCGTGGTAGATACGATCTATTTTGTTTGAGGATTCATAATCACCTTCGATGTTGATTGTTGTTACGATGTCGTGGTCGATCATAAACCTTATGTGCGGTTTGACGTCTGCTTCGAACGTTGGTACTTTTCTGTGTATTTTTTTATAGGCTTCGTTTAACTCGGCGGTGTTTTCAAAGGAGAGTTTTTGTGCTTCATCTCCGTCGAATGTTTTGAATGTCGTGTGTTCGCTTGTTGCCTCTTTTATATCTTCGCGAATGTGTTTTTCATCTTTCTTTTTTATGAAAAAATAGGGCTTGGTTGTTGTTCGCGTAACAAAGGATTGATTGTTCTCGAGTCTGCCAAAGAACTGAATGATTGTTTTGTTGTCTCTTGTTTCATACGTGGGATAGAGGATATACCCTTTCATTCTTTTTTAAAGAGAGAGAGATTTATAAGGTGTTGGGTTTTCTATATACAAGGGGTTTTTCGTGTTGTATAATGGATATGCGTGAGAGAATTGACGAGGAGTTTTGTGCTGAGGGGTATATTGTTTCTCTTCCGAAGAGTCTTGTTCAATTTAAACTGTTTCGGAAGATTCTTCCCTATGGCTTTGTTATTGCAGAGAGTGGAAGCGAGGCTGTTATGAACCACGTTCGAAAGCGTGATCCTGAAAATCACGAATTTTTTCTTACACTCTTGAGACAGCATTATGGTACCATAGAGAGATTTGCATTTTTTGTTCCTGAGATTGAACGAGGGTATACATTCTGTGACTCTTATGGGAGAAAAGGATGTGGTTTTCTTTTTCATGATGACGTTCGTTGGCTGCGATATGCTCTTGCTAGGTCATTGGCTGAACGAGCTGGTTCTCTTGATATTGAAAGTTTTCTTCGACGAGCGCGTTCTTTATTCTCCTTAATCCCTCAAGGTCTTGCCCCAGGGATAAAGCATTAGGTAACAATTAAAACGATATAAATCTCATACTTAAGTGGATAATGATCTATTCTGTATAAAATATAGAAAAGATTTGTTTTTACAAAATGAGTATGTTGAAACATTCAAGAAAATATGCAAAGGGCACAAAGTCAGATATCATATGAAGTTTGAAACAATAGGATTTGATGATATAACCGCAGTAAAACTATAGCTGGGACAGTTGGGGAAGGAATCAATGCAGAAATAGCTTCACTGGGCAGGATATAAATGTATTTAAACCGTATTTTCTGTTTGGTTGTTTACGATTATGGATGAGGTGATACAGGATCATTGTGGATGGTGTGTTGCTTCTAGCTTGCATGATGCATATTCTTTTTTGAAATCATTGCAACACCGTGGGAGAGAGACAGCAGGTATTGCTGGCGTGCGTGATGATGGCAGGATTGATGTTGTAAAGTGGCTTGGCATTGTTGACCGATTTAGTCTAAAGAATCTTTCTCGTGTTTTTTCTCCGCATACCTATCGTCTTTGGTTAGGGCATGTACGCTACGCTACAACCGGAAAGAAAGATCCTCGGCAGATTTTGGATGATGCACATCCCCATGTTGTTGGAGGGACTTATCAGTTTAAAAGAAACCATCTTATTCTTCAGGATTGTACTGCGGCTATTGTACATAATGGACAAGTCTCGCATCCTTCTTTTGATACGACGAGATGCGATAGTCCTCAGTTATTGGATTATTATTTGCATCGTGGTATTGAAGATACTCTTAAAAACATTCGATGTGCGTATAGCGCTGCTGTCGCGGATCAACATGGGGTGGTTGTATTTCGTGATGTAACAGGAAATCGTCCTGCTGTGCTTGGGTTGAAGGATGGGAGACATTGTGCTGCATCAGAGAATATGGCACTCATTGCTAATGGCGCAGATCCGCTTGGAGATATTGTTCCTGGTAGCGCACATTACATTGGGTTGGAGGAAGGCGCTTATACACAGAAGAGTATTGTATCTCCTGAACGTTGTCATTGTATGTTTGAATTCCAGTATCTTGCAGGACCACAATCTACACTTGATGGTATTAATGTTCGCATTCATCGAGAACGTTTAGGGCGTATCCTGGCTAAAGAATTTATACCATCTGATGCACATTTTGTTGTTTATCTTCCCGAGTGTCCTGAACCTGCAGCGCGTGCTTATGCTGACGAGAGCGGGATTCCTTTTTTTGATGGTGTGTTTTATAAGATGAGAGCTGAACGTTCGTTTCAGGGATCGACGCTAGAAGAGCGTGCTGTTTCGATTCAGGAGAATTTGCATTTGGCGCCTGATATGCGAGAGGCGCTTCGAGGAAAGGTTGTTGTTCTGATTGATGATAGTATGGTGAGGGCGAACAATATTCAGCATGCCTTGGATTTATTGTATCAGGAGGCTGGCGTACAAAAGGTTTACTATGTTCTCTATACACCACGGATTGGGGTCGTTGATGAAAAAGGGGTTCCTCGCGGATGTCTCTATGGCGTTGATATGCCGCCGCACGATAATTTTGTTGTTCGTGAGAAGATGAGAAATTTGAGTGAAGAGGAACTTAATAAGAAGGTTGGGGCGACAGTCCACTATATTTCTTTAGATGGAATGTTCGCTGCGTTTGAGCAATCTGGGATGAGACGTGAGGATCTTTGTGCGTACTGTGTTGGCGGGCGTGGTCCTGAGAAGAAGGTTTATTAGGGGTTGGGTCTTTTTGTTTTTATGGGGTTACAGATAGGGGATATTGTTCCTCGGAAGGATGTATCCTTTTCAGAACTCAAGGGGAAGGTGATCGCTGTTGACGCCTATAATGCACTTTATCAGTTTCTCAGTTCGATTCGACAGCCTGATGGAACACCATTGCTTGATTCTCGGAGAAGAGTTACCTCACATTTGTCAGGGTTGTTTTATCGGAATATTTCTTTGCTGTCAGAAGGGATTCGTTTGGTGTATGTTTTTGATGGCGAGTATCATCAATTGAAAGGGAAGACGCATGAGTTGAGGGCAGCAGCGAAGGCTGTTGCACGCGTGAAGTATGAGGGGGCTGTTGAAGAAGAGGATATTGAAGCGATGGGAAAATATAGCCGTGGTTTCTCTAAGCTTACGAATGATATGGTTGAGGAGAGTAAGTTTTTATTAGAAGCTTTGGGGATTGGTGTTGTGCAGGCTCCTGGCGAGGGAGAGATGCAGTGTGCGCAGCTTGTCAAGGATGGAGAGGCATATGCTGTTGCGAGTCAGGATTATGATGCGCTTGTTGTTGGGGCGAAACGATTGATACAGAATTTAACCTTGGCGCGAAAACGGAAGATAGCTTCTGGATTTGTGTATATCTCGCCTGAGATAATTGAATACACGTCTGTGTTGCATGAACTTGGGATTAATGCTGATCAGCTGATCTGTTTGGCTATTTTAGTCGGGAGTGATTTTAATCCTGGCGGGGTTCGTGGTATTGGTCCTAAGAAAGCGCTTGTTCTTGTCAAGGATAAAAAATATCCTGTTACGATCTTTCAGGAGGTCGAACATCAGTTGACTTTTGATTGGAAAGCGGTCTTTGAGATTTTTAAGAAACCGAATGTTGTTTCTACGCATGTTCGGTTTTCTCAATTAAATGAGAAAACTGTTTCTCAGATTCTTGTTCGTGAGCATGATTTTTCTCCTCAGCGAGTGGAGAAACAACTCGAGAAGCTGCACGAGCTTAAGAAGGCTTCTGGTCAGAAAACGTTGTTTTAGTTATTATTAAATTGTAACTTAGATATTTATATAACGTTTATTTAATTATTGGATGAAGAGAGGAGTTGATGATAGGAATGTATTAGAAGAATTTGCTGAAGAATTTTGCAAGGTTGTTGATAGACATGTTAAGTACATAGTTGTTTCCGGATTTGTTGCTATTTCACATGGGAGAAGTAGGGCGACCGAGGATATTGATATGATTCTTGAAAAAATTCCTTTCGATAAGTTTAGGGAATTACATAGCGATTTAGTTAAAAATAGATTTGAATGTCTACAGTCTTCAAAAGAAGATGACGTTTACGATTATTTAATTAGAGGAGATAGTGTAAGGTATGTTAGAGAAGGAACTTTTTTACCTCCCGAGATGGAACTAAAATTTCCTAAGGACGAAATTGATAATTTACAATTGGCGACCCGAAAGAAATTTGGTCTTACAGGATTAGATATTTGGTTCTCTAGTATAGAGATGAATATCGCATTTAAAGAGGAATTATTAAAAAGTGATAAGGATATAGAGGACGCTAAACATTTAAGAATAATCTATGAGGATGATATTAATGAGAGTCTCATAAAAGAAATAAAAGAAAAAATAAGAGAATTGAGGTTAAAAAGAGATGGTAAGGGATAAATCTCATATTGAACAGGTTCAGAGATGGGCAGAATTCGTTAAAAATAATAGCAGGGATAAATGGAAACCTCCTATTAATGATTTAATTAATTCACAATATGAAATTGCTCGAAGATTTTATAAAAATCTAGAAAAAACTGAAAAAGGAAGAGAGATTCTTGATAGGCTGAAGGCAGAGCGGTTTAATGTTAGAAAGCCCTGATAGTTTTATTCCTTAGAACTATTTCTTTGACATCACTCTCTTCTAATGTTTTCTTCCCTTTGATTATTAGTTTCTCTTTTAACTCACCCGCGAGATCTTTTATACTTTGTTTGTATATTGCTTCGATTGCTGTTAGTGCTTGTGGTTTTATTCTCGTTATACCTTGTTCTTTCAGTATCTGTATGAGGTTCTTTCTCTTAATTAATTTGTTATTATTTCTATTACTTTTTTTCATTTTTGGTTAATGTATTAGTACGTAGTTTTTTGTGTATTTTATAGCGAAGTTTATAAAGAATTGTTCAAAGATATATTCTGATTGACTCGGTACTGTAAATACCTGACGTGCTAGCCAGGTTCCATTATTTTCTTCGACCATGCCCTTTGTTTTATTCTTCCCCCGTAGGACTGTTACTATTCTTACTTTTTTCGATGGATTACAATCTTGGAGAGAGTAGGTGAAGAGTACCTTGTTTTTGAATCTTAGCACTTCCGCAAGTGGTTTGTCGTTTTTTATGCTATATCCCTCTCGTAGTATTGTGTGAGCAAGCGTCGGCGTGTTTATAAATAACTCGGATGGTTTTATTGTGCTTATATGAAACCCTTCCATGGAGAGGTTTACATCTTTTTCTGTAATGATCGCTAAGTCTATATCTCTCGGTACCGCTTTTCCTTTTAGTATGGATCCGAATACTATTATATCTACAATTTCTTTATTTTTTAACAGTTTTTTTAACTTATTCTTTATTTTCTCTGATAGCATTTTTTAGTTCCTCTACGTAAGATTTTAACATACGTGCGTCTTCTTCTTTCATACGAAGATTGTACGATTCTCTATATTTTTCGAATAGCTTATCTACTCTTTCAAAGATATTTATAAAATATTTTTTTAGGAGATCGAATCTTTCTGCGTGGTTTTTCGGTATAATTTTTATTTCTTTATAGATGAGATAATCGCATAGATTCGCTATCGCTCTAAAGAAGTCTGCTACTGCGGCATTCCATCTTTCTTTTTTTATATTATCCTCTGCTGATGCTATAAACTCTTCTGCGTTTTCTATTAGTTCTTCCATTAATTTATTATACTAGAACTTTCTTTTTAAGCTTTTGGGTTAATGCATTAAAAATCTTGAGAAGACGGAGAAAGGAAGAGAGATTCTTGATAGGCTGAAGGCAGCGCGGTTTAATGTTAAGAGGTTTTATGTTCTTATCCGAAGATTGCTATGAGTATTCCTAATACTATTATAATCACGATTAAGACCAGGATTGGTACCCACCAATTTTGATTGCTGCTTCTCATTACTTCTGCACCTGCTTGTTGTTGGAGGCGTATTCCCTCCCTTATTTCTGATCTGCCCCGTGCTGCTCTAATTGTATTCTGTCTTTCTACCGCCCACACTGCAAAGCGCCCCATGCCAACGTTTACCCCTAGAAATGCGACAAATGCTAGTATAATCCCAGCGAATACAGCGAGTGTACCAAAGACTGCAGTGATATTGATCATCCAAATTGCAATTATCTGAACTAGTTTTAAATTCGCTGCGATGATAGTGATTGCCCCCCCGACTATCCAGCCAATAGCTCTATTCGAGAAAGCTCCGAATGAAACTAGTACGTCTGAGAAAGTAACAAATAAGATTAACCAGACCAGGAAGAAGACTATGTAAACTGAAGCTGTTCCGTACGGGGCGTCTAATTTTTCTAAATTGTGGAGTCCGAATATATAGTAGGTTATGCCTGCAACAAGAGGACTATTTTCTATGGCGTTTCTTACCTTTTCATCTAAAGCATTTTTTGTTTGTACATCGCCATAGTTTAGGTTAATATTAATTGCTGCTGAAACGAGTGTCATAAAGATGACAATAGAGAATAGCTGCAGTACGAGCATCCTTCCTTTCATCTTTTCTTTAGTGCTTTCTAGTTTATAAACCTTTTTCGTTTTCGCTGTCGCACGCTGAGGAATCTGAGAAAGATTTATATAGACTCAAGTTATTTTATGGGGAATAATAAAGAAGACATAAATGGCAAGTGATAATATGACTCTTAAAGGTGCTGTTTGGGTAATAGCAGGCGTGCTTTTTTTCATTGTTCTTCTTAGTGTTGGGTTTAATGTTTCGCAACTTGGCCTTGACCGGATTGGGCCTCAGGTTTTGCAATTTGTATTCCTTGGTACAGACGATCTTAATACATTTAATGTTACCGGAGATTTGAATGCAACAGCACTTTTAATTACAGCCCTTATGATTTGGTTGATTATCTTTGTTAGTTTTGGTGATGTGTTAGAAAACTTTTCTGCGTTTTCTTCTGGGATTGGATGGATTGTAGCATTTGCTATTGCTGTTATTGGAGCTAACGTTAAGATTATTAATACCTCCATGGTATATCTTGTTGGTGTATTTGCATGGTTGGGGACTTTTGCGATCTTTGCAGCGCTTTTTGGCGCCATCTTCGCTTTTTTTGCTGTAAATTGGGGTATGTCTCGATTTACTAACTGGATACGTCAGAGGACTATCATGATTAATGCTGCAACTGGGCGTGTCAGTGCGAAGGAAGGTTTAAGGACTTTGAAGGAGATTGGCAAAGAGTCTGCTGCTAGGTGATTTGTGAAGAGGTATCTTTTTAAAGTTTAGTTGGTTCATCTTCTTATGAAGAGAAGAATATTTTTGTTGTTCTTTGTTGCTCTTTTTTTAATTATTATAAGATCTTCTGCGCAGGATGCTCTTCCGCAAGGATTTGACAATCTTGAGGACGATAGTGTTGTGCAGGGGGTGCAAAAAGTTCAAGATTTTACAGAGGAGGATAAATGGGAATATCTTGCTCAAGAATGGAAAAATTTGTTGTTAAAGAATAAATATATTTCTGAGGTGGATACTTTCTTACGAAGATTTAGTTTTGTGTTTGTTTTTTTATTTGGGCAGCCCTATGATTTTTCTGCTTCGTTGTTTATTTTGGTCTATCTTTGGCTCATTATTCTCCTTATCTTTTTTGACGTTTTTGTTACTTATTCTGCTTTTAGCAAGGGAGTTAGTTATGTCTTTGCAATTGCGTTAAATGTTATTCTTGCGCAGGTAGGTATTTATCGGCGATTGTCTGATCTCGTTTTTAAGACGATTTTCTACGGGGAAGGAGTATGGAGATGGGTTTCACTTGCTGTTTTTATAATCTCTTTGGTATTTATTCTGCTTTTTATTAAGATTATCCTCCGGAAAGTGCGCATGGAGAAAAAAACCGGTGCGGAACAAGAACAGAAACTACATCAAAAAGTCTTGAAGGAAACCGTTCAGGGAGTGGACGAAGGACTTCGATAATGGCTTTTGAGTATTTGTCTTTGGAAAATCCTGAAGTGTTGGCTGTGGCAGTTGGTGTGATCCTCTTTGTTATTTCTTTTTATGTTCTCTCTCGTTCTATATCGCGAAGAGGGCATGCCTTTGTTATCGGATTTGTTATTAGCGCTCTTGCAGCTTGGCAGTTATACAGGGAACATTTTTACGGTCTTGAGGGGATGCTGATCATCGCGATTTATTTTGCTGTTGTTGCTGTTTTTGTAAGAATCTTATGGGCGTTTGTAAAACATCTTACCGGTCACCAATAATATTTATCGCTTTCCTAAACGACGGAAGCCTACGACGTTTTTTCCTTGAAAGATAGGGACTTCTGAGAGTTTTTTACCTCTGCCGCCGCCTTTGAGGATAAAGAAGAGGCCTATGATGACGAGCGCTGCAGAGCCGATGAGGAGCATTGCGTCATTGACCTGAGAAGGAAGGGGGATGTTGCTCCTGAGTTGAGGGATATTGCCTGCTGCAATTCCTATTATCCCAAGCAGTGTGAGTACATAGCCGAGAAGTTTAGCCATTTTTATTCACCTTTTTATTTGTAGGGGAATTGTGTATATAAACCTTTTTGGGCAACCGAAAAATATAAATTGTGGCCTTCTTACAAAATACTATTGCTATGGTGAGTTATTATACTAGAAAGCAGGTGCGGCTTGAGCTGATTGATGCAGTAGCTTCTAATCTTGGGATTGATGATCCTCTGGAGCTCTCTCTAGAAAAGCGTATCATTTCTGATCTTAAGATGAACGAGATGGATCTTCTTCAACTGGCGTATGATATTGAGAGGCTCTTTGCTATACCTGAATCTGATTTGAACGCAGTAATTCAAAAAGCGAGGAAGAATGGCTATCAGCCTTGTGTGCTCGAGAGGCCTGATTTTAAGCTGAGAGAGATTCATCAATATATTTGTTCTCGTTTCAATTTAGAAAGCTCCATGGCGTAAACCTGTTATGTTTTTAAAGACCGTTTTGTTTTATTGTCTATGGCACCTTATGATATTGTTGGGAATATTGGTATCGTGAAGTTTAAACGAGGTACATTATTGAGGGATAAGAAAAGATTTGCCAAGGACTTTTTGCGAGCGCATCGGAATGTGCGGACTGTGTTGGAGAAGATAGGGAAGATTAAAGGACGGTTGCGGATACCGATGACGCGGCATGTTTTAGGCGTTAGGACAAAAGAGGCGCTCTATCGGGAGAATGGTTGTGTGTTTCGATTCCATGTCGATCGCTGTTATTTTTCTCCGCGACTTGCTGCTGAACGATTGACGATTGCTAAACTTGTTCGGAAAAGGGAGAATGTTTTGGTGATGTTTGGCGGTGTTGCACCGTATGCAATCGTTATTGCAAAACATAGTAGGGCTGCTCATGTTGTTTCTGTTGAACTTGGTAAGGAGTGCACAAGATATGCGCTTGAGAATGTGAAAAGGAATAAAGTTGATGATCGAGTTGTTATTGTTCGAGGAGATGTGAGGAAAAAAGTGCCTTTGTTACGAGAGAGATTTGATCGGATAGTGATGGCACGACCGCACTTACACGATTCGTTCTTGGATGTTGCTTTTAAAAAGATAAAGCGCGGCGGGATAATTCACTACTATGGGTTTTGTAAGGAGAATGAGAAAGATACTCTGCGTGATTTGATTGAGCTGGAGGTTATGAAGGCAAAGAGGAAGGTTCGAATTTTGAAGGTTGTGAAGGCGGGGGATATTGGGGTGAGGATGTTTCGTTGGCGGGTTGATATGCGGGTTGTGACTTAGATTGAAAGATCTATTTCGTATGGTGCCGTGCTTACTATTCTTCCATATGTTATTGGCTTTGTATCTTGACTTACTACTGTTCTGAATCTATACATGTAGTCTATTATTGGTTCGTTTGTATTTTTGTCTGTAATTAGGTTTCCTTTTTCGTCTTTTCTTTCGCGGGGCTCTGGTTTTGTTGTTGGGAATATGTCAACTTGTATTTTTCCTGGTTTAGCTTCGTTTAAGAATAGAAAGTTCATTATTACGTTTTTGCCCTCGACTGTTTGCGTTTTTCTCTTGAGAAGTTCGAGGAGCGTTGAGGGGACGAACGCCGCGGTGAGCATGTTGGGAAATCTTCCTTCGTTTGTTCCGCCGACGGAGTTGTAGAATTCATCTAAATGTTCTTTTTCTACGAGATATCTTTCAGAGTATATTGGACCTGCTATCTGAGGCATTAAATGCGTTGTTTTTCCTAGCCTAGATGTTATTGCTATTATTTCTCTGTCTTTAACTCTTCCTATAACTTCTAGTTCTATCTCTTCATCTTTCTTTTTATATCCGCTTACTTGCCAGAGTGTTCTTTCGTTTGGATAGAGGGCATTTTGGAATCTGTTTTCTTGGCCTATTATTTTTATGTCTGCTCCCCAGTATTTTCGCATGTGTTCTACTACCCCTAATATAAATTGCTCTCCGTAGGCTGCGATGTGGGCTCCCATGAGCGGGATGTCATCGAACCCCATTTTTCTTGCTCTTTTTTGTATTCTATGTATCGGATTGTTATCTCCAGTAACCCAGCTAAAAATCTCTATATCTTCTTTCGAAGGTTTTATTTTTTCTCTTTCTCCTGCGATGGCATTATTTATTTTCTCTTCAAGAGACTCTCCCGCTTCTTTTGGTTCTACGTCCCAGAGAGTTCCTATTAGTTGACCTATTCCTGTTAGTATTCTTGTCATTGTCGTTCTGTCTCCTCGAGGAATGCTTGAAGTTCTTGGAATGTCTGATATGTTTTTTTAAGGGTTTTAGTTAGGAACTCGAGTGCTTCTTTTTCCCAAAGCAAAGCTGGAACGTCGTGTCCTGTGTCATATTCAAGAAGATCTTCTAGAGAGCTGCTAAGAATTCTATGATAGTTACGCATGGCCTCCGGAGAGGATATTTCATCTTTTTTTCCGAGGATCGTAAGAGCAGGCACACTGTCTTGTTTATATGTACCGAGGAACATGAGACCATCAGTATTAATAACGTGTGAGAAATACTCTTTGGGAATGAAGCGCCGAACTCCGTTGAGGTGATCGAATGGGTTTGGGATTAGAATGTCTTGCGAATTGGCTCCTACTTCTTCTTTTTTTTGTTTGTTTGCTAAGTATGGCCAACCTAAAAAGGGAGAGAGGGATATTATACAACAAGGTGTAGGGGAATCTTGTTTTTTTTGATTTTGATAGTACGCGAAGATTAGTGCACCAATACTCGAAGCTATAAGACCGATTCTTCTTTTATCTATATTGAGTTGTTTTGGTAGTGCCTCTATAGCGTTTTGAAGATCTTGCGCATAATTCTCTAGCTTAAATGCGCAGGATATTGTTTTTCCATTGTCTTTTACTTCTATCTGAGAATAGGTAATGCGTGCGCCATGGATGCCATAATTTGCTATTTTAGTAAGGAATTGATCAATGCGCGTTGTTTCTTCTCTATGAACAAAACCGGGAAGACCTATGATTAGCGGTGATTCTTCTGATGTATGTGCGTTATAGACTCTTGTGTGCACCATATATTTAGAACGTACTTTTTTGTTGATTTATAAAGTTAGTTGTTTATTAGACTATGAGTGTTATGATTTAAAAAGTGTTCTTTCTTAGGGTACGGCATGCCTCTTGAGAAGAGTATACTAACTTTCTAATACATTCCTATAGACGCCATGTCCATATAAGGAAAAATTTTCAAAGTATCCAGTAAACCAGTGATTTAAAGAAATTCCCGCTTGCTCCGAATCTTTGATGTCCTTTAATGATTCTATTCCTCCGGTTCTTAACACATGAAATTCTTGTGATGGAGATCCTGATTGAGCATATTCTACTGCACGACTTGCTAATTCTAAAGATGATTCTTTCAGAGGTCTGCCACTTACTCCTCCACCGAAAGTTCTTGTAAAGAAATCATAAAGTTTCTTTTCACTTTCAGCAATTCCATTTCTTCTTCTTTCATAAGCTGTTGAAGTATTACCGAAGTTAACTCCATCATATCCTAATGTAAAAAGTAAATCTAGGAGCGTTGGAACTTGTTGAACTTCTGTGTCATTAGAAAATTTAACGATTACTGGAATTCTTCTCTGTCTTTGATCTAGAAAATTATCGTTAATATAATATAATCTTTTCGCTAAGTTGTCGTCTTGAGGTTTCCTATACGGAGTATTTGGGCAACTTTCATTTATTTCTATAAAGTCAACTCCTGCTCTTTCGTATAACATCATACCGTTTACAAGATGTTCCAATTGATCTTGTCCTTGTAAATCCGGTGATCCTATGATACTCCATCCAATAGGGCAGTCTGAAACTCTTCTTAAACTTGCAGCTCTTTTTGAATTAACTTCATCACCATCATTTGGAAGGCCTAACCAATTAGAAGCAGCACGTGAACGTGGGTAAGGGGCGAAGGGTAAATAGATACCTTCTTTTTCGTTGCCTTTTCTTGCATTCCAAGTTCCTGTTCCGCCCAAATAAGCAGCAGCTCCTTGTTTCGCAACAACCTCATAAGATTCTCCATTCTTGAACATGCCGGCTGCATTCATAATAGGGGATCTAAATCTAATTCCCCATAAAACTCTAGAAAATTCTTTCGGGGGTAAATAGCTTTCTTCTGGAACATCTTTGTTTAATTTTTCAAGGAATCTTAATCTTTTACTTGAGTATGTTGAAACAACAAATCGAGGAGGGAGTAAAACCATCGCCCTTCTAACCTTTCTTTCTATTTTTGCTAGTGTTGTTGATCTCATTTAAGTTTGTTCTTCTTCAATCGGTTTATATAAATTCAAGGGGTAACATATTATAAATATACTGTCCTTTTTTGGCCACTATACTAAGAAACAATAACTTATTTTAATTTATATTATTGATTACACTTAATAAGGTACTCATTTTGAATACTATCTTATAAATATAGACCAATAAAGTGTTACAGTTAGTAGAGTATATAATACAAATGATTAAAAGACCTCTCTTATTTTATATTTTATGGATAAATTACCAAATCTGGTAAGATCACAACAGTTTTCCCGCGATATTTTAGATAGTTTATTCGTCAGTGCTGAAACTGTTCGTTCGCAACCAGAAAAGTATTCTAATTCCTTACAGGGTAAGATAATGTGTACCCTTTTTTATGAACCTAGCACAAGAACAAGGATGAGCTTTGAGTCGGCTATGTTAAAATTGGGAGGCAAGATAATTGGAACTGAAAATGCCGGAGAGTTCTCCTCAGCAGTTAAGGGAGAAAGTTTAGAAGATACAGTCAGAGTAGTTTCCCCTTACTGCGATATCATTGTTCTAAGACATAAAGATGAACAGTCAACAGAAAGGGTTGCTCCTCTCGTTTCTATACCTTTAATCAATGCCGGAGATGGAAGCGGACAGCATCCAACACAATCTTTATTAGATGTCTACACTATCTGGAAAGAATTTGGTAGAGTCGATGGATTGAAAATAGCCTTAGTAGGTGATCTAGCACATGGTAGAACGGTAAGATCCCTAGCATATATATGTACAAAGTTCAACGATATTAATTTGACATTAGTTTCTCCACCCCCTCTTAAAATCAGCGAAGATATAAAATCATATTTGAAAGAAAATACACTTAACTATAGAGAAGAGGAAGACTTAGCAAGTATTCTTCCACTGATGGATGTTGTTTACATGACAAGAGTTCAAAAAGAAAGAATGAATGCTTCTGATTATGATTTAGCCAAGGGAAAGTATGTCATTAATGAGGATAATCTCAAGTTGGTAAGAAAAGATTCAAGAATTTTACATCCGTTGCCTCATGTTGAAGAGATTAGCTTATCATTAGAAACAGAAGCAAAGGATAAGAGAATTGCTTACTTTAGACAGGCAGAAAATGGCTTATATGTAAGAATGGCCTTGCTTCATTATCTTTTAAGATAGTAAATTATAACCGTAACACTTCCTTTTACTATCTTATAAAGATGTTGGACAATATGTCATCTATATTAAAACGAATAACTTTGGGGGCTTAATTCAGTCCTAAACTAATACTAATTGCTAAATTAACTTTATTCATAATTTCTTCAGATAGAACTAAAATCTTTTTTCTTATCCTTAGTTTATCAATTGTTTTTATTTGATTTAACAAAATAGTAGAATCTCTATCTAAATTTGAATCTGTTTTAAATAAAAAGACATTCGTTGGATATTCTTTTTTATAAAATTTAGATGTTATTGGGGCGACAATTGTCGTTGGAGAATACTTATTATAAATATTATTCTGCACAACTAATGCAGGTCTAATTCCACCTTGTTCGCTGCCTTTAACTGGCTCAAAATCGACAAGAACAATATCTCCCCTTTTAATCTCCACCTTTCCATTCCCAGTCAAAATCTTCGTCGATAGCTTCAAACTCTTTTGTTATTTTTAAACTTTCTTCTGCTGTCTCTTTAGCCCCCTCTATCATCAAATCAATGTGTCTTCTTTTTTGCTCTTCAATTTGTTTCATCATTTTGACTATAACTTCCTCATAAGTTTCCTTCCCTCTTTCTTTCATTCTATCCAAAGAATTTTTTACATTCTCATTAAGTTGAATTGTTGTTATCATTATTCTATAGAATACCCATAGTATATAAAGTTTTTGTTTTTTTCTCTTTTTGTGTATTTGTGTTTATCGAAAAATGGGAATACAATCTTATTGGTTGGTAAAACACCACCACACAATCCTAAAGGTTCACTAAAAATCCCATTACACTTCCTACAACAATCTTAATGGCTTGTATACCCATCATGACTCAACTTATTCCATCAAAAGATTATTAAGAAGGTACTCTTTTTGAATACCATCTTATAAATATGTTGCCCTTTTTGTAGCACTATATTAGGATTTGGCTATTTTCCATAACGTATTAAAATTAAATAATTCTTTTTCTGCGATTTCTTTATTTTTGATTAATATGCCTGATAATTCTCCTTTCAAGGTTAAATAAGCTGTTAAATTCTCACTTATTAGAACATAACTATTAATTTGACCTAAATCTTTATTTGTCCTTATTTCAGTTAACTCTTTCCACTGTTTTTGTTCTTTGAAACTTTTTGAGTTGTCAACTAAAGCCTTAATCTCTATTTTTTTATCTAAACGTGTTTTTCTCCAATGTAGAGATTGATATTCTATTGTTTTTTCAGCTATAGTTAAATTACCGTATGCGAAAACTTCTTTCTTTCGCTCTGCATCCTTAAGAATAATATCAAACATTGTTGTGATTCCTTTCTTTCCCTCAAATAAGCTTATTTCTAGTTTTGTTTCAATGTTCTTTTCCTCTTTTTTTAAAATAGGAATTATTGACTTAACTTTGTTCCGTTTATCTTCAAGCAAGGAAAGAATGTTTTCAGGTTTGATAGGTCTAAAAAACTGTATATTATTTTTATCAAAGACCGCGCAGAATCCTTTTTCTTTAAGTGATTTTAACAATGTGTATGTTGTGACTCTGTTTAAATCTGCAATCTCACTAATTCTTGAGGCTGTTTCTTCTCCTAACTGCAATAATGCTCTATAAACAATAACTTCTTTTTCACTTAAACCTATTTCTTCTAAAATTTCTACTATTTCTTGCATACATATATACAGAATTGGGATTTTTAAGACTTTCTGTTTTGTAGTTACTTTTTTACAACAAAAGTATAAGTAGGATGAAATAGCCATAAGAAAATGGCAAAAACAACACAAAAGGACTTGGAACTGATAAATGAAGGATTTAGGGTTGGCTATAATTCTTCAGAACTAATTGAAAAACTAAGGCCTTCATTTACAAATTCAGAGGATTTTAGAACAGCTGAAGATTATGCTAAGAGAATTTATATGTCTAGATCATTAAAAGAGCTCAAACAAGTAGGCTCGGATATAGACTCATTCCTTAAAGGTAGGGAATTAACTGAGAATCCATTTGCATACCATTTTATAGCATATGCTAAAATGATAGAAGCACAAACTCTATTTGGGGCTTTTAGTGGAGCGGATACAATAGAGAAAGAGGATTTAGGCTATATAACTCATTCATTCCTATAAAACAAAATGTATTATACTACCCTTTTCGTAGTAGCATTTTATAAATATGTCGGACATTTTTCCAATGTGCGGGCTAGTGACTTATTATACTAGCTAAAGAGTATAATGTTTCTTATGT
>CAZBTP010000011.1:0-29758 GCA_964494915.1 Candidatus Woesearchaeota archaeon
ATTGATATATGTATCGTAAGGAGGGTAGTTTAGTGCGGAATTGCACTAATTCCCAAAATCTATTAAAGAATAATATCGGCTTTTCTAGTCAAGAGAATATGCTCTATGATGAATTAACCCTCGCAGAAAACATAAAGTATTATGGGAAACTTTACGGAATTAAAAATAGTGTAATAAAAAGCAATGGAAGTCGGTTGTTAAGATTGTTTGAACTTGAAAGCAAATTTCAAAACTTTCTATATATTCCAGCCCGCTTTTTTTCAGCAAAAGTTAGAACTATGAGCGAGGCGAATTAACTTGTTATCGTAGGAGTATACTCGAATCATGCAACACAGCATGAATTTGCAAAACTTTTTAAATAAGCACTCATTCAGGTTTCTATGGAATCAAAAGTTGGTTCAATATTTTTGTTAATTAGTGCTATCGTCACTCTAATAATTTCTTTAGTATTTCTTGGATTGGCTATATGGGGTCTATTTATGAAAAATGCTGGGGGTAACACAACTATCGGAGTAGTGATTTTTTCTATAGTTTTTATTTTACTATTAGTCTCTTCTATTATTAAATTCTGGGCATCTGGCCTGATGAAAGACACGGTAACTACAGAAAAAGGCGGGATAGTTGCATTGATTATAGGCCTTCTTAATGGTGGTGACTTATTGGCGATTGTTGGTGGAATCTTAGGCATTTCTCAAGGTGGTAAATAAACTAAGTGGACCGCACCTCTCTAATCGGACACTAAGATAATCACCTTTGCTTATTTTGCTTTGACAAGAATCCAGGTAACGATCGCTGAGGCAATGATGAGAATGAGGGTTCCGAGTACTGGAGGAGAGTAGACCCAGTCGAAGAAGTAGAGGGTTTCGGGACGCGCACCTAGCCCATAGCCTGGACCGGGGAGATAAGGAATGATAACGTTTGAGAATACAATAAAGCCTGAGGTAATAAAGATTATGCCCATGATAATGATGAATATAATGCCGAGCGGTTTGTGAAAGGCGTCTGTTGATTTGCTAACGAGACCGGTGATTATAAGGACAAAAAAGAGCGAGATCATCATTGCTGCGAACCAGGGTGTGATAGTTTCTACGTAGACGCGGGCGTTGATTGTTGCGATGAATATGCTGGCTATGAAAAAGGCAACGAAGACTGCGATCCATTTTGATTTTCCTAGAATCTCACGTGTGCTGAGGATTGCTGCGGCAACAATAAATACTAAGAGGAATGCAAATACTGGAACAATATGGGCAAACGCGCTGAGATCGACTGGCATGGTTTTAGTTTTGTTTAAATCCTCTTGCAGGAAGCCAGGCGATGGCCCCTCTATCATTTCCTTGTCGACCATTTCTTTTATCACCACTGCCGCTTGCGCCGATGGCAATTATGATGCCAACAAGGATTATTGAAAGGACGATAAGACCTGCGTTATCTGCAGTGAAGCCTGAATGGAAGTAACCGAGGCTGCTGAATGTTTGATAGAGGACAACAATAGCTACTGCGCCTGCGAGTCCAGCGAGTCCCCAGCCCCAGTAGCGGGTTTCATCATGGGCAATGAACATTCCTACGAGAATAAAGACTGTGAGAAGGAGGGCGAGACCTATACCGAGGCGAGGAAATAATTCAGAGAGGAAGTCGCTTAAAAAGAAACGCCATCTTAGAGAGAGGAGACCAATGACAAGTGCGATCACGATCTCTACTCCCTTGTTGTCGCCGAACCATTTTGTGCCGCTAAGGACTGCGTAGACTATTGAGAATACTAAAAGGAACGGAAGGAGAAAATCAAACACGCCATAATATTCCCATTGAGCAAGTATGCTGTCAAGTCCTCCGAATGCTATTGGCATAGAGTACTCAATAAAAGTTTCTTTAAATATGTTTCGTTGTTTGACTCGAGCCTTTACTGCTGCCTATTAAGACTGTGATGATTGCACCAGCGATTACGAGGAGAAAGAGGCCATTGATTAAGATTCCTTGTGAGGATCCGCCAGCTTTGATAAAGATAAATTCATAGAGAAAATCCCAACCACCGGTGACAACAAGGGTTGCAATTACGACTGCGATGACTATGGCGATTGTTAGTATTACTCTTAGTGCTTTGGGGAACTTTTCGTAAAACTCACCTTCTTTGATAACTGAACCGAGTAGAATTATTAGAACGAGGATGACTACAAGGGAAACGGCAAGGAAGGGTATTAGTTGGATGATGATTCCGACCGCATTTCCGAAGGAGATTACGAGAAGGCCAATGACGAGTGCGACAATTGCGTCGATTTGTTTTTTGCCTTCACCGAGGATTTTTGATTTCTGAAGGATTGCAAAGACTATTGTGAAGACAAGGAGAAATGGGAGGATTGCCTCGACGAAAACTGGATGAGACAGGATTGTTGCACCTCCGTATGAAAAGCCATGATTGGGCATGTGTGTGAGAGGAGAGTTTGTTATTTAAAGTTTCTGTTTCGTTTTTTCTACTTACTTGCTTCTGCTTCCGTTCGATATTTTTCTTATTACAACAGCAGGGTAGGCTCTTTTTTATCATAATAATTATTAGTAAAAGTACTATGTAAATCTTGTTCAATTAATTGCGTCCTATACTATAGGTTTAGGAAAATTCCTCTGCCTCGGTAAGAAGCGCTGATTGAGGTTCTTCGCGTGCAGGGAGGGATGTTTTGTTGATGATTAATACATCGCCGATTGCTTTGACAAATTGGTGGGGGATGATCACGCCGCGCGCGCCTCCAAATACTGATAGGAAGCCTGAGCCTACCTTGATTTTCCAGCCGTCAATTTTGTTGTCGGCAAGATTTACCTCTTCGACCTGGCCAAAGTAGTCTCCCTCAGACGTGAAGACGTTTTTACCGAGAACTTCTGTTATTTTTTTTATCCGTAACATCGTGATTTGAATATGAGTGAGTATTTATATTTTATGCTTGTTTTTTATTTTTATCGCGTGGCATAATGTTTATATAAGTGTATTGCTGAGGGTTGTGTATGGGGCGTGAAGAATTACCGCATGTTCTTATTGCGGTTCTTGTTGTTTTTTTAGTGGCAGGTTTTTCGTACTTTGCTGAGCTTCTGTTTTCTCCTCTCCTGCAGATTTTGCTTTTTTCAATGATTATTGTCTTGGTTCACGTTGTATCGAAGGAGTTGGCAGCGTACTTTTTCGATGCGCGTGTTGAACATAGTATCTGGATGGTTTCTCGTTTCGGACTTAAGGAACATCATCACCTTAAAGAACCGGTGCCTCTGGGTGCGATCTTGCCTTTATTCTTCTCGGTGTTTAGTTTAGGGATTTTTAAGGTTATGCCTGTTTTGACTTATGAGACGAGGGCGCTTCGACGTAGGGCTGCACGACGGTTTGGAATCTATAGTTATACTGCGATGACTGATTGGCACAACGGGTTGATTGGTGCAGCAGGGATTATTGGTTTGTTGATTTTGTCTGTTATCGCTTACGTGAGTGATTTCGAGTATTTGGCAAAGCTTGCGGTCTACTATTCGCTGGCGAATATTATTCCTATCTCTAGTTTAGATGGAGCGCATATTCTCTTTGGATCGAGAATTGTGTGGACTGCGCTGGCGATTATTGTTGCGTTATTCTTTATCGGTGCTTTTGTGATTCTCGTGTAAACAAATGTATCCATTTAGTAACCTTTTTTAACGAGCTGCTTATTTTGATACATACTTCTATTACTTTGGCTTATTCTCTAGAAACATATTTGCCGCGATCATTTCGATATAATATCGTGGCTCTAAATGGCTCGTTTCTAGGAACGAAAATTCCATGAACATAATTCATGACTTGAGCTAATTCATCAGCTGCTTCTTCGTTGCTTCTACCATAATTCGCATAAAGACCATAGTCAAATACTCTCCTCCTAGCTTCCTTAGATTCTCTTTGTCTTTCTTCTTGACTCCTAGGGTCGCTTTGAGAATATATAATTTGAGCCCTAGCCGCTCTTACAATTTTCCTTAGTCCATTATCTGCCTTAATATTATTCAGGAAGTTTTCTTCTCCTCTAGCAAGCTTAAGAACCAAATCAGAAGACTCCGGGCGTAAATCTTCAGGATCAATGGTTTCAGGACTATCAAAAAGAGCATACGCTTCACCAGTATAATTTTGCTCAATATGTCCATCACGTTGAAGCGTGGTTAGACCATCTTCTTTTGATGCTTTACCAACCTTTGGAGATCTCCTTGCATTATAGTCCTTTCTACTAGGATGAACTACAGTACCTTGTCTATCAACAAAGGAGATATCTCTTCTTCTTTTTACTATAGTTTATACAAGCATAAGTACTATTTAAACCTTTTGCTTATTTACTACTTATAAGTTACTATCAATTGCCTAGAAACATTTAAATACTAAATTGTATTATCTAAAATACAAATTATACTAAATTTGTTCAATAGATAATATGGATTACAAACAAGTAATAACCTTTTGGAAGGAATTTGATATTCCAAAGGCTCTCGATAGAGAGGTTGAGGTAAATGTAAACACAGATTTCATTATTACAATTACAGGTCCAAGAAGAGCCGGAAAAACTTATTTTTGCTTTCAATTAATAAATCAACTATTTAGTGAAGGAACATCAAGACAAAATATTCTTTATATTAATTTTGAGGATAACAAGCTTTTAGGAGCAGAATCAAAAGATTTGGATAAATTGCTTGAAGCATTTTTTGAATTATCTCAAATAGACAAAAAACAGAAAATGTATCTGTTTTTTGATGAAATTCAAACAGTAAAAAATTGGGATTCTTGGGCAAGGACAATTCATGATGTAAGGAAAGATATTCAGATAATTTTAACTGGCTCAAGTTCAAAATTATTAAGCAGAGAGATATCCACTCAATTAGGGGGGAGAGTTCTAAACTATGAAATTTTTCCTTTGAGTTTTAAGGAGATACTTAACTGGAGAAATATAAATTATGATTTAAAAACAGTTTCTTATAGCAAGAGTAAAATTGAAATTAAAAAATTATTTTCTTCATTCGTTATTAATGGCGGATATCCTGCGATTATTTCTCAAGATTTAAAAAAAGAGAATATTCTTCAAAGTTATTATGATACAATGATATTCAAAGACATAATTGAAAGATACAGAATAGAGGATGTGAATAAGCTAAAGGCTCTTGCTAACTTGCTATTTGAATCAGTTTCAAAAGAAATGTCTTATAATAAACTAGCAAACAAATTAAATTCAATTGGATTTAAAATAAGTAAAAATACAGTTATAGAATATTTATCTCATTTTGAAGAAGCTTATTTATTTTTTCAAAATTTAAAATATGAATATTCTTTAGCAAAACAGCTTGGTTCCATTAAAAAGATATATTGCATAGATAATGGATTATTGAATACCGTTAGTTTTAAGTTTTCAGATGATTTTGGAAAACTATTAGAAAATTTAGTTTTTATTGAACTTCGAAGAAGAAATGAGCAAATTTATTATTTTAGAAAAAATTATGAGTGTGATTTTTTAATAGTTCGGAAGAATAGGATTACATCAGCATTACAGGTTACAAAAAAATTGAATGATGAAAATGAAAAAAGAGAAATTAATGGATTACTGGAAGTTATGAAAGAACATAAATTAAAAGAAGGAATTCTTTTAACTGAAGAGCAGGAAGAAGAAAGAATAATTGACGGTAAAAAAATTAGGATAATTCCTGTGTGGAAGTGGCTTCTTGAAAAGAACTAATTAGAAAGTATATCCTTTTTGATCTACTTTGTGTAAACAGTGATATTTTAAAAGATATACTTTCTAGCGGGTAAAAATAAGATTAGTAAGATATAGGCTAATAAGAGAGTTCCTTGTTGAGAAAATCTTTTATTGGAATAATGCCCTCTTTTTTTAATGATTTCGAAATTATTATCGATGCAAAGCCATTGTATTTTTTTTTGAATTCTTCCAGACCTTTAAATTCTCTTTCCGGTATGGTATCTGTCGAGGTCACATTGAGGGCCATCTTATTTACTATAAAATCGACTTCTGAGCTTAATTCTCCCCAATAGCTTACTTCGTTGTACTTCTCAAAAAGTTTAATAAACGCGCTATTTTCAAACATTTGCCCAGTATTTTCGGAATATTTCATGCTTACTATTTTTATTAATCCATTATCTAAGGCATAAAATTTTGGCAGTTTGGAAACTTCATGTTTTACTTTTGCTGAAAATGAGAAATAACTAACTTCTGACAACAAATAGGCATCGACCATATAATTGATATAGGTTGCAAGCGTGTCTTTTGCTATTCCAAATACTTTTGATAGTTTGTTTATACTTACTTTTGAGCCAGAAGAGGAGATAAGGTATCGCGCGAGATTTATAATCTGTTTTGTGTTTCTTATGTTATACCTATCAATTATATCTTTATGAATAACATCTTCGAAGTATTGCTGCAACAGATAATTCTTTTTTTCTTCTGATTTTTCTAAGACAATCTCTGGAAGGCCGCCATAAAGCATATATCCCTTTAAATCCTCTTTTTTTGTAAATAAGCAATGCTCTTTAAAAGAAAGGGGCATTATTGTAAATGAGATATTCCTCCCAGTCAATAATGTTGAAAGTTCTTTTGATAAAAGAGAAGCAGACGAACCTGTAACTATAAACTTTATATTCTCTCCTAAATCATATTTTGTTCTAACCCACTTCTCCCATGAGGTTATCTTTTGTACTTCATCTATGAAAAAATAAGTCTTTTTTTTATTCTTGGTATACTTTTTGTATTCATCAGAAATTATGTCAAACAGTCTTATATTTAGATTATCGGCAAAGCCGTAGTCCTCAAGATTGATATACAAAATTTGTTCTTTACTAATTCCTTTTTTTAGTAATTCTTGCATTAGTTGCTTAATAATTGTTGATTTGCCTGACCTTCTTATGCCTTTTAATACGAGAACTTCTTTTCTTTCCATGAATGGATCTATCTTTTTTACATAATCTTCTCTTAATATTCCTGCTTCTAGTTCTTTTTCCCACAGGTTCCATTTTTTTAGTATTTCTATGACATTTTCCATGAATCTCTATAGTTTCCGTATTTATAAAGGTTTCCAATATGTTGGAAAGCTATTAAAACTTCTTCTTACGGTTTTAAGCGTTTGACCTCGTGGTTAGACCGGCTCGTTTATAAGAGAAAATAAATGGCGATACCAATCCTCAAAAACATTTTTGGGAATTTTGTCTGTAGCGTTTCGCTGTCTGCATGGACTGCTTCCTCGTTCGTGTAAACAAACGATATGTTTTTATTATAGGGGTTCTCATTAGGGGAATGATTAATCTTACTCCACGAGAGTACCAACGCGCTATATTTGAGTGTGCGCGGGAGTGTAATACTTTAGTTGTACTCCCTACTGGATTGGGGAAGACATTAGTTGCAGTAATGTTGAGTGTTGAACGTCTTGAAAAATACCCCCGATCGAAGGTTGTGATATTGGCGCCAACACGTCCATTAGTGGAGCAGCATTTACAGACCTTTCGACGTGAGTTGCCGGAGTTGTTTGCTGATATGCAGTTGTTTACCGGGAGTGTACATGCGGAAAAGCGGCGTGATTTGTTTGATACGACCGATATTATCTTTTCAACGCCGCAGTGTATTGCACATGATGTTTCTGCGGGATTGTATAGTTTGAGCGATGTTTCTTTGCTTGTTGTTGATGAGGCACATCGGTGTTTGAAGAATTATGATTATACAGTTGTTGTTGATTTTTATAAGCGACAGGCGCGGCAGCAGCGGATTCTCGGTTTGACTGCTTCGCCTGGGCATGATGCAGAGAATGTACGAGAGATTTGTCACCATTTGAATATCGAGGAGATTGAGGTTCGGACGCGGGACTCTGATGATGTTCGAGACTATTTGCAACGATTGGAGTTTGAGAAGATTGAAGTTCCGTTTCCTGATGAGTTCTTGGAGTTGAAGGTACTTTTAAAACGATTGTGGGATGCGCGGATTGATCGTTTGAAGCAGCACAAGTTTTTGTTTGGGGTTGCGAATAAGATTACGTTGTTGCAATTGCAACAGCGTTTGGCGTTGCGAGCGCGGCAGGGAGATTATGGTGCGATGCATGGGATGTCGACGACTGCACAGGCTATTAAGATTGCGCATGCACTTGAGTTGTTGGAGACGCAAACGTTGTCTGGGTTGGGAGAATATTTGAAAGGATTGGTTGCGCAGGCACGAGAGAAAAAATCGCGAGGTGTTCAACAGCTTGTTAAGAGTCCTGAGTTTGGTGCTGCGATGATCTCATTACAGAGATTGAGGGCAACAAAGATGGAGCATCCTAAGATCGAGGCACTCGCTGCTGTGTTGTTGGAGCAGTTTTCGAAAAAAAATGATTCGAAGGTTATTATTTTTTCACAGTTCCGTGAGACAGCATTGAAGATTCTTGAGCGCGTGAGTCAATTGGAGGGAATTCATGCTGCTACTTTTTTTGGACAGGCGAATAGGGTTCAGGCGGGATTGTCACAGAAGGAGCAGCGGGCGATTATTGAAAGATTTAGGGAGGGGGAGATTAATGTATTGTGCGCGACGTCTATTGGAGAGGAGGGACTTGATATACCTGAGGTTTCTACTGTGGTGTTTTATGAGCCGATTCCTTCTGCGATTCGGAAGATACAACGAGCTGGGCGAACTGCAAGGCTTGCACCTGGGAGGTTGGTTATTTTGGTGACGCAGGATACGAGGGATGTAGCACATCACTATGCGTCGCGTGCGCGCGAGCGAAAGATGTATCAGACGCTTGCGTTAGTGCGTGAGGAGCTGAAGAATCGGAGGAAGGAGCTGACGCTGAATGAGTTTGGCGCTGTTGAAAGAACGTAAATATCTGTGCAATGGTGTTTTTTGATATTTTCTCAAAGAGAAAAACCGGAAAGAAAAAGCAGGATATTACGGTCGTGGTTGATAATCGTGAGAAGAATTCGTTGGTTGCAGCGCATTTGGTTGCATTGGGTATGGGCGTTGAGTTTCGTCAGTTGAGTGTTGGGGATTATGTTGTTCAGGGTGTTGTGATTGAACGAAAGAGTGTTTCTGATTTCAAGTCTTCGATTGTGAATAAGAGGATTATCTCGCAATTGTTGGCTTTGCGACAGTGTGAGAAGCGGTTGTTGCTATTGGAAGGAATTGGAAGGTCTATGTATGAGGGAGGGATTCATGAGAATGCGTTTCGCGGTTTTTTATTAAGTGTTGCGTTCGAATATGATGTACCGGTTGTGTTTGCTCTTGATGAGATGGATAGTGCACGGTATATTGCCGTGTTAGCTCAACGTCGGGAGAAAGGGGAGAAGGCGTTACGCGCCTCTCGTTTATTGCAAACAAAAGAGGAGCAGATACAGTTTATTCTTGAGGGATTTCCGCATATTGGTCCTGTGAGCGCTCGGAGGTTGTTTGAGCGATTTGGTAGCTTGCGAGCGATTATGAATGCCTCTGAAGAGGAATTGAGAGAGGTGTTGGGAAGGCGAGCTCGAGGGTTTTTGGAGTTGGTTGAGCCGTAGTTTTTGGTGGTGAACGATAGTCGAAAAAGATTAGGCTTCTGCAGGGTATTCTTTGAGGATGGTGTAGAGAGGACCTAGCGGTTGGAGAAGAGAGGATTTTAGTTTGAAGGAGTTTACTTTGAATTTTATTGGTTTGACCGTGAGGTTGTTGATGTGTGAGATAAAATCCTGTTTATCTTTGACGTAGTTTACTCGTCCAATTGTCATGTGGGACATAAAACGGTTTTCTGGAGGGAAGAGCGTGTTGAGGGATATGTCAATTTGTTTTTGAAGTTGGAATATACCTTTTCCTACGATTTTTATCCAGACTATTTTTGGTTTTTTGCGCGATGTGAAGGTGCCTGCGTTTTGAAGTTTTGTTTCGAAGGCATTGAATTTTATTTGCGTGAGAAGATTTTCTGTTTTTTTAAGGGTTTCTTCGGAGATCTCGCCGAGAAATTTTAGTGTGAGATGGAGATTTTCTAATTCAGTGAGTTTGCCGGTGAATTTCTTGTTTTGGATAAGTGAATGGAGGCGTGCGACTTCTTTGATTGCTTCTGGAGGGAGATCGATTGCTATGAATGCACGGGTTACCATCATGTTTATTTTGGAACAATAGCTGCTGTACTATAGTCTTCTATCTGGGCTATTTTTTTTACTTCTTCGAGTGTGACTTTTTCTATTTTTTTGTCATGTGTGTAGTAATCTTCTGCTTTTGAGATAAGTTCGGCGTAGAGGAGTTCGTTCATGACGTTTGTGCTTTCTTCTATCGAGATTTTTCGTAACCCGATGAGGCGCTCTTTTGCTTCTGCGATGTCTTTTTCTGTGAGGTCTTTTGTGTTTTCAAATTCTTCTAGGATAATTTTTTTTATTTCGGGGAGTGCTTCTTTTGTCGTTCCGACATAGATTGCATAGTAGGAATAGTTTTTTTCAGTATTGAGAGAGCTTTTTACTGCGTAGGCGAGTCCACGCTCTTCTCGGATTTTTAGAAAGAGTTTTGAGGACATGCCGTTTGCGAGATACGCATCGAGAACTTCGAGCGCGTGATAGTTTGGGTCGGTAAAGAGCGGCGCGTGGATTGCGAAGATGAAGTGCGCTTGATCAATTCCAGGACGTTCTTCGGTTGCGTTGAGATTTTGTTTCTCTGGTTTTTGGAGTGTTGGTTTGTTTGTTGTTGGTTTGAAGTTTTGTTCGAGGTAGTGTGCTACTTTTTCGATTTCTGCGCTGCCAACAACTGTAACAATAAAGTTTTCTGGGTTGTACATTTTTTTGAAGTAGTCTGCGACGAAGTCTCTCTCAAGGGCTTTGATTGTTTTTTCTGAACCGATCACGTTTTCTCCGAATGGTTTTTTATAAAGATTTGATTCTATTTTATCGTAGACGTGTCTCTGCGGGGTATCGTGATACATTTTTATTTCTTCGAGGATGACTTTTTTTTCTTTCTCGAATTTTTTCTCATCGAAAATTGCGTTATTGAGCATATCGGTGAGGATGTCGAGTCCTGTGAAGAGGTGCTCCGCGGGGAGTTTGAACCAGTAGCTTGTGACATCATGAGCGGTGAATGCGTTGAGGATGCCGCCGCGTTTTTCTATTTCGCGTGAGATATCTTCATGCGTGCGTTTTTTTGTCCCTGTGAAAAGGAGATGTTCGATAAAGTGGGCGATCCCTTTGATGTCAGAGGTTTCGTAGGCTGCACCGAATCTGTTCGTTATGGAAAGAGAGACGATTGGGAGTTCGCGTTTTTCCATAATGAGGGTTATACCATTTGCGAGTTTCTTTCTGAGAAATTGCATAGGAGTTTTTGGAGAGAAGGGTTAATAAATGTTTTTAGTCTTTGGAGGATATGTCAACAAACGCGAGGGCTGAGTATTTTGCTGCGGAGAAGCGATATCTTGATGCAAAAAACTTGGAAGAGAAGGTGTATTGGTTGGAGGAGATGATTCGAGAGGCACCACGGCATAAGGGTTCTGAGAATATGTTGGCTGAGTTGCGGAGTCGATTAAAGAGGCTGCGGGAGAAACTTGAGCGAGCGAGTATAAGGAGGCCTGGAGGTAAGCGAGGGATTCGAAAAGAAGGTTTTCAGTGTGTTTTGGTCGGATTGCCTGGAAGGGGGAAGAGCTTGCTCTTGAGTCGTTTGACGCGAGCGCGACCGAAGGTGAGTAGTCATGGGTTTACAACAATAACGCCAGAGATTGGAACGTTTGAGTATGAGGGTGTTAAGGCCCAGATGATTGATATGCCTTCGATTGGACACGATGGGTTTTCTGTCGGGATTGTGAATGGCGCTGATTGTTTGTTGATTGTTGTTGAGGGATTAGAAGAGTTGAAGGTTATTGAGGGGTATTTGATACGAGCTCGTGGAGCAAGGATTGTTGTTGTTAACAAGAGTGATTTATTTTCTGGAGAGGGATTGAGAAGATTTGAGGAGCGGTTGAGGAGTAAGCGGATTTATGGAGTCCTGGTTTCTGCTGTGAATGGTTATGGACTCGATGTTTTGAGGAGGAAAATCTTTGAGCGCATGGGTGTTGTTCGAGTTTATACAAAAGAGCCGGGGAAGGCTGTGAGTCATGAGCCGGTTGTGTTGCCTGTGGGAGCGAGTGTGCGAGATGTTGCAGAGCGTATTCTGAAGGGTTTTTCTTTGAGCGTGAGAGAAACCAGATTAACAGGGTCTTCTGGAAAATTTCCGAATCAGCTTGTTGGACTTGACCATCGGTTACACGATAAGGATATTGTAGAATTTCATACGCGGTAGGTCTATCTTGTGTAGTTTTTTCTGATTGGAGCGATGATCTTTTCGAGATGATTCGCGAGTGCTGATTTGAGGTCTGCGGGATGGAGCTTTGCTTCGGCAAAATCTCGTTCGAGTGATTCATATGATGAATATGTTTTTTTACCGCCGAATTTTTGTGGACGTTCTATCTCTATTTTGTTTAGCATAGGGAAGATTATGAGCTTTGTGATTTGAAGGATTGGATTGTTGTTTGTTTCTTTTGGCGGGCAGTAGGCTGTGTTGATTGTTTTTTTGATTTCATCCGCTGTGTCTGTAACTGAGATGCCTGATCCAGGGATGGACTTTGACATCTTTTCTCTTGGGTCTTTTAGTGATGTAATAAGCGGCGTGTGGATTGCTATGAACTTATAGTTGAGTATGTTTGAGAGATCTTTTGCGATCATGTGCACTTTTCTTTGTTCAAGACCACCGAGGGCAACGTCGATGTTGAGGTATTTTATATCTGCGCTTTGCATGAGAGGATACCATAGTTGGGAGATTGTTGCGTTTTCGATGTCACGGGCTATTTCTTGCATGCTCCTTAGACCGCGGTTGATCGTTGTGTGTTGTGCGAGTCTCATTACCTCGAATTGATATTCTTTTTTGAATTGGAAGTCTGATCCAAGGATGATTTCTGCGTTAATACCGATTGCTTTGATTGTTTTTTTCCAGTTTTCAATTTCTTTTTTTATGAGAGATTCAGAGCCTTTTCTATTTAGGAGCGCGTGAATGTCTGCGAGAAGAATTTTTATTTTGAAGCCTGCTTTTTGTAGATCGAGGAGTTTTGTTATTGTTACAAAGTGTCCGAGATGGAGGAGGCCTGAAGGTTCGTAGCCGCAGTAGACTGTCGGTTGTTTCTTTTCTTTCAATAATTCTTGGAGATGTTCCTCGGTAATTATTTCAGTCGTGTTTTGTTTTATGAGATCGAGTTTTTGTTTTGGCGTCATTGATTGTCGGAGGAGAAGATTGGATTTAAAGGTTTGCGTTATGGAATTAGCTGAAGTAGTATTGGGCGAAGGCGTTGTCAACAGCGATGACTGAGCCTGTTGTTGTGCTTGGGCTAGTTTCTCCGCTTCCAGTGCTTGAGCTTCCTGAGGATTCTGTTGTTTGTGTTGGCGTTGGTTCAGATGGCGGAGGTGCTGATTCAGATGGCGGAGGTGCTGTTTGTTGGGTTCCTTCTGGAGGTATGTATCCTTCTGGCGGTCTAAACTCTCCTTCTGGAGGTATGTATCCTTCTGGTGGACGGAACTCTCCTTCTGGGGGTCTGAATCCTTCTGGTGGATGGAATTCGCCTTCTCTAAACTCTCCTTCTGGAGGTCTAAACTCTGGAGGACGGAATTCTTGGCGGTCTTGTTCATTTTGTTCGTGTTGTTGGCGACCCCATTCTTCCATGACTCGACGACAGGCTTCTGGATCATTTGTTGCGCCTGCTTCTATACATTGGCGAGGCCAGTTGCCTTGTGGTCCGCGGGCTTCAAATCCTTCTCTTTCAAATTGTTTGAAGTCCCTGAATTCTTGGTGTTCTTCAAATTCGTTTCTTGCACCTTCGAGTGCGTTGTCGTAGCATTTGAGACGTTCATTCGAATCTTGAATTCTTCGGCAGTCTACGTTGAAGCCAGGAGGACCTCTTCCAGGGCCGCGACCTTCTCTGCCGAGTTCTTTCATTATTTCTCTGCATTTTCGTTCGTCGGCGCGAGATTCACCGGTGAGACCTGCCTCGACACATTCTTCTGGTGCGTGTTGTTGGAACATTATTTTCCCACATTCTTGGTGTGTTTTTGCACCAGCCTCTATACATTCAGGTGGGGCGTTTGCTTCGAACATTATTCTTTCACATTGTTGACGTGCTTCTCGTTCATTTTCGAAATCAAGTTTACCTTGGTCGAAGGCTTCGATACATTCTTCTGGCGCGTTTTCTCTAAACATGACTTCCCTGCACTCTTTCTCGCCAGTTGCACCTGCTTCTCTGCATTCTTCCGGCATGTGGAGTTCGAATTGTGCCTCACCATACCGCTCTTCAACTCTTTCCATTACATCTTGGAGATGTGGTGGGAGAAGGTCTATGGGGTCTTCTATTTCGTCCATTTCATCGCAGGCATCCTCATCTCCTTCATCACATTTGGCAGCGAGTGGGGCGATTATCTCACATTTTTCTGCGAAGGCTGTTATTTTGATATCTTCGCATTTACACTCCTGTGGGTTTTGGAAACATTGCGAGAGTGTCTCGAAGAATTCTCGTGCTTCTTTCTTTTGTTCTTCGGTGAGATCTTTATCTAAGTCACGTTGCCAGCGAGGAGCGCTGTCTTTTGTTCTGCAGGCTCTTGAATACTCGAGAGGATCAAGTGCTGAAAGAGATTCGCAGAGTTCTTTTATTTTTGCTGAGAGTTTTGCTGCTGTTGCTATTTTATCTTCTTTTTCTTTATGTTTCTCTATTTTTTCTCTTATGTCTTTCCATTCATCACCTTCAAGATCGTCTTCGAGATTATCGAGCACGTTTTTGATTGCTTTGCTGCTTCTGCGTGTGCGTTTTTCTATCTCGGGAGATACTTCTTTCTCGAGAATATTGCTGTATTTTTCAGCTTTTTCTAGGACTTTGTGTGCTTCTTCTCTCTTCCCTTGGCGGATCATTTCTTGCGCTTCTGCTATTTTTTCTTCTTTGTAAGCGAGTGCTCTTTCAGGATTATCGCCGACAAACGTACGTTCGAAGAAGTCATCGATTACGTAGAGTGCGCTGTCCGGGGTTATGCCTGCAGTTTCTTCTAATTGAGCATCTTCTTCGATATCTTCGTATATTTCTTCATCCTCATCATCGTTTACTTCATCTTCTTCGTTATCTTCATCGCTTACTTCTTCTTCATCACGTTCTACATCCTCGTCATCGCGTTCTTCATCTTCGTCATCTTCTAGTGTATTATCTTGTATTACTGGTTCGGGTATTGAGGGGGATTCAGGAGAAGGAGATGGCGAGGGTTCGGATGGAGCGGTGTCTTGTGCAAACACGCCATTGAGCGCGAGGATTATTATAAGACATACTAGAAAAAAAATACCCTGACCTCCTTTATTCATGGACATACATACCTTTTATACTTTTAAATGTTTCTTTTTTGGAGCGTAGGTGATTGTTGTTATTTCATTGCGTTTTGTTTTTTTGTTGTAGGAACCAATACGGTAGGTTTTGCCTTTCTCTAGTTTTATTCTGCTAAGGACTGATTTTGGATAGTAGCGTTCTTTGTTGATAAGGTCGAAGATTTGTTCTGAGTTACTGATGTTGTTTGTGTAGTCACCGATTCTGAGTTCATCGTAGTCTTCAATAATGAGAAAGAGGAAGATAATAACTGTTGAGAGGATAATGAAGATTGCGTTTGAAAAGGAGTCGCCGCGGTTTAGGAAGAGGAGGATCATGAGGATTATGCCGAGAAGATGGTTGGAGAATTTTATTGACCACTCGGTGCGGCGACTTGTGATATATTCTAGTTTTTCTCTTATGGGTTCGAATTCGCCTAGGATGTAAAGGAAGGAGGACGCAATTGTTCGTTGCTGTTCTGTTTTTATTTCCATGTGTTCGAGGTCTGTATTCATGCCGTAGATGATTTCTCTGCTTGCTTCGTATTGTGTATATTGTTGGAGGGTCTTTATTGTGTAATTGTCGATGTGTTCTCTGATAGCGCTGTGGAATTTTTGTCCAAGGTTTTTTGAGAGAAGATAAAGACTTACGAGTCTGCCTGTTTCATTTGCGAGGGATTCCTTGAGCGCTGCAACGCGAGCGAGGAGCATGGAGAATGTTACTGTTATGAGAAAGCCGAAGAGAAATGTGACAATTGATATTATGGGTGCGAGGAGGTCAGGGGCTATGATTTTGGTGATTGGGGCGTAATAGTTTATGATAAGAAATGCTCCGAGTGAGGGAAGTGTCCAGTAGTATAGGTAGATGTTGATGCCCTTTTTTATCTCGCTCTTTTTTATATTTTCTTCTGACATTGCTATGGGAGGTGAGTTGGTATATTTAATTTTTTAGTTTTGCGCTTTCGGCGAGCAGCGACCATCTTTGCAGCCTGCTGGGCAGTTGAACGCTCGTGTTGCCGCCGATGTTTCATTTATGCAATAATATTCACGGAGCGTTGATTTTGTTATGCATTCGTCGTTGAAGGTATCTTGATTTTCGAATACTGATCCTGCGTTTTCTGGAGCGATGCCGGGATCGGTATCGTGGCAGGTCGTTGCTGGGATGCATGCACCGTTTGTACATCCATTCGTACAAGGTATTTGAATTAATCCTACTGAGCTAACTGTTGCGCATAGATATTCATTTAATGTTGTTTCTGTCGCACAGGTATCAGTATAGTTTCTATTGTCGAGGAGCGTAACACCCCTGCTTGTTTCGTTCAATCCTGAATCTGTTTCGATACAGGTTATTGGTTTTATTATCTCTTTTTCATCTGTTGGTTTGACTGTTAGAAAACTCCACCAGGGTTGTTCAACATTCAATACTTGCCCGTTGTTGAGACTGATTTTTACTCTTATTTGTTCGATTGTTTCAAAAAAGCCGAATATTTTTACCATTCGTTCTGCTATTATTTCATACGCCATAATTTTTTCATACCCTGTTATCCTTATGTCTTTGATATTCGTTGTTTTTGAGATATTAATTGCTGCCTCAACTGCTTTGAGCGGATCTATTTCTATTTCCATTTTTGTGAATTCTCGTTGTACATATACTCCATTGTTCTTTTCTATAACTCTAATGTCGGGATCTGTTGTTGCGACTGTTCCACTAATTCCTTGGATGATTGTCTCGTTTTCTTTTACAATAACTGTTAGTGTTTGTATCTCTTCTAACTCACTCAGGTTTTCATTAAGATTTCGTATTGGTCTGAGGATTTGTGACGGTAATGACTCACGTGAAAAGGGTGTTATGGGGAGATCAGTTGCGAAAGGAACGATCTCTGTAGCCCAGGTTGCTTTCGTTTCGTCCAAGGGGCCTGGACATGCACCTATGTGGATGATCTCTGGCCGTGCGATACAGTATGAACGAAGTGTTGTAGGGTATACGCACGTGTGCACTGTTAGCTTAAGGTTGCGTATACCATTTACGCATTCTAGCTCTGTTTCTCTTGCGTCTTTTAGTATTCCACAGTCTATATTTGAACTGCACAGGGGTTTTTGGATTGTCGGATCTTCCCCATTACATGCGCCATTTACACAACCGTTCAGACACGAACGTTTTTCTGGGAGTTGCCAGCTTCCTGTTGGCGAACAAATATTTTCTAAGATTGCACAGTTTGCACCTGCACATGCGTAGACGAGTGCTTCTCCGTAGGTTGTTGTTTGTATGCAGGTGTCTTGCTGCGGGAGGAGTGCTGTTTCGCCGGTGTATATTGTTTTTCCGGTCACAAAATAATTACTCCCGCCATCTGTGTCGTTACATTTTAGGTCGTTTGATTTTGCTGACAGTGTAGGGATTGTGAGCAGGATTATGAGTAGGATAATCTCTTTTTTCATACGCTAATCAAGGAAAGTGTAGTTTTTAAACTGTGGGGAATTCTGTATAGAGCAAAGAAATAATGCTGTGTTGTATGATCCCTTATATTTAACACAGCATTCGCTACTCTTTACCGCCTAAGCAATTATGTATCACGAAGTCAAAGTCAAATTCTGGGCTTACAATTTGCTTCAAGAGATTACATAAATCTATAGGATCAGCGAAAGCCGTGTTGTTCAAGAGGAGTCATACAACAAAAGATAGGCAAACTTTATAAAGATAGGCAAACTTTATAGGATAGATAACGATGGTAAAAAGAGGAGTGAGGGTTTTGAAGCGGAAGAATAATGCATTTATTATTTGGGTGATTGTTATTCTTGCAGCGCTCGTTGTTTTAGGGATTATTCTCTCGTCTCGTGAGCCGCAGTTTTCTCCGAGTCCTTCACTTGCGCCTCCTCGAACTTTTATTCTTCCTGCTACTAGTTGCTATGATATTGTATGTGATATGATTAACCAATTAACGACCCGCATGACTCTCGTATATTATGTTAGTTTGACTGAAGGAGAGGAGGTTTATGAATCTGATTATTTTGCAATTCCTACTCGCGATGGTTGTGGGAAACTATTAAGACTTATTAATTTAGATAAGGTATGTCCTGGTTCTTCTGGCAAGTGCGATTTTTTTATTGAGACGGAAGAGGTTATAACCCCCTCTCGGAGGTATAGCTCTATTGCGTACCCTAATCCTAGCGGTGAAGGTTTCTTAGGGACTTTGAGAATAGGAGACTACGATTATAGTCTTATAGTCCTGGAGGATGTTGCTCTTCCCTTTATCAAATTGGACTGGCCGCTGTTTAGAAGAGGACAACCTACGGAGATATTTACGAGTTGTCGTGCTTCTTGAGGATCTTATTGGGTACTAAAAGAGGCTAGCCTAGAATCTGGGGTAACATTTTTTGTTTTGTTGGTAGTGATTAGTATTATTGTCGTGGGAATTGTGTGGTGGGTTGGGAAACAATGGCAAAGAAGGTATAGAAAGTAATAAAAGCAAATAGTAGCTATTAGATAAATGAAAAAGAGGATAGAGGCAAGTAAGAATTCTCGGGTGTTTTTATTTTTACTTTTAGGAATAGTATTACTTAGTGTTTTTTTGTTTATTTTTGAGCGGACGTTTATTATGCAGAGGCTTTTTTTGTCCCCTACTTTAGCTAGTGGTAATGTTGGTGGTTCTGGTGGTGTTGATTATAGTGACGTTGATGTTGTTGATAATAGGATTGAAGATAAATTTAAGAAACAGTGTGTTCCTGGTTATCGGTGCGTGAATCCGGGTCTTGATGGTTCTCGAGAATATTATGATTCGGAGTGTCGTGTTCTTCGGAGACGAACCATTGATGGTGCTTGTGCTCTTGGAGAGATTTGTTATGCGGATAATGACGGGCTTGGTGTTTGTCGTGGTGAGAATATTGTTAGCGAACAAGAGATTGTTGATCAGGAGAAACTTGTTTACGACGCGGATGGTGGGTTTTTAAGTGGTAGGGAATTTTATGGATACATTGTTCAATTTCGTGAGAAATCTGTGTTAGAGAAGAAGCAAGAGATTGAGGATCGTGTTGAGACATTACGAGGAGAGGCTGTAGATACACGACGTAGGCGGGGCGATCGCTTTGTTTTGTCTCCTTTGAAAATTTCTGATAGTTTTGCTGCTGCTTCTTTAGAGAGTGAAGCAGATGAATTGGAAGAGAAGAAGGACGAGGAGTTGGAGAAGCAAGAGGATATTTTAGAAAAGGATCATGAGCGATTGAAAGATGTTGTTGACACGCTTCGGTTGCGTTCTGGTAATGCGAGAATTATTGATGAAACTAGGCCTTTTGTTGAGTCTGGGTTATCTCGAGGTCTTGCGTTCGATGATCCTAGGACACAACCTCGGATGCTGAAGCGTTATTCTAAGACGTTTAGTGGAGGTTTTGTTGTCGGTTTGGGTGAGGGAGGGTTTCGTGAGTTGCAGCAGGAGAGTTTTGTTGAAAAGGTGTGGCCTAATTATTTGTATGAAGTTAATCTTGCCGAATCTGTTCCGCATGTTGGCGCACCTAATCTGTGGAATCTTGATGCTAATGGGAATGATTGTAGAAATAGCGGGCAAGCGTGTTTGACTGGAAGTGGTATAACGATCGGGATTATTGACACAGGTGTTGATTATACGCATCCTGATCTTGGAGGATGTAAGCGAGATGAATTTTTGCGAGGAGAATGTGCCAAGGTTATTGGGGGATATGATATAGAACGGAGTGTTGATATGAATTTTGATGGTGATTTAGATGATTGTTTTGTTGAGGACAATATTGGAGGTACATTCTGTGAATTTCATTTTGTAAGTGACAAAAATGGAGACGATTATTATGATGATTGTTATCGTGCTGATGTGCTCGGAAACATTTGTGAGGAGGATTTTGATCCTATGGATGATGGTGGTCATGGAACTCATGTTGCTGCGACTGCTGCAGGCAAGTCGCCTGATAAAGATGGTAATGGGGTGTTTTGCGAGTTCGATAAGGGTGAATTGTGCGGTGTTGCTCCTGACGCTTCTCTTATTGCTTACCGTGCTTCTAGGCTTGGAAGAGGCGGTGTTCCTGGTTTTTTTCTTGCAGATACTTTATCGGCTCTTGAACTTGGTGTTGACCCAAATAAAGACGGGGATTTTTCTGATCATCTTGATGTCCTTAGTATGAGTCTTGGTGGACCTCTGGGGAGTTCTGATTCCCCAGAATCTTTGGCTGTTGATGCGGCTGTTCAGACTGGTGTTGTTGTAGTTGTGGCTGCTGGCAATGGCGGCCCGTCACAGAATACGATCGCTACTCCTGGAAATGCTCGAGAAGCGATTACCGTTGGTGCTGTTGATGACAATAATGCTCTTGCTAGATTTAGTTCGCGCGGACCTGATATAGCTAGTAATGGATATAAGTTTATTAAACCTGATATTGTTGCGCCGGGTGTTGACATTTGTGCTGCTCAATCTTCTCTTGATAGACTTCGAGATATATTTTTACTTAAAGATGGTGTTGATGTACGATGTCTTGATAATATTCATATAAGTCTTTTAGGAACTTCGATGGCGACGCCGCATGTTTCTGGAGCTGTTGCTTTGCTTTTACAGAAACATCCTGATTGGACTCCTCTTGAGGTTAAACAGGCGTTAAAGGATAGCGCTGTTACACCTCTTATTAGATCTACAACAGGACTTCCTTATACCCAAAATGAGGTTGGTGCTGGACTGCTTGATGTTTCTGCTTTGGTTCGAACAGTGCGTCGTCCGACTGTTGCTGAGATCGATACACATAGTATTGCTGAGGGGGTTATTGATATTCTTGGAAGTGCAACTGGGGAGGAGTTTGCTTCTTATACAATTCGTTATGGAAGTGGTATATCTCCATCGACTTGGACAACTTTGACGACTTCTAATTTTCCTAGTAATAATGGTGTGCTTTATAGGGCTTTTGACACAACTTTATTTAGTGATGGTGTGTTGTCGCTCGAACTTGAAACGAGAACGCAAGCAGGAAAAAGTATTAAAGACGGAGATTATCTTGAGATTGATAATGTGTATATTACTTCTCCGGATAATGTGTTTCTTGATCCAGGGATTGCTACTCTTGATGTTATTGGTAGTGCACAGGGTACACGATTTCAGCGATATGAGATTTTTGTTGGCGATGGCACCCAGTGGTTTACCACAGGAATACGGCTTGTAGATGGAGGAACGAGAGAAGTAAAGAAGGGCATACTAGGAAGGCTTGATGTACCTAGTATTATTAATAATCATGGAGGCGGATTGAAAACACTTCGTCTTGTTGTTACGTATAGTGATGGGCGAATTGAGGAGGATTTGGCAGAGATAACTCTTATAAAGAGTTGTGGTAATTTAGTGTGCGAGCAGCAGTTCGGGGAGAATGAGAGAACTTGTAGAGAGGATTGTTGTGCGCTTGGCTCTTGCTTTTCTTGTGTTGATAGCGATGGTGTTGGTTTGAATCCTGGTTTGAAAGGCGAGACTTTTGTTTCTGATGTGAATGGGCAGGTTACGAGATTTATGGATCAATGTTTAGATGGAAATCGTTTGACAGAGTATTATTGCGATAATGCTGGGCTGACGCAAAAATCTAGTACTATTGATTGTGCTGCTCTTGGTTACACTGATTGTGGGAATGGGGCGTGTGTGGGAACACATTTGTATAATGTTGTTAAGCTTCCGCTGTTCAATGCTGATGATCTGAATGAACGAGGAGAGGTTGTTGGTGAGATTGGCGATGGTATCAATTCTCCCCAATTTGCTGTTCTTTGGGATAGTGGGTTTTTGAGATCGTTACACCCTCGAGGTTATCTTCGCAGCGATGCGTATTCTCTTGATGAATCTGGACAGGTTGTTGGTAGTGCTGCTAGTAGTATTGGTTTTTCTGCTTATCTGTGGAGGGATGGAGAGACGACTTTCTTTCAGAATACTTTTCCTAACTATAATATTGTAGCAACCCCTGATAGTTACGCTGAGGCTTTTAATAGTCATGGTCAGATTGTTGGTAGTGCTAACAAAGGCATTAATCCAAGGCCTGTTCTATGGGAGAATGGGGTTATGAGGGATCTGTTGGGGTCGGCAGGATCGAGATATATCATAGGTACTGCTGTTGATATTAACGAACAAGGGCAGATTATTGGAGGAGTTTATAAAAGTGATTATTTTGAGGAGCATGCTTTTTTGGTTGATAATGGTAATGTGCTAGAGCTCCCTCTTCTTCTTGGTTTTTCTCAAAGTTCTGCTAATGATATTAACGAACAAGGTAAGATTGTTGGTGTAATGAGGAGAATTAGTTCTGGGCAGCTTTACAGCCGACCGGTTCTTTGGGACGGTTCGCGTATTATTGACTTGGGAGATCTTGATGGTTCTGGTAGTGCTTCTGGATCTGCAAATGGTATTAATAATCTCGGGCAGGTTGTTGGGTCTTCTGTAGTACTTTTAGCAGATGGGCAGACAAGGAGTAGAGCTTTTATTTGGGAGGGGGGAATTATGAAGGACCTTAATGGGTTTATTCATCCGAGTTCTAATGTTTTTTTGTTTACCTCTGTGGCAATTAATGATCAGGGATGGATTCTTTCTTATCCATCATTATCATATCCATCATTATCATCTCCTTATACTTATTTACTTATTCCTAATAGGCAGATGCATGGGGTGTGCGTGCAGAATGCATGCCAGATGGTTGATGGAGCGGGCGTTAGTGAATGTACTATTGACGCTGATTGTAAAACATGCATTGATAACGATAGAGATGGATTTGATAGTTGTGATGCGAATGAGCCTGGAGATATAGATGGGAAGGTGGTTGATTGTGATGATAACGATGTACATGAGAAACCAGGACAAATTTGGAGGTATGACAATGATGATGACGGATATGCTACTAGCGGGCAGTTTATTTCTTGTCTGCGATTGGTAGGATATAGTGCTTTGAGCGAGTTGGTTTCGGGAGGTGTTGATTGTAATGACGGAGATGTTGCAGTGAATCCAGGAATGCAAGATAATATGTGCAATGGGGTTGATAATGATTGTGATGGAGTAGTTGACGGCGGGTATGTACCAACTGCTACTCGTTGCGGGGTTGGAGCATGTTCTGGTAATGTTGGACAGATGGTGTGCCAGAACGGGGTTGTGCAGAATACGTGTGATCCGAATGCGGGGGCTACTCAGGAGAGTTGTAATGATGCTAGCGGTTATGATGGGATTGATAATAATTGTGATGGTATTATTGATTTGAATTGTGATTCATATTGTGATAAGGATGGAGATAGGTATACTTCTCGTTTAGTGTGTGGTTTGAGATATACAATAGGGGATTGTGATGATAACAATATACTTGTGAATCCTGGAGCTGGGGAAGTGTGTAACGGAATTGATGATGATTGCGATACTTCGAGTTTAGATGGTAGTGAAGAAAGCTGGTACGGAACAGCAACAACATGTGGCATCGGACAATGCGGGAGGAGTGGTCAGTTCACCTGTCAGAGCGCACAACAAGTAAATACCTGCATCGCGGGAACTCCTGGAACAGAGATATGCGATGGTGTTGATAATAATTGTAACGGTGTTATTGATGACGGGGGGAATAGTCTGTGTAATGACGGTTTATTCTGCAATGGAGCTGAGATCTGTGCTGGCGTTCAGGGGTGTAGGGTTGGAACTGCAGTGATACTCGATGATAGCGTCCTGTGTACAACTGATAGTTGTGACGAAGTAAATGATAGAATTGTGCATACTCCGAATGATATCGTGTGCAGGGACGGACTTTATTGTAATGGACATGAACGATGCGATGTAGCGAGGGGATGTGTTAGTGTAACCCCTGTTGTATGTAATGATGGTATCAGTTGCACGGTTGATAGCTGTAGAGAAGGAACGAGTACGAGTGATAATGTTGGTTTTTGCGACTATAACGCACAATCTTGTTCGTGTACTATAAACGTACAGTGTAACGATAATAATCCATGTACGAATGATGTGTGTACAACACAGCGAACATGTTCAAGTACACCTCGAACAGGAACCTGTGACGATGGGGCATTTTGTACTGTCAATGATGCTTGTAATAATGGGGTGTGTACTGGTGCTCAACGTCCACTTGTCGATGATGGTCTTTTATGTACTGTTGAGCAGTGTGACGAAGCTAGTGATAGAGTTGTGCATACACCGAGTAACGCACTTTGCGATAACAGATTATGGTGTGACGGCGCTGAGACATGTGATATCTCTCGAGGGTGTATTGTTGGAACAGCTCCTTCTTTGAGCGATAACATTGCTTGTACAACGGATAGTTGTGATGAGACGAATGATAGAGTTGTCCATACGCCTCAAAATAATCTCTGCATTGTACAGGGAGAAAGATGTGATCTTATTCAAGGATGTGTCTTACAAACATGTTCTGAGCAGAATGGATTTGTATGTGGGGCTGATATGTACTGTCCTGGAACAGCGTTGAATGCTAAGGATAGTGCACGATGTTGTACTGTAGCTTGCACGCGCTCGCCAGGCTCGTTGTGTAGCGATTGTGGCGCAGGTCTGTTCAATATATGTGATAGGACTGAATGCGAATTAATTGTTCAGGGATGTGTGTTTAATAACGGACAGTGTAGCTTACGTGTTGTTTCGTGTGCAGATGGAGACGGAGATAGATATGATACCTGTGCTCTTGGAGCAGCTGGTGATGACGGAAAGGCGATTGATTGTAATGATGCCAATCCACTCGAGAAGCCAGGACAGACATGGTATAAGGATAGTGATAACGATAGATATAGCGATGGAGTCAGTATAACACAATGCAGTCGACCAACCGGATATAAGACTAGTGGTGAACTTAGTGGGATTAGTGGCGATTGTGATGATAATAATCCGAATATTAAACCTGGAGCGAGCGAGATATGTAACGGCATCGATGACGATTGTATTGGTGGTGTTGATGATGGGAATTTGTGTGTTGATAGTAGGAATATCTGCGTTGTTGGAAGCTGCACTGTTCTCGGAGAGTGTAAATACGATGTTTCGCAATGTACGATAGTTGGATGCGTTGATGCTGATAGTGATGGTATGTTGGATTATTCAACTGGCTGTGTAGTTGGGAGAGATCTTTGTGTTGTTCGGGAGATAGATATACCATCGAGTGATTTTACGAGGTATTTGCCACAAGGAACTAGGTATAGTGTGAATTGGGATACCAATGTTGGCAGTGATCCTCGAGGTTTAAGTAATCTGGCCATTATATCAAATGGTATCGGAAGAATACAATTTAGTGATCCTCTCGATCTTGTTCGGGTGAGGAATGATAATGGTTGTTTTGATCGTGTTAATTTTGATGTTATAACAAGCATGAGTCAGAACCGCATTGAATTGAATGCTTCTCTTATTCTGAACCTTGATAATAAAAAAGCTACCCTAACGTTTTATGGTGTGAGCTTCCGGGATCCGAAGATACAGCGAGATGGGGCTGATTGTAGCGCGTGTCGCGAGATCAGCTATACGAATGGAGAGTATGTTGTTGAAGTCTCAGATTTCAGTGTGTATACTGCTGTTGAAGGATATGTTGATACCCCTCCGCCAGGTGGCGGAGGCGGTGGCGGAGGTGGCGGAGGCGGTGGTGGAGGCGGAGTACCGATACCAAGGAAGCCATCTCAGAATCAATCGCGATGTGTAGAACAATGGATTTGTAACTTGTGGAGTGCATGTAAGAATGGACAGCAAACGACTACATGTTTTGATTTGGGAAGATGTAATGCGACGGTTCATAAACCTATAGAGCAACGAGCGTGTGATGAGCCTATTGTGCTTGTTAGCAATGATAGTCGGCCTGCTCCTTCTCACGAGAGATCGAGGACGTATATACCTTATATTATACTGTTTATAGTAGGTATAGGACTTTTCGTAGTCTTTCTATGGTGGCTCTCTCTAAAAAGGAGAAGGGTTCTAACAAGAAGAAAGGGGTCTGTTACGATTTCTTGAATCGACCACATTTTTCAGCTAATAAAGAAATACTTTTTACTCCGAAATCTTTACTTGCCCCTCTGGCAGATATGTACAAAAACTCGTATTCTGGATTTTAAACGACTCTTTCGTTGTATTACAATGGAAAAAATGGTGTGTTGGAAATAAAATTAATCCTTTGTTTGCCCGCCCATATTATCCGTAGGATAAGGGTAAGGTAGAAAGGACAATTAGGAATTTAGCAGAGGAATTTGTTAATTTGTTATCAAAATTTAAGTATTGGACTCATGGGAAATTAGAGGAATGGAGAATATGGTTTAACGACAAGAGATTTCATAGAGGGGTTAAAGATTACCCAAGTAATCTTTATGTTACGTTATAAACTGGACTTAACAGGAATCGCTTGCTTAATAGTCTTATAGTTCTGAATATTTACGAAAGAGAGTAAATTTTACTACTCAAACTGATAACGTGGCACAAAAAGGATTAAAAGTATCTTTACTGCTAATTTTTATGGAAGATACCTTTTTGAAGAGAATAGCTCAAATTGCCGTTACGCGTTTAGAAGAAAAATTACAATTCGGTGAGTTATTAGTCACATCGAATAAGGAGAATGAAAGGCAGCCGTTTCCTGGACAGATTATGCGTATCTATGAGATGGTTGAGAACGACACGAAGAGAATCTTATTCGCGGATGCGACTGGTTTTGGGAAGACTTATGTGGCTGCTTTAATTCTTGGCTTATTGAATCAGCGGAAGAGGAGAACGCATAAGTGTTTGGTTATTGCGCCACAGCAATCTCTTGAAACTGCCTGGACCGAGGAAGAACTAAACAGTTATGTGCAAGGACTTGGATTACAGAATGGAAGGATGTTGAAAGTTGCCCAACTAGATCGGAACAATTCAGAGAGTATTCTACTGGGAAGTGATGTCATCGGTGTAAATTATCATAAATTCAATTGCGCGACAGCTGAGCGCTATGTAAATAGAGTTTTGGATATTGCAACAAACCTCGATCTTATTGTTTTTGATGAAAGTCAAAATTATCGAAGCTTTCGGAAGAGAGGAACTAATCTGAAGAGGCTTCTTGAAAGGACAAAAAATAAACGGGTTTTGTTGTTGAGTGCAACTCCCGGACATAACGGGCTTGAAGATTTAGGAATTCCACTTCACATTTTAGATTCTAAACATTTTTCGTATGCACCATATGACTACAATACTAACCCAACAGCAATTAAAGACATGATCTTATCAGGACAGTGGTTCTATTCTGACCGAGATGTAGTACAGCAACTTTTTGAGTTACCTTCATTAACGATTCATGAACCGATGTATGTTGATTTAGGAATCAAGCATGCACACCGCTACTTAAGTATCTGGCGTAATGGCGACTTAGACATAGGAAGTAAAATCGCGTTACTCCGAAAGCATTTGCTATTAGGAAAATTGGAAAGCGGAGAAGGAAGACGTGGATTAGAGACAATATTAGAAAGCTTTCCACGAGAGGATGCTATTGTCGTTTTTACACACTTAAAAACTGGCGTAAGCGAGAATATTTTCAGCTTTTTAGAGCAGATATATGGAAGGAGAAAAGTTGCTATGATCAATGGTGATGTACGTAATGTAAAGAAACGTGTCGAAACTGCACTACGGTTTAGAGATGGTGAATATAAAGTTATTGCAAACAGTTTACTTACAATGAGCGAGGGCGTACCCTGTGTTGCGGGAGAAAGAAACGTACACGTTGTTTTCCTTGAGATGCCGATGAACCAAGGTCAGTTAAATCAGGCAATTGGAAGAGTATATCGGAAAGGACAAAAAGGAGGTGTACACATTCGTACCTTGTTAGGCGAGAATAAATGGTTGAGTAATGAAATGACAAGATTGGTCGAGAGTGGAGAACTTGAAGAGAAATATCTGGTTACATTTCCAAGAAGTTGGAGACCAACGCTAATTGATTATGACATCCATGAGATTATGAGGAAAAAAGAACAGCTCTACCGCGAGAAAGTGATTCATGCAATTCGGTTGGATGATAGAGAACTTGCAACAATGATGTACAATGAATATTCACCGAACCGCGTTGAAAAAGTCATTAAAACCGGGATGTTAAACATTCCGAAAAAGATAAAAGAAAAAGAAAGTCCAATGAGTCTTTTTACACGTTTTGGCGGTGTAATGTACGGAATGGGTGAGCACGAGGGTTATGAAGCAAGTTTGGGACACGGTACATTTAACCTAGAATCAAAACTTATGACAAAAGCATATATCGATAGAAGAATTTTTTTGACATCTGCGGGAGACACAGCACGATTATTAAAGAAAATCGTTGAAAGACTTGAACGAAAAGGAGTGTCGTTAAACAATCTCTTAGATTTAGGTTGTGGAACAGGAGTTGTTTCACGCGTTCTTGGAAGAAGCATGATAAACTTAGATTATGATGCACGTATGTTAGATACATGTGGGCTGAATGGTTTTGGTATTGGCCCGCGGGTGCAAGGATTCATGACGTGTTTACCGTTTCGTAATGATCAATTTGATTTGGTAAGCGCATCTTATAGTATCTTTTATAATAGACAAGAAGGAAATCGAAGGGAGATTGAGAAAATCTTTATGGAAATGAACAGAGTATTGCGCGATCAGGGATATGCACTGATTTCGTTGACGCGTACAACAAAACAACGCGATGTTAATACTATCGGTGAGATAATGAATGCGTATGGTTTTAATGTTCTGCTAAATGATTTTTTTGTTGGGTACGGCACAGATAAGAGGAATAGCAGATTTTTAGGGGCGTATGTCTTATTAGCGCAAAAGGGGCCCGCACAAGAGGATTATGTCAAAGGAAGTTTTACTGTCTATGAATCAACGCGTTATAGTGTTTCACGGGGACAAACAAAAAAAGTATATGGTAAAAGTCCGAAAAAAATAAAGAGATTCCGCCCAATATATTCAGAATCGTTCTGCAATCGCGAGAAAGTTCCATTGCAGCAGTTGCTTAGAAGGAGGGGAATCTGAGTAGGTAATGGAAGAAACTGGAAGAAGTAGTTTGGCACACGCTATCACTACATATCATGATGGTTTTCCTGTCGTTCGCGAGCGCATAGGATACAACGAACAAATGCGAGTTAAACTTGCGAGACAGTTAGAAGAGATAGTAAGAGAATTATGATAGAGAATAGAAAACCGGCAGGGTATTGGCCAAAATGGGAGAATATTAAGAAAGAGTTGGAAAAAGCAATTAAAGAAAATAACGGGGAGTTTCCTTCTAGTAAAAGATTAGAGGAGACGGGAAGAAGTAGTTTGGCAAACGCTATCACTAAATATCATGGTAAGTTTCCTGCGGTCAGAGAGAGGATGGGTTATGAAGAAGGGAGAAAAGTTGATGGATACTGGAAGGAATGGGATAATGTGGAAGACGAATTAAGAAAAGCAATTAAAGAAAATAACGGAGAGTTTCCTTCTGATAGAAGATTAGAGGAGACGGGAAGAAGTAGTTTGGCAAACGCTATCACTAAATATCAT
>CAZBTP010000011.1:29858-36127 GCA_964494915.1 Candidatus Woesearchaeota archaeon
GGTAAGTTTCCTGCGGTCAGAGAGAGGATGGGTTATGAATTAATAATTAGGCCACATAAGTATTGGCCAAAATGGGAGAATGCTAAAAAAGAGTTGGAAGAAGCAATTAAAGAAAATAACGGAGAGTTTCCGTCTCAGAGAAGATTGGATGAAATGGGGAGAAGTAGTTTGGCACGCGCTATCGCTGAATATCATGGCAAGTTTTCTGAAGTAAGAGAGAGGATGGGATATGAAGGAGGGAGAAAAGTTGATGGGTACTGGAAAGAATGGGATAACGTGGAAGACGAATTAAGAAAAGCAATTAAAGAAAATAACGGAGAGTTTCCGTCTCAGAGAAGATTGAATGAAATGATAAGAAGTAGTTTGGCACGCGCTATCGCTGAATATCATGGCGGGTTTCCCGCAGTTAGAGGGAGAATTGGGTATGAATTAATAAAAAAACCACATAAGTATTGGAAAAAATGGGAGAATGTTGAAAAAGAGTTGAAAAAAGCAATTAAAGAAAATAACGGAGAGTTTCCTTCACAGAAGAAATTGGAAGAGATGAGAAGAGGCGGTTTGGCGCATGCTATCACTACATATCATGGCAAGTTTTCTGAAGTAAGAGGGAGGATGGGTTATGGAAAAAGGAAAAAAGTTGATGGATACTGGAAAAAATGGGAGAATGTTGAAAAAGAGTTGAAAAAAGCAATTGAAGAAAATAATGGGGAGTTTCCGTCTCAGAGAAGATTGGATGAAATGGGAAGAGGTGGTTTGGCAAGCGCCATCATTAGATATCATGATGGTTTTCCTGTGGTGAGAAAGAAGATAGGGTATGAATTAAAAGAAAAACCACGTATGTATTGGCCAAAATGGGAGAATGTTAATAGAGAGTTGGAAGAAGCAATTAAAGAAAATAATGGGGAGTTTCCGTCTCAGACAAGATTGTATGGAATGGGAAGAAGTAGTTTGGCACGCGCCATCACTAAATATCACGGCGGGTTTCCTGTTGTTCGTGAGCACATAGGATACAACGAACAAATGCGAATTAAACTTGCGAGAGAGTTAGAAGATATAGTAAGAGCACTTTATTAGAAGAGTAAGAAATTTTGTTACTGGGTTAGATAACATACATTTAAGAAGTAAAATTAAGGTGTATTGAAAAAATGGTTATCCGGACGGGAAGAAAGAGTTACGAAAACACTTTGGATTATGTAAAGGCTGAAAAGCCAGAGTTTTATCGGGTATTTCTAAGGCATTGTCAGGAAAAGCAAAGTGTGCTTCCAGAGATGGCAGAACAGCAATATCTTTTGTGGGTGACACAAAAAATGAAGAGAATGGAGCGGACGAAACTGCAAGAACTCGATGTGAGTCTTGTAAGTGAAGAAGAAGTTCAGAAGTTAGAAACTATTCTAATCAGTTCTCCGGCGTTTGGAAAGGCTATGCAAGAATATGCAGATGTGCGCGATATGACCTCTTATTTAACGAAAGGGGAAAAAAAAGAGTTGGAAGAAGCTCTGGCTCAAGAGTTACATGAGCGGATGGCAAGGAAAGGAAGGCCGCAGTATAGTGTATCGCAACTCGTAGTTACTATGCCAAAGTTGAATCTAGGGCCATGGAAGAGGCATACGAAAAATAATCATGAGAGCGGTAATGTGCTGGAGTTCATTGCGAGCCACTCGGAACTCTTTAAAAAGCATCAAGAAATCGCAGTTAGATTAGTTGAACGATATTATGAAGTAAGAATACAAGGAACGAGAACTATTAAGGAAGCAAGGAGAATACTAGAAGAACTATTGAAGAAGGTTTGAAAGTTGTCAGAGGCAGTAGTCAATTAAATTTATAAAAGATACGCTCCAACATTTGTTATGGTAACAAGAACAGTAAAACGTGGACTGGATATTAGGGAGATTGAGGTAACTGTGGCACCTAGTTTTTTAGATTATAAAATAATTATTATCCCAAGATCACAAAGAAGCTTCTTTCCTGGATATAAAAAGGATTTCATTCTTAAAACAAACTTAAGGGAGTATTTAGCACATATGACCTCTGCTGAGGGGGATATAAAGATTGGCGATCCGAGCGCGGGGAGTTATATTTGTGGTCGCTTAGGCACATGGTTTGAACATAATCGAGTCGATATTGGCGATACGCTACGGGTTAGTGAGTTAGAGCATCATCGGATCTATAGGCTTAGGTTGATGAGATAAATATTGTTGAAGAGGAAGGAAAAAAGAGGGAAGCGTACTTTTAATGTATGTCTTTTAATAGTGTTTATGATGTTTTTGTTGTTGAGGATTAACAAGTATTTGTGTTAATGTAACAGATCTCAGTAAACTAGAACCTAGTTTAGTTTGTTTGATTTTGAAGAGGAAGACAAGCCCCATTAACACAACCTGCACCAGAACAATAATTCCATAGATATGTATTGATTTGTTCTCCACATGTTGCTATACACTCTCCAGGATTGTAGCAGGTGTAGAATTTATAATTTCTATAAACATTCCCGTCATTACCACAATAAGGATCTCCTATATAACCATTTGTTCCACAATCAGCGTTGCTGTTACACAGAGGGGTGCAGGGAGCTTCTGTGTTATCTGTTGAACTGCTACAATCAGGGTCGCCCACTACTTTTCCTACTTTGTTTAGTCTATAGTCAATTAATGTATCTCCATCATTATCTATGCAATCTCCGCATTCAAAACCATTTGAAATGCATTTGCCTTTCCCTATGCTAAACAGATTCAGAATTCCATACCCTGTTGTAACCTCGGAAACAAAAGAGATTGCTAACAGTGCGATTACTATTGTTAAGACGGCTACTAGAAGTTTCTTTTTTCCTATTATTTTACCTCTTTTCATTATTCTTTCAAGAGTCATTTAGTTATAAATCTTTGCTTTTATCTAAGGATAGAAAATCTATATAAACGACTCTTTCGTTGTATTACAATGGAAAAAATAAAGATTGTTTTTCTTGGTACAGGCAATGCAATTCCAACAAAAGAGCGAAACCATAGTGCTATTCTTCTCCATTACAAAAACGAATCAATTCTTATTGATTGTGGTGAAGGCACTCAACGACAATTCAGATTCGCAGATATCTCTCCAACAAAACTAACGCGTGTCCTTATCACACATTGGCATGGCGATCACATTCTTGGCCTTTCTGGATTATTTCAGACACTTGCGATGAATAATTACCAGAAAACACTCTATATGTATGGCCCGAAGGGAACAAAGCACGATCTTTCGCTCCTTAATGAACTTATAAAGATAAAAATCCCTCTTTCAGTCCACGAGGTAGACGGAAAATTTCTCGAGATGCCGGAATTTATGATAGAAGCGAGTGCAATGAACCATACTGCTTCTACCAATGCCTATGCTTTTGTTGTAAAAGAAAAACGTCGTCTCGATAAAAACAAACTCAAGAAACTGAAACTCCCTAACTCTCCTCTTATCGGAAAACTTCAGAGAGGAGAAAACATTTCCATTAACGGAAAGATAATCAAAGCAAGCCAGGTTTCCTATGTTGAGAAGGGTCGTAAGATTGCTGTCATCCTTGATACGTTGTACAATAAGAACGCAATCCAACTCGCGAAGAATGCAGACATCCTTATCTGCGAATCTTCTTTTTCAAACGAAGAAAAAGCTCAGGCGCGAGAATACAAACACCTTACCGCGGAACAAGCCGCGACAATCGCAAAGAAGGCAGGAGTAAAACATCTTGTCCTTACGCACATTTCTCAGCGTTATGAACACAACTTCAAGAAAATAAAAGACGAAGCCTCTAGGATATTTAAAAAAATCACAATCGCTCATGATCTACAATCATTCGAAATATAAATCTACTTCCCGGAGGATGTTGATGCTGGAGAAATAAAAATAATTGTGTCGCCACGTAAAAACGTTAATCCGATCTTTTTACGAATCGTGTCATTCTCCATTTCCTTCGCATTATCTAAGACAACGTTAATATGCATATCAAATGCGAGCAGCGTTCCAACAAATTGTCTATCTCCCTTCAGTTGAACTAATACGTCTTTGCCCTTCGATTGATTCAAAAGATCGAGTGGTCGTTCAATACCATTAACCATATGCCTGATCATAACCGGGCGTATTTAAATCTTTCTCTTCCTTCTTTTTCCGTCGGAGTAAAAGAGGAAACGTTTTTACTTGGTATGAGCATACCGCATAGAACAAAGATATTTAAAGGATTATTCTCCTTAAGGATTATGAATCGTGGAAGAAAAATAACCGGTGGAAAATATCACAAACAAAGAAAGCGTAAGCTCTACGAGAAAAAAGGTCAAGAGCGATCGGTGATTATACGAGAAATAAAAAGAAAGCGAATAAGAACGCGTGGTGGCAATTACAAAACAATACTTCTTTCAACAAACGAAGCAAATCTTACGGCACATGGAAAGATACAGAAAGTAACCATAAAGAAGGTGATTGGAACCCCCCAAAATGTTTTTTTAACTAGACAAAATCGCCTTATGAAAGGCGCAATTATTGAAACCTCGCTCGGAAAAGCGAGAATCACGAACCGTCCTTCTCGTGAAGGTATGGTCAACGCAGTTCTTCTCCAGGACTAGACTCTCGTCGATTAAAGAGGGCGCACCGAAAAGTTTATATACTGGGAGCAACCACAACTCTTTTAAAGCTTTTGATAGCAAAATTCCATGAATCACGTCAAACGATGTCCTGAGTGCGGAAGTGTCGACCTTACTTGGGATAGTCAGCGCGGAGAGATTGTTTGTAATGACTGTGGGCTTATTATCGAAGAAAAAATGGTTGATACTGGTCAGGAATCTGGCGGGCAATTTGATAAATCTGAGAAACGTGGTCGTAGTGGTGCGCCAATCTCGATGCAAAAGTTTGATAAGGGTCTTGCAACAAATGTTGGCGAAATTTCGGATATATATAAACTCGAGGCAGGGCAGACACGTAAGTTCTTACGACTCAAGAAATGGCAGGAACGTGTTTCCACCTCGATCGAACGAAACCTGAGACTTGCAATGGCGGAACTGAGGAGAGTCGCATCTTTTCTTAACCTTCCTTCGGTTGTGCGAGATGAAGCCTCTCGTGTGTACAACTATGTTCTCCAGCGAGGTCTTGTTCGTGGTCGCTCGATGGAATCGGTAATTGCAGCCTGTATCTATGCAGCCTGTCGTTCCTATAACATTCCTCGAACACTTGACGAAATAGCTGAAGCTTCTGACGTTGAACGAAAAGAAATTGGTAGAACCTATCGATTTATCGTTAGAAAACTGAAGATAAAAGTCCGTCCAAGCTCACCGAAAGATTACATCTCTCGTTTTTCCTCAATCCTCCATCTTTCTCCTAAGGTACAAAATGAAGCCCTTAAAATCCTCAAGAAGGCGGATGTTTCTGAGCTTACCTCTGGCCGCGGTCCTGCAGGTATAGCTGCTGCAGCCCTTTATGTTGCAGCTCTCCTTAACGATGAAAAGAAAACGCAACGTGAGGTTGCTGATGTCGCAGGTATCACTGAGGTTACTATTAGAAACCGCTACAAAGAACTTAGCGAGCGCCTTCAACTTGAAGACAAACTCGCAATAAAGGTTAATGCTATTGAAAAAGAAAAGGAGAAGGAAAACTCCAAAAAGAAAAAGAAGGCTGCTTGAGTTCGGTTTCTGGAACCGTAATTACTCAGCCTTCTAAAGCTAAAATCTGCTAATCGTTAGAATTTACCTTGAAAAAATAGCTAAGGTATCCTATTTGTCTTTGATATTATTATTAGCATTCATTAAATTAAATCTTTCGTAATTGAGATAATTTGGCAATGTCAAGAACACCCGGTTCTTGAGCATGCTCAAGATGTCGTAACATCTTGACATTATCAAGGTTGTAACATAAAGTTGTCCTTGTAACTTTATAATCCAAGCAGATACCGGAAACCACCATCCTTATAAACTGCTCTCAATTTAGGATTTTAGCGGAGATGCCGGAGTGGTCAAACGGAACGCGTTTAGGCCGCGTTGGCTTAGTGCCTTCGGAGGTTCGAATCCTCCTCTCCGCATATATTGCTTTGTTGTAACTGTAGAGAAGTAATAGATAGAAAGATTTAAATAGTGCAATTCGTTCTTTTGAATATGTCAGAAGTAAGAAGCATTGATGGTGTATTGTTTGAAGAAGGATCTGATGAGATTTGGGGCGGACAAGTCTCAATAGATAGAGCCTATAGCACATCAAGTTCTGATATATATATTTTTAGGGAATTGATTAACTTTCGCACCAAAAAAGCTTAAAAATGAGCTAAACTACGA
>CAZBTP010000012.1:0-33456 GCA_964494915.1 Candidatus Woesearchaeota archaeon
TGATAAGAAGTTTATCACAAGAGAAGAACTTAAAGAAGATTGTAAAAAACTTAGTCTTGACTATTATGTTACTATAAGATACTTGACCCACTATAAACATTTAGTAAGAATCTTAAGAGGCATATTTTATATTAAGTCTATTGAAGAAAGAAAATTAAATAAAACCAATATCAACCATTTGGAAGCTATTAAAGAGGCATTGAAAATAAAAGGAATTAAAAATTGGTATTTCGGGTTATCAACAGCGCTAAAACTCAATAATTTAACTCACGAGTATTTTACAATTGATTATGTCATTAATGATAAACTCTTTAGAGCTAAATCATTTTCAATCTTAGGATACAAAATAAAATTCATAAAGATAAATCCCAAGCTGACTAGGTTTGGAATAATAAATAAAGACTTGCCATACTCAGATGTAGAAAAAACAATGCTTGATTTTATTTATTTAAAAGAACATGGCAATGTTAAATTAATTCCAGAAGAGATTTTTGAAAGCTGTTCAAAAACAAAACTGCTTAAATACTCAAAAAATTATGATAAAAGAACAATTAAAAGATTAATGGAGAAGCTATGACAGACATAAAATTCATTAATTATATCAGTGATAAACTTGGGATAGCAAGAAAAGACTTGATTGAGAAAGATATACTTTTACAAATGCTTCTTAACGAGCTAGTAAAGAATAAAGACTTCAAAGAGAACTTTGCATTTAAGGGCGGAACTTGTCTTCTCAAAATTTGTTTTGGTTATTTCAGATTTTCAGAAGACTTAGACTTTACTTATTTGAACCAAAAAGAATTTGCTGGATTATCAAAAAGCAAACTTAGAACAAGCATGTCTAAGAAGATTGACAAGCTCAGTGAACTGATTGAACCTATTGCTAAACAATCCAGTTTGGACTTTAAGATTGAGAAAGAAAACAGAAAATACTTTGAGTTTGGTGGAAGCAATGCTTTTTTAACTTTGAAGATTTGGTATGATTCTGTTGTTTTAAACAAGCCATCGTTTATTAAAATCCAAGTGAACTTTATTGAGAAATTAAGCTATCCTATCAGAGAATTGCCAGCAATTTTTGTTTTAGGCAATAAAGACAAGAAAGAAATTGAAACTTTATTCCCCGATTATTCCTATTTAACAGAGCCAGTGAAAATTAAAGTTTATGATATAAAAGAGATTCTTATAGAGAAAGTAAGAGCAATCTTAACAAGACGAGGAATTAAAGCTCGAGACTTTGTTGATGTATTCTTAATTGTAAAGAAAGATAAATTAAATTTGAATGATTTCAAGAAACAAATAATAGAAAAGATAAGTGATATGTTGAAGTTTGAAAAATATACTCAAAACATAAAGAATAAAGAAACTCAACTTAGTGAAGAGTTTATTTTGGGTGAGGAAGAGGCATTAATCTTAACGCCAATTGATAAAGGTTTTCCTAAATTTGTAAAAGAGTTTAGTCTATTCTTAAAAGAAATAATAAAAGAATTGAAAATTTGACTCCGGGGGCACTTAACTACTCATTTTTGCAGAGTTTAACTTCATTCAAAATTACCACCCAACTTTTTTAATGCTTTTTTGTCAGCGTCGATAAAAATTCTAAATTTAACGGAAGAACATTAACCCAAGGTTTAACATCTCGTGGGGGCGTTGAACCTATTCTAGACGCAAACGTATTTATACGGTTTATTCTATCTTTTTTCATGGAGGGGTTTACCATAAAGGGGAATGTGATGATTATTAATAGGGAATTGACTGAATTAGATACATTTGTAAGAGACTTTTTAGGGCGAGCCGTTGAAAGAAACCCTGAGTGGTTTTAACCCGAAGATTGAATTTCAACAGCGAAAGGGAGCCAAATATTTTTCTATTACGATAGGAGTGTTGGCGGTCAATAAAGAAACTGTGAAGCATTACATAGAAGATTGTCAGGACAGACATTGGCAGAGGATAGAGAAACCAAAGTTTGTTAATTTGCAAAAGAAGATTGGAAATGCTTATTTTAGTAAAAGTTCTTCGTCTAACCTGAGAAAAGCATGTGACTTCACAATAAATCTCGATAAGATTCTAGATAAAATAATTGATGAAAAATGAATATGAGATCTCAGCATTGTCCGAAGACCATACTGAGCATTAACAATATACCAATGATTATCATCTTTATAAAACTTCCGAATTATCAATTTTTTAGGCCATCTGTTCAAATATGCCCTGAGCATAATTAATCAGATACCACATTTACTTAACAACATAATCTTTTAATACCTTACAATCCTCTCTGATCAATGAAAATACTTACACTCCATTGTGACTATCTGAAATTCAAGCCGCTTAAGAAAGCAATCGCTAAAGCGGAGGAAATAAAAGATTTTAAAGAACAAGAGATTAAGGAGCCACTTGTTGTTCTTATTGCGGTTGAAGAAGGTGATAACGATCAGACCGTCAGAGAACTTGTTGATGCGTTGATAAAAACAGCACATGATGTGAAAGCAGAAAATATTGTTCTTTATCCGTATGCACATCTCTCGCCTCATCTAGCATCAGCGACAACAGCTCTCGAATATTTAATTGAGGCAGAGCACACGCTCAGAAAGAAAGGCTTTGCTGTTGTTCGCGCGCCTTTCGGTTATTATAAAGAATTCGAATTAAAGGTTAAAGGGCACCCTCTTTCAGAGCTATCAAAGAACTTTGGTCCTTCGGATGTAGAGTTAGTGAAAGGAAAACATACTGAGAAAGAGTATAATCCGTCGCAATTGTTGCGGGAGATCTCCCGCTCAAAACTCGATACTTCAAAACTAGAAGAAAACGATCACCGTATTCTTGGGCAGAAACTCGATCTCTTTAGTTTCAACGAAGTTGCTCCTGGTTCGGTTTTCTGGCACCATAACGGGTTTGTTATCTTTAACGAGTTAGTGAAATACTGGCGTGAGATACACCAAAAAGCAGGTTATCAAGAGATCTCAACTCCGCAAATCTTGGAAAATAAACTCTGGAAGGTCTCGGGTCACTGGCGTCTTTACAGAGAAAACATGTTCCTCACAGAATACGAAGGCAGAGATGCTGCAGTCAAACCAATGAACTGTCCTGGCGCAATGCTTGTTTATAGAACAAAAACAAGAAGTTACAAAGATCTTCCGTTACGACTTGCGGAACTCGGTATTGTTCACCGAAAGGAATTATCCGGCGTTCTTACAGGATTATTTAGGGTCGTAAAAATGACCCAGGATGATGCCCATATCTTTTGTACAAGAGAACAACTAGAGTCGGAGATTATTGACGTTATCAAACTATTTACAGAGACGCTTGATAAGTTTAATTTTAGGTACCGGTTTACCATCAGCGTACGGAGCTTAGAAAAGAAAACGAAGTATCTGGGGGACGATGCTCTCTGGAAAGAAGCTGAGAATTCCCTCGTGAACAGTCTAAAAAGACTGAAATTAAAATACGACATCGAAAAAGGTGAGGCAAAATTCTATGGTCCGAGTTTAGATATCCAAATAAGAGATTCTCGTGACAGAGAATGGCAGTGTTCAACCCTCCAATTAGATTTCAACCTCCCTAAACTATTTGAACTTTCGTATACCGACAAAGATAATAAATCCTATCAGCCAATTGTCCTCCATAGAGTTATCTTCGGTTCAATGGAAAGGTTTGTTGGAATCCTCTTAGAACATCTCAATGGAGCTCTTCCTCTTTGGCTTTCTCCTATCCAAGTGAGGATGATAAACTTTACTGATAGGAATACAAAGACAGCGGAGAAAATCCTTCAACAGCTTAGAGATGCGATTCTAGGGTTAAGAATTGACAGAGACTTTGATCAGACGACGGTGAGTGATAAAATAAGACAGGCAGAGATTATGCGAGTACCTTACACTATTGTTATTGGCGATAAAGAAGAGGAGACAAAAACCCTTGCTGTGAGAGAGCGAGGTAGAAAACCAAAATTTGGCGTTCGATCAGAAACTCTCATCGCGGAACTGAAAGAAAAAATAGAGAAAAGAATATAAAGCAGTCCTTTCTCTAAAGAGGGGAAGCGTATGAAAATAAAACCTTATGTTGAAAAGCTGAAGAAGTCAAAAGAGTTTAAGGAATTTATAGCAAAATACCCGAACTCCTTTATGGCAGCAGGATTCTTTGTCCTTGATTTGGAGAGTGGTCAACATATACATCAGGTGGACTACTACATACCTTCAATGAAGAAGATGGCGGCATTTACCCTAGATCATGGCGTTCAAGTCAAGATACTCGACATGCTATCTGGCAGACCACCTAACTCTCTCGATTTAAACACAAACATAGATCTTGACGCACTTCCAGGTATTCTCACCGATGAAATGCGTAATCGTAATATGTCTGAGGATATTCGAAAGCTCGTTGCTGTCGTTCAGAATATCGAAGGAAAGAAGATATGGAATATCAACTGTATTCTTACTGGTATGGAAATTTTGAAATCGCACGTTGAGGATGAATCAAAGACAGTCCTCAAGATAGAGAAGGTCTCGCTTGTTGATATTATGAAGCATCTCCCGATACAAGGTGTTCCAGGTGCTCAATTACCTAAAGAACCATCTTCAAAGAAGGAGATCGAAGAAGAACTAAAGCGCCTTGATGAACTAGAACAAGAGATTAGAAAAGAAAAAGAGAATCTTAAAAAAGTGGACACAACGCAACAATCAGAAAAAGTAAACTCACAGAAAAAAAGAGATCTTAACGAGCAAATACCGCGTAAACGTACAAGGAATCTTTAAATACATTCGTATACTTATTCTACTATGAAAAAGGGGAATATTTACATTCACGGAGCTGTAGCGCTGATTGTCATCGTAATTCTAACGCTTATACTTATCCATCCTCTCTCGGAAGCAGCAACAGGTGCAATTAACTTGTTTATTGTTGGCCGCACAATTACAATCCAGAGTCCGCAGAATACAACTTATAATTTTACTATAGGTAGTACGTATAGCCTTAATCTTAACGTCTCAGGAGATTTTACGTCAAATGCAACCTGGTGGTATACGCTTAGGGATATCAAGCATGGCACAACTATAAATCAGAGTGTTCTTTTTACACCAAACGCGAGTATCGTTGCGGTTCGTTGGTCAAATAACCTCACTGTCTTTGTAAATGAAACAACAGGTACGAACGTTAGTGCAGAAGTACTTTTCTACATTAATGTCAATAATTCTGCACCGAGAATCGATACAATCAACAACACATTCTTCGCATGTGAAGGATCAGCATTCTCGCGCGTCTTTAACGCAACTGACGGAGATGAAGATTCCCTTACCCCGGATATCTCACCTAAAGATCCCTTCTATGTAAACAAGATAAACGAAACAGTATCAACCTTGCTCACGCTTATCCATGGTGAAATATTTTCAGGGACACTCAATAAAACACATGTGAATACAACCTATCGAGAGACTCTTTCGGTAAGCGACGGACAGTATATTGATACACGACAAATAAACATTAGTGTTCTGGAAATAAATAACGTTCCAACGATGGAAGATGTCGGCGTAAGAACCGTTTACCTTAACGGTTCAAACACAACATTCTACGAAGAGATCGACATAACTGACACAGAGGATGGGAATAGGACAACAGGAAATGTATCGTTCAATATAACATTCACCTCAGGGGTACAACGATTTAACATTACTCAATTAGGCGTTATTAACTATACTCCTACCTCAAGCCATCTCGGGAATTACACAATCCTCGTTTGTGTTAATGATCGCAATCTTACCTATGTTCATCCTAATCTAAGCATTTGCGGTGCTCTTGTCGGTACGAATCGTTCTGCCTGCGATACGTTTTCACTTACTGTAACTGACGCAAACCGTGCGCCTACAATAACCTCGTATTATCCAACAAACCTCACTCCTCGATACGATGGGACAACAACAGTAACCTACAACGTCTCAACCCTTGATCCTGATGGTACAATTCCTGATGTCTATTGGTATGTCGATGGCACATTTAAAGAAAGAGATTCTGACTCTAGCGCTGGTCAACTCTCGCTTGCATTCGGCTGCGATGTTTCAGGATCTCATACTGTCAAGGCAGAAATAACCGACGGTCTCCTTAATGACTCAGTTCAGTGGAATGTTAGTGTACGAGCAGTTACCTGTCCTGTTTCTGTTGGGGGCGGAGCCGGGGGAGGTGGCGGTGGAATAAGCGTAAGTGTTTGTGTTCCTAAATGGGGATGCAGTGACTGGAACGTCTGTCAAAATACCGAGCGTTCCCTCGAGATCGGCGTTATCGACAGGAAGGACTATCGTATGGTCTCTGAGAATTGTACCATTCTTGATCTTGACAAGACAAGCTGCGGCTTCCAGATTCGTTCATGTATCGATGTGAATTCATGTAATCGAACACTTTATAAACCGAGCAGTTTCGATGCATGCACCTTTGTCGAGCAGCCGAGTTGCAACGATGGTGTAAAAAACTGCCACCGTAACCAGTGTGAATTTCTTGTTGACTGCGGCGGTCCCTGTAAACCTTGTGCAACCTGCTCAGACGGTATTCAAAATCAAGGAGAGCAGGACCTTGATTGTGGTGGTCCTTGTCCTTGGCAGTGTGCTGCCGAGAAGCCTTTAATCGGACGCATCATTGAAAAAAAGAGTATCCGCTATTCATTCTGGATAATTCTCCTCTTACTACTTATTATTGTCCTTATAACAATAATACAAATTGCAAGAAGGAGGAGACAGCTTACAACCAGGAGATATGATGAGCGGAAGGCGTTCTTCTCGAGGAGACTATGGAAAGAAGGATATTCATAACACTTGTCATTTGTATTACACTATTCTTCCTTCTCCCAGCGTTGAACGCTGAAGAGTGTTTTCCTCGCTATCTCTGCGGTAACTGGACAGAATGTCTTGACGGACTTCAAGCTCGAGAATGTACTGATATACATTGCAATCGTCATGAACTTATAGAGCGGAGATTCTGTGGTGACGCACGCAACTGTCGCCCTCAGATAGAGTGCTCTGACTGGAGTCAGTGTGTTTATACTGAAAAAACGACCGATATCTTCGGAGGAAAAATAATCTTCGGAGGATATCGCGTACGAGAATGTGTTGACGCGGGCAATTGTGTCGACTCCTTTACAGAAGAGGATCTTTGTGAAGATACAACAACCCTCGAGATAAAAAAAATGGAAGAGTGTGGGATTGAGTATCTCGTTGCACATGATCCCTCCACACAACGACCGCTTGTGAAAGTAGCGCTTAGTGATCTTAAAAATCAGAGACTTGATATAACCTTCACACAGGGAGAGACAAAGTACTGTTCGGCCTGCTACAATACAGCAAAAGATATTGAAGAACAGGCTATCGATTGTGGTGGTCCATGCAAACCATGTCGAGAAGAATCGTTCTATCTAACACCACTTTTCCTTTCTATAGCACTCTGGTTGTTCGTTGCCCTAGCAGGATCTCTCACAATATATGCGCGAATACGCGCGAGAAAGACCAAAGCAAGGTTTTAATACTGCTGGGGGCTTCTTTCGTGATCAGAGTATGGTAAAAAAGGGGGCCAATACGCGAGTTGTAGTTCTCGTTTACTGCTTACTTATTGTGGGGGCAATTCTTCTTGCAATAAGCGCGGTAAGGACAATTGCACAAACGTCAAGTTCAAGTAGTACTGTTAACCTTACAATTGCAGACGCAACCGACAGCGAAAACCGCTTTAGCAACCTTAACTTCTCATTCTTCGCAAACTTTACAAACACTACGGGGAGAGCACTCAACGCGAGCTATGAAAGCGGACTCTGTCAAATTCAATTTAATTTCAGTGGTACATACTCAGCACTTACAAACATGACATTCAATCAAAGCTCTCTTCGTTGGGACTACAACCGTTCTTTTAATACCAAGGGAACACACCAGTTTAACGCAAGCTGTACTAGCCTCATCGGAAACATTTCAGTAAACGAAACATTTGCTATCCGAAACACAGCCCCCTCAATCTTTAGCGACTTTGGTGGTGATTATGTCAACTTCGATGGCAACAATCTTAATGACGACTACTGGCCCTGTACCGAGGATATAGCCTGCTACTATAACTTCACAAAAAACATTACTGAACCAGATACCAACGACGTCCTCACCTATTTGAATAGTACAACAAACACAACACTCAATAACTTTACGCTTAACAACGCATCAGGAATGCTCGAGATTAATGTTACAAATTCCTTCAACAACGGCACACGCCAGGTTCGTCTTATTGTTCGCGATAACGAGAATGCAGAAGACAGCGCTATCCTTAGGGTAAACGTAACCGGTGTTAATGACGTACCAACACTCCAAGGGCTTGATAACAGAAGTTTTAACGCGACAGAATTATTCGAATATCTCTTTAATGTTACTGATGAAGAAAATAATACTCAGTATAACATAAGCTTTACTTTTGTTAGCTGTATAGTCGCAAGCTGGTCTAATCGTGGATCAAACTGCGTTCTTTTTAATACTTCGCAGTACAGAGCGAACGGAACGACTACGGGTGTCGTTAATATCAGTTTCACGCCAACGCGAAATGATGTCGGAAACTACACTATTAATGTAAGCGCCAGCGATTCAGGAACGCCAAATGCGACTGCAAGCATGCTCGTAAACTTTACTGTCATTAATCTTAACCTCGCTCCCTACTTTCGTTACACGTGTGATAATGAGCGGAATGCAACTGAAAACACACCCTTTAGCTGTTATATTAATGTTAGTGATCTCGATGAAACACGCAACATTACCCTTATTGCAAACTATACCTTTTTTACCTTTAACATGACATCGCCAACAAACAGAACGCAAGTTCCTGTCAATGTTACACTCCAGTTCAATGGTAGCGCATTAGTAAACTTCACTCCAACAGATGTAGACGTCGGAAACTGGTCGGTTAATATAACGCTCGAAGACACTGTAGAACCGCTCCGAAAAAATTCGACGACATTCTATTTCTTTGTCTACAATGTTAACGACTCTGTTGCGCTCGATACCGTTAGCAATCTGACCGCGTTTACAACAAATAATTATACCATATTAATTAACGCAACCGACGATGATTTGTTAATCACCGGGAAACATATTTATAATGAGTCACTTAACATTTCATCAAACGCAAGTTGGGTAAATGTCTCTCGTTTTGAATATATCGCTGAAAAAAACAAAACAACCTTTGCCATTGATGTTTACACAAACTATGCCCCTGGTGGCAGCGGTACAAACCACACAATCAATATCAGCGTTAATGACGCGAATAATTTCTCACGGGATTCTGAGATCTTTATTATTAGTATTCGAGGCAATAGTGTGCCTGAGTGGAATTCATCGACAGGCACAAACCACACAATCGATGAAAACACGCAGTTCTATCTCAATCTTACCAGAAACGTGAGTGATCCGAATGGGGATACACTTAACTTTACCTGGAGAAACGATACTGCCTTTGCGTCCTTCTCAGTAAATCTAACGACAGGCATTGTCAACTTCACTCCAACAGACGCGGACGTTGGTCATCATATCGTTGTGATAAACACAACAGATGGAGTAACGCCGGTACCACTTACCTTTAATTTTTCTATTCGTAATGTCAATGACAATTCTGCGGTTATTACTCCAATCACTGTCCAAAACGCAACCCGTGATACGTCCTCGAATGTCAATGCAACCGAAGACAATGTTACGACAATCTCCATATTCGTAGAAGATGACGATATTCGGATCCCTGTTCCACAGCGTGGTTATTATAACGAGAGTCTTACCATGAATAGAACACTTGTCACTGCACAGAATCCTTCTCTCTTCTCATTTGGCAGCGCAGTTTTTATTAGCAACAATCGCAGTAGATTCTCAGTAACCTTCACACCGAACAAGTCAGATGTCGGTACTTACAATGTGACCTTTAACGTAACAGACGTTAGTAATGTCTCGTCGCTCATCTATATCAATCTCACGGTTCTTGCAACAGAACATATTCCTGTACTAACTGAAACTGGGAATCTTAACACATCAATCACTGAGGTATTTTATGTTGATTTTAACTTCACTGATGATGAGGAAGGAAACGAGAGCTCTTCTGGCGCAAACTTTACCTTCCAAATCACGAATCTTACAGCAAATGGTAACTTTCTTACTATAAATGCAACACGCGGTATTGTCAATTTCACCATGAATATCACCTATGCAGGACGTTGGGAATTCAATGTTTCAGTTAACGATACTACCGGTAGGGTTGATTATCATCTCTTTAACCTTTCTGTCTACGATTTCCCTGTTATTCTCGTACCCGCAACAACGGCAGTTATAAATCTCGCAGAAAATGTTACTATCCAGCTGAACTTTAGCGTTAATCATACTATTGGTGATACGGTAAATTACAGTCTCTATATTAGTAATGGTTTACGTAACTCAACGCGTGGCCGTGGTAATGGTACTATGTTTCTCTGGAACTTCACCTCGAACTTTACTGAGGAAACAACATGTACGGGTACTGTGAATATAACACTCAATGTCTCAAACGCAAAACTGAGCAACACAACAACGTGGAATCTTACTGTCAATCATACAAACTACCAGCTTGGATATTCGGGATTGATTGGTGGCAATTCACGAACAATAACATCAACGTCGGGAGTTGCGACTGTTACTCTGTCTGATTTCTATACCGATATTGATGCCTCTGATCCGTGTCAAAATCAGACAATTGGCTTTAATCATACACAAATAAATGCAGCAGGTGGAACGATGACTATTACGATCGTCAACTGGACAAATGGGACAACACCCCTCATAAACTTTAGCGTAACAAGCGAGGCTCACGCAAACTTCACTGTCCTTGGTCTCGAACTTAACAGAAGCAATATATCCCAGGTCTTTCGATCTAACGTAAGCAATAACTTTACCGTTCACATTACGGTTCCTGCCTCAACTTCAACGCCGTCATCAGGTGGCGGAGGTGGCGGCGGAGGTGGTGGAGCTTCGGTTACTGTCAATCGACTTATCTCGCTGAAACTCATCCTGCCAGATCCGGTGACCGCAAAAAAGAAAGATCATCTTATTCTACCAGTAACACTTGAGAATGACGGGAATGTTGATCTGAACGATATTGTCCTTGATTCTTTGCTTGCTAAAAACGGACTTTTACGGACAGATCTTATTGCCTCGTTTGATCGCTCTTTAATCCAATCCCTGCCAGCTGGAACACGTGAAAACGTCGTTCTTATTATCGACATAGACACAAGAGAGGCAGGTCGTTATGAGGTTACTATTAATGGAACAGTACGAAGTCCGCCATACCGTGACTGGGGGAAACTCTACATTGACATAAAAGAGGATGAAGATGTCGAGGAAAGAATTATTTTCACCGAGGAATTCGTTATTGGCAATCCGGAGTGTACAGAACTGAAGGAACTTGTTGATGAAGCACGCGAAATACTTGACAAAGGTGACAGGGAAGGAGCACTGCGAAAAGTTAACGAGGTTTTAGATGCATGCAAACGTGCCATCGCACAGCCGCCGAGGGCACGCGCTTTACAACGTATTGAAGAAAAACTCTTCGGGTATATAAGCTTCGCGAGCATTCTCGCATTCGGTATGGGGTTGGGATACTATTACTACCAAAAGCGTAAACTGCGACGCGCGCTCGAAGGTTACACATAGGTTACGTAAATCGCTTATCTTGTCAAGAAAAACTTATGATGTTGAGTTTGATATTGGACTTAACAACATAAAAAGATTTAATAATCGTCATACCTTTGTCTCCTAGAAGAAAAGAGGTCCATGGTAAAAAAGGAAGCATCTCATCGAGCAAGTCCTGTAGAAGTAAAAGAGGTAAAGGAAACTATTAGTAAGATAAAACAAGAAATAGGAAAGGTCTTTTTTGGGCATGAAGAAGTTGCTGACTCGCTTATTCGTGCTGTTCTTTGCGATGGTCATGTCTTAGTTGAAGGTATTCCGGGTATTGCAAAAACGCTTGCAATTAAAGCACTCGCACGTGTCAGCGGCTGCAGCGTGAAACGTATTCAGTTCACCGTCGATCTTCTCCCTGCAGATATCATCGGACTTACAACGTACGATCCTCAACACGGATTTGAGGTTATAAAAGGACCGATCTTCGCAAACTTCATTATCGCAGACGAGATCAATCGAAGTCCCCCAAAAACACAGTCAGCACTCCTCGAAGCAATGCAAGAGGGTATTGTTACACTGGGTAACGAAACATTTTTACTTCCGAAACCTTTTTTTGTTATGGCGAACCAGAATCCGATCGAGACAGAAGGCGTCTATGCACTTCCTGAGGCACAAATAGATCGTTTTATTTTCAAGATAGTCTTTAGTTATCCACATGAAGAACACGAAGAGCGTATTATGGAAGAGAACGTTACGTTCAGAAAACTTGAGGATATTGATCTTAAATCAATTGTTTCACCAACAAAGATACTCAAGATGCAACAGCTCACCCATCACGTCTACTTAGATAAGAAGATAAAACAATACATACTTCGTATTGTTAAAAAAACACGAGAAAAAGATTTTGTTTATGGAGATCATATCGAACTAGGCGCATCACCACGAGCTAGTATTGCTTTGTACATAGCTGCAAAGGCAGAAGCGCTCCTCCAAGGAAGAAATTATGTGATTCCTCATGATGTTGTTCGCGTCGCACACGAGGTATTACGTCATCGTCTTATCCTTACCTACAAAGCACAAGCAGAAAAACTTACAACTGACAATATAATAGACGAGATTCTCAAAATTGTTCATGCACCTTGAGAGAAACAACCATGACACAAACGAGATCGTTTAATGCGGACATCGCTTCAAGCATTGCCGAATTCCATTCACTTATGCGTGGGTTTGAGTTGAAAAAAAAGCTCTACCGAGTTCTCGTCCGTGGAAAAGGAGTCGATTTTGAGGGCTATCGGGACTATACTCGTGATGATGATTCAAATTTAATTGACTGGAAAGCGAGCAAACGAACGAACAAGCTTATTATAAAGCAATACCAAGAAGAGCGGAATAGAAAGGTGCTCTTTATTATTGATGTAAGTGAAAATATGATTTTTGGGTCAGAAAAAAAGCTTAAGTGCGAATACGCAGCAGAAGTCGTAGGAGCATTTATTCACTTTATTATAACTACTCGTGATCGCTGCGGTATTCTTCTGTTTAGTGATAGCATAAAAAAGTTTATTCCTCCCTTAGGAGGCATACAGCAGTTTCATTACTGCGTTGCCAGCATCACAGACCCATTGATCTATGGTGGAAGAGCAAATCTCGCAGACGCACTCGAGTATGTTCTTACCTATGTTCAATCATCACTCGTTTCAATTATTCTTGTTTCAGATTTTCTTGTCGTTAACGAAAAAGCAAAGAGGAATTTATCATTCATTGCAAAAAAATTTGAAACCCTCGCTCTTAGAATAAAAGACAAACTAGATTATACACTCCCTGATATCGCAGCAGAGATCGTTATCGAAGACTCAAAAACAGGCCAACAGCTTCTCGTGAATCCAAAGGTTGCAAGGCAAATGTACGAGCGCATCGTTCGGAAGCAAACAGAGGAACTCTCTCAACTCTGTCGCGAAGGTCATATCGATCTTATAAATCTCTCAACCGCAGAACCATTTGCTCCTCATCTTGCCGAATTCTTAAAAGAGAGGACACGAGAGGTTATTTAATGGTTACGATTACCTTTGCAAAACCAACGTTTCTCATTTTTCTTATTGTAATTCCTTTTCTTATTGTAATCCATTTTATGATGCTTAGACGGAAGCGGAGCCACGCACTTACCTTTGCAAACTTCGACGCTATTGCTCGTGTGAAGGGGATAGACATTCTTTCTAAGAATATTTCGATGTTAATTATCACTGCGGTAATTACTGCGCTCCTTATATTCTCTCTTGCAGGAATAACCCTCCATAGAACACTCGAATCAAGCTCATTCTCATTTGTTCTTGCTATTGACTCTTCGCGAAGCATGGAAGCGATAGATATGCTGCCTAACCGTTTTGAGGTTGCAAAAGAAACAGCGAGCATATTTGTCGACTTAACAGCACCAGGAACAGAGATCGGCGTTATCTCATTTTCAGGAAACGCCTTCATAGAAACGCCACTTATAAACGATAAGACCATACTTAAGCAGATAATTAAAAGTATACCGCTTAGCTCTATTGGCGGAACAGATCTCTATGAGGCGATCATAACCTCGGCGAATCTTCTCGACAAAGAAGAGGCCAAGGCCGTTATCATCTTGAGCGACGGCAGAATAAACATCGGTACAGTGGATGATGCGGTTGCATACGCGGATAAAAACGATCTTGTTGTTCATACAGTAGGACTAGGAACGTCAGAGGGAGGGAATACAAGTTTTGGTTTCTCAAGATTAGATGAAGACTCTCTTAAGGGACTGTCATTTAACACAGAAGGGAAATTCTTCCGCGCGCAGAATGAAGAGGAGCTTCAGCGGTCTTTAAGTGATATTATGGATTTAAGAGTAAAACGAGTCTCATTCGATCTCATGCTTTATACTCTTATGATGGCGCTCATCCTCCTTATCGTTGGCTATATCCTTGGAAACACACGCTATCGTGTTTTCCCGTAAGGCTAAACAAGACGCGCGCGAGTTCGTAGCTGTTCAAGAGAGTTCAACTGTTTCCGTTCATCAATCTTCTGTTTTATCCGTTCAAGATTATCCAGGCTTTTCACATACCGATAAACCTCAGGCTCACTTTTTACTTGAGGCTTTACGAAAACCTTTTTAATCTTGGGCTCAGACATAAACGTGGGGACACTCTCCGATGTTTTATCAGTAGGTTTCAGATCTTCGGAAGGTTGTGGAACCTCCCAATTATCTCCTTGGGCAGATTCCCACGTTCCCGGTTGTAGCGAAGCAGGAAGACGAATCTTTCGAGGAGCTGGTCGTGTGAAAAACTCTTGGATTCGTGCCTCAACTTTATTTAGTGAGAGACGTTCAAATAGATCTCGTCGTGTGTGACGCTCATTTCGTTGCTTCTGCGCTGTTCTATACTCTCCTATAAGAGACTCCAAATAAACAGCAAGCATATCAACTTTTTTTGCGTCAACTATCTCTCCAGCATATAACCCTTCCTGCATCAGCTCACAGAAGCGTGCTGATTTTAACTTTCTCTTTCTTCGCAATTCTTCAATAAGTTCGGTATACTGCGAATCATTTCGAACACCAAACGCCTCATGAAAAAACTGGCGGGCAAGTCTGTCCAGGAACACAAGACGCTCCTGTGGATCCTTTGTCGAATCTTTAAATACGCTTATCTGTTGTTGAAAGAAGTAATCGTCCCGTCTGCGTTTTAACACAAGCGATCGCGATAATCTCCGTTCAATAACGACAAGAATGACAAGCGCAACAACCACAACTACTAGCGTCAAGATAAAAATCACTCCTGGCGTGAATTGAAGGATTTTGGAAACCATTATCCTTCAACATAAACTATATATAAAAACCTTCGTAATATATTGTATGGTGGTGATAAAAAAAGGCAGTAGAATCTTTTATAGAGAAGCGCAGAAGCTATCTTTTCTTGGTAGATTCAGAGGTCTTATGTTCCGCTCAAAAAATACACAAAACCTTTTCTTCGAGTTTACGACTCCAAAACAAAGAGCAATCCACTCGTATTTCGTTTTCTTTCCTTTTCTCGCTCTTTGGCTTGACGAACGCAATCGCGTCATTGACTATCACGTTGTACAACCATTTACCTCTCTCGTCAAACCAAAAGAACCAGCGAAAAGCCTCCTCGAACTACCCTTTAACAAGAAGAATGAACAGATCATAAACTTTTTCGTCGACAAAGGAAAGATTTAAATACACAAATAAATAATACTTACTAATATATAACAAGGAAAATAAAAAGGAGGTGTGAATGGGATCTATAATTGCACGGAACATTGTCCGCCGAAAGCCAGGCTTTTTGTACTACGTTGACGCGAAAGGCAACGTATGTGAGGCAAAGATGTCTCGTGGCGGTCGTAAGAAGAAAAAGAGATAAAGAAAATCGTTTCTTTTTATTTTAGTTACATTTTGATATGCAGCGAGAGTACGTAATTTTAAAAGTATCCTTTTTCTTATCTTCTTCATGATCCTCGGTATTGAATGTACTGCCCACACTTTTGGTATAGCTCTTGTTGATAAGGGAAAGGTTCTCTCAAATCTTCGAGATATGTATCTCCCGGAAAAGGGCGGTATTGTCCCTATGGAAAGTGCCAACCACCACAAAAAGGTTGCAGGGAATCTCTATCAAAAAGCACTCCTAGAATCAAACATACACGAAAGACAGATCAGTGCAATAGCACTCTCAAACGCCCCAGGTCTCCCACCTTGTCTTCGTGTCGGTCTTGATTTCGCACGACAAAAAGCCATTAAACTACGTCTTCCAATAATTCCGGTAAATCACTGTATCGCTCACCTTGAAATTGGGAGAAGCGTTGGCGCCCACGATTCGGTATTACTTTACGCTTCAGGTGCAAACACGCAGATTATTGCCTATGTAGCGGGTAAGTACCGAGTCTTTGGAGAGACGCTTGATATCGGTATTGGCAACTTTATTGACAAGTTTGCACGTTATGTAGGCCTACAATTCCCTGGCGGTCCAAAAATAGAAGAAGCAGCAAAAACAGGAAAATATCAGGAGCTGCCTTACTCAATCAAAGGCATGGATGTCTCCTTCTCAGGCTTACAAACAAAAATCCAACAACTCTACGATAAGGGTGTTCCTCTCAATGACCTTGCATTCTCATTACAGGAAACAGCATTTGCAATGCTCGTTGAAGCAGCAGAACGTGCTATGGCTCACCTAAACAAGAACGAACTCGTCCTCGGTGGTGGGGTGGGCTGTAACGCACGACTCCAAGAGATGTGTCGTATAATGTGCAAAGAACGCGGAGCAAGATTCTTCTGCCCAGAAAAATCCCTCCTCGTTGACAATGCAGCGATGATCGCCTTTACTGGTGAACTCATGTTTAGGGCAGGCATTCTATATAATCCAGAGGAGATTGATATTAAACCAAGGGAAAGAACAGATGACGTTCTCGTCAGCTGGAGATAGGATTCTTTATGTATTATGTTTCTGATCATCGAGTTTTTTTGAAACAGCATACTCAAGACCTCTAAAAAAAGTTTTAGCAGTAATATCTCCAACGAGATACCATGGAGTTCCCTTTGAGGCTTCATAGATAGAAAAGATGCCAAACCCGATCTCGAGAGTAGCTCCGCACAAATATCCTGTAGCAAAATAATACGGCCTGTCAACAGGGCCTTGTTTCGGCATTGTCGAGTCGATAATAAAACGGCCAATACCCTGCTCCCCTCGGTAAACATTTGTTAGTGTTAGAAGATTTACTAAGCCATCACAAAAGCTTCTTATTCTTCCGCGCTTGTTCATTCGGTTCTCTTATCCCTGTCCTATAAATAGATTTGGTGACTAGCCGAAATGTGAACTAAACTAGCCTCCTTATGTATATCAAATAGTAAGTTAAAAATACTCTCGTTTCGATGATTGAATCTAAATTCCATTTCCTTTACATAGAATGGATAATTCTCTTTATCTTATGATTCTTATCAACTATAGCAACAGACTTTACTAATTCCTCAATATTGTCTGTTGCTATATTCGAGAGAACAAAATAGAATGGGGAATTATTTTGGTCTCTCGCTATAATTCTTTATCATGGTCAGTTATATTGTGCTTGCCATACTGTTCTAAACTGGCATAGCTCTTTCATCCATCTACTAAAAAACTATCAGAAAAAGTAGTAACGGACATATTTAGTACTATTATTATATTACAACAAACAGATATTTATATACTGAGATTTTTACATCTTCATTATGACAGCAAAATACTATCCAAAAATAATACTTTTGACATTGCTTATTATTTCACTTCTTTCATCTCCAGTTCTCGCGTTAGGTGGTGATAAACTTAATATGGAAGTAAGTGACATTATGATAAGAGCCAATCCCTTTCACGGGAGCGGAATTACTCTCGAGCCTTCCATCCCCTATCTTTTCGAAGGCGACCAAATATCCTTCGTTGTCAGAGTTGAATCTCCTCAAGATATAAGTGATGTAAAGGATGTTTACCTTACATTAGGGTCTTTAACAGAGGTGGGAAATGATAAGGAAAGAGATTGCAGATTAAATGGAATCATAGATAGAACCCATGCAGATTACTCTTGTGTATTCATTGTAAGCACAGCAGAACGCATATACGGTCCATATTTTGTAGGCGTTGAGAGTGAATTTACGAACGGCGTTATAGATTACCAAAAAATTGGCATTTGGTTTTTCAATCCAGTTACGGGCCTTGCTATAGACGGACCTTTTACGGTACTGGCTTCTCCGGGACAGCGCACTTATTCAGAACCAATTATTGTGACTAACGATGCTGACGATGGTAGTAACATGCCTTACTTCATGTACATTTCAGGTACAGATCTTTATGACAGTAAGAATAGCAACTGCAAAATACCTCTCTCAAATATCGCCTATTATTCAACAAATGGTCGTTATAATACAAAAAAAGATCCGCGTGCAGATAGCGAAGGGTATGTTCCAATAAAATATGGGGATAATCTAAATAGATTCTTTTACAACTCGCACGAAATTCTTCAAGGCAAGCCTTCCCCGCCAACACTCTATGGACCTTTGAATTTCAAAGGCAATATTCTACAGCCAAACAAATTCTTAACAATGGTATTTCGAATTGACGTTCCTAAAGATTGTTCTGGGAAAATTGATGACGGGTTTATTGCTATATGGGTGAGAAACCATGGAGGAGGTCTCGGCGTACCATTTTCCCCAGAAGTAATAATCACCGAGACAACAAATCCGATAGAGATAAATGTTTCTATCTCGAAGATCGCTAGAAGGAGAATAGCTACTAGGCTAGATCTTGATATAGTGCTATCAAAAAAAGTAACACTTGAATATCTAGATTTGGGTGATGCGCTACAGGGATGGAAGACACTATGTACAAATTGTGAAGGCTATAAGGGAAATATCATCCTTCGTGGTAGTAATAAAAATAAACTTCTGCTAAAAGCAACCTCAGTCCACGATATTACCAATAGAATTATTAAAGATATATCTTTCTAATCCTTTAAAGAAGCGTAGCAATCCTACGTAAACGCTTCAATCTTCTTTTTCAGAACATCTTTCGGCAATGCACCAACAACCCTCTCAATCTGCTCTCCGTTCTTAAAGAAGATTAATGTAGGGATACTCATTACGTGAAAGCGTTGTGCCAACTCATAATTTTTATCAACATCGACCTTTCCAAATCCAACCTTTCCCTTAAACTCACTCGCGAGATCTTCAAAAATAGGTCCTGAGATCTTACAAGGACCACACCATGCAGCCCAAAAATCGACGGCGACAATCCCTTTCTTAACAAATGCATTGAAACTCAGAGAATCTAAATCGGTTGTATATGCTTTCATAATCATTTTTAATTTTTATCATTAATAAATCTTGTGCCGGCTCTTATTCAGACAAAAGCCACTTCCAAACAGGCATAATCTTTATTTTTTTATCTTTTATCTTTATTTCTTCTTTCATGCTTTTTACAAGAGAAAGAACTATATGAAGCTTACGCTTTCCCGTAGGAAAAAGTGGTATTTTCTTACCCTTTTTCGTAAGAAAATTCTAATTTGAATAAGCCAAAAACTCTACTTTGAGCAGGTATTTCATTGGACTGTTCTTTCCACTAAGTTTATAATTTCTTGTTACTCTCTAAGTGCATAGAGCAACTGTTGTCCATGGAAAAACAAAAACTTCTTGAGCGTCTTGCATCACAAGGCTTTGCATCTTATATACTAAACGCATTTAAAAAAGTACCCCGGGAAAATTTTATTCCAGAACAATATAAGCGGTGTGCATACGACGATATCGCTCTTCCACTCAATGAAGAGAATGCAACTATCTCTCAGCCGACAACAATCGCCTTTATGCTCTCACTTCTTGAATTGCATAACAAGAGAAAACAAAAGATACTTGAGATTGGTTCAGGCCAAGGTTATGTTCTCGCACTTCTTGCTGAAATCACTAATGGAGAGATCTACGGTATAGAGATAAACAAAAATCTTACAGAGCGAGCTCGCTCGATGCTCGTTCGCTACAAAAACATCTACGTCTTCAACAAAAACGGATTTCATGGTCTTCCTGAAAAAGCGCCTTTCGATCGTATTCTTATCAGTGCTGCCGCAAAAACAATCCCCAAACATCTCATGCCTCAGTTAAAAGAAAATGGTCTTCTTGTAACTCCTGTCGACAGAAGTATCATTCAACTAAAAAAACACAAAAAAAGCATAGAAGCTCATGAGTTCAGAGGGTTCGTATTTGTCTCGCTTCAAGGTGAATAGGGCACTATTTTACTTTCGTGCCTCTGTATTCTATCGCCTTTTCCTCCTTTTGTAGGAACATAATTAATCAAAGTTGTCAAGGTTAAAATAGTTTTCTATTTCTCAGACAATAACTGTCTTATCACTGCAACAAAATTCTTTGCTCTTTCCAAAGATGTCTGGGCTTTTGCTTCTTTTATTTCCTCTGTTGTTTCATATTGAAAACGAGCTCTCTTTGTTTTCTCGAACTCATAATCCTTCAATAAATTTTCAGAAGCGGCAAGAGCTTTTTCTTTTTCCTCTTCATATTCTTCTAGAAAATGTTTTTCTAAATCGCTCTTGGACAAGACAACAAGAGCCTCATTAACAACCTGATGAACAATTTCTTGTCCTGCTTTATATCCTTTTTTGTAAAGATATGCAGAAGCAATGTAAAACATTGAATAATAACTGCTAACAACCACCCATAAAGAAGATGTTTTATTTTTTAATATCTCATTTGCAACATTCAAACTTTCAGTTGCATTCTTCAAGTAGGTTTGATAGACAATGTCCCGGAAGACTTCTTTTTTTATCAACCTATCCTTCAAATAATTCTTGAAGTTATTCTCAGCCTTTTTTACTCTTTTTTCATCCATTTTGATATAAGATTGTAATAATTCTCTGTCCCATAGAGAATAATGTTATTTTTAACAATTTCCTTTCCAACATTTTCCTCTTTTGTTTTGAGCATAGACTCAAACTCGTTTGTTGTAAAAGTATGAGTTTCCAATTTAATAGGTAATAATTCTAATTTTGATATTAGTTCTTTTGTTTTTTCTTTGTTATCGCAGATTATGCAAAGATCAATGTCTGACTTTTTTGTCTGGGTTTTTTTAACATATGAACCGAAAATCAATGCGATAAGAAAAGGATAATTTGCACTTTCAATATCTTGTTTTACTAATTCTAACACCTTGTTTTCTTTTAAAAATAGATGCGTTCTTTTATTCTCAACAGAGAAAATTTTTTGATTTGGCATTAATTTTATTTTAATCAGATTTGTGTTGCCAATCTTTTCTTTTGATATGATCTCTGGCTCAAGCTCATTCACAATATTGTGGGTATTTTTGTAGTCTACAACAATAGCTCCAGATGCTGTCAGAATTGATTGTGGATTTTTATTTTCTATCAGATATTTTAACAGCTTTTCTTTAGAGCTTAACTTGATTTCTCCATTCTTATTTTTTACCATAATATTATGGTATATTCTACCATATTTAAAGATTTCGGTAAATTTTGATTACTAGAAATTAAAGCATCCTGCAACCTTGCGATCACCGGGGATTATACTCACAATCCGAAGATTGCTGATAGTAGTAAGAATATTGGATGTTAAAAATGCTTGTGATCGCTCAGTCCATCTTAACAAAGTTTTACCAAAAATTATTGATTAAGAATATGGTGGCTCTGTATTGCCCGAAGACCATATAGAGCATATATCAATAATATGATATCTAAGAAGTTTATAAAACTTTCGCGAGCGTTATTTTTCGACTCTTTCATGCATGTTCCTCGAACATCAGTAATTGTTATCATATCCTTTATATAATCTCCGCCACACTCCTCGCTCCCCCGTAGGGGGTTCGGACAATTGGTAGTTTATGGCTTATCGTTCTCTTTTATCACCCTTTCCTCCTTTTGTAGGAACATGATTAATTATAGACGCAGGAGTTAGAATAGTTTTCTATATTTTCTTGGATAACTACTTAAAGTTTCAATATCTCTTTTTTGTAATGGAAAAGAAAGGGGGGGCGTGTTGCGATTTTTATTGATGGGAGAAATTTTTATCACAGTACAAAACGTCTGGAAAGAAAAGGATTCAAAATAAATATCGGAAAATTAGTCAGTGATTTGGTTGGAAGCAGAGAGCTTATTACTGTATATTATTACAATGCGCTGTTAGACAAAGAATATGATTTAAAGAAATACGAAGAGCACAACGAATATCTTGATGGTGTGAGAAAGATTCCAAAGTTTAAGGTTATTTTGTGTGATTGGAGAAAGATTATAGAAAAAGATGGAAATGTAAGATATGACATAAAGGGCGATGATGTTTACCTAGCACATGATCTTTTGATAGGGGCATTTGATGACCTCTACGATATTGCCCTTATTGTAAGTGGCGATGCAGATTTCATTCCTGTAATTAACACACTAAGAAAGAGATTTAAGAAAAAGGTTGGGAATGGATTCTTTAGAAGAACTTCATCGTATAAACTAAGGAAAGCATGCGACTTTTCTGTAAATCTTAACAAAGTTCTAATTAAGCTCGATCAGAAAAAATAATAGAAAACGGAAGCGTCAGTGCCATCCGAAGATGGCACCTCGCAAGTATGATCCCCCTTCGTCTTTAAAGTTTATAAAACTTTCGCGAGCGTTATTTTTCGACTCTTTTGTCGGTAAATTAGAAAGAATTCTGGATGTTAAAAATGTTTTGTGCTAAAAACGGGACATTTCCCAGCATGTTCCTTGATCATAATCCCCACCATAGTCCTCGCATAAATCTAGAAACGCACGAGTTCCCAGGATTTATATTCGTCTCGCTCCAAGGTGAATAGGGCGCTTATTCTTCGCTGCTTACCAGCAGAAGTAACGTCGTGGTGATACCACCAACAAGCAAACCAAAGAGAAGAGGAGATATCGAGTAAAACATGAGGAGGATATTATTCGCATCATTATCTGTTGTGGTCTCTGTTACAGAATAACCGGTCATCTTCGAACGAAAATCAACAAGCAGGATAAATGAACTCAAGAGTGTGATCAGGAGGAGAATATGCAGATATCTCATTCTCCACAACCGCTTTGTGATGTCTGATAGCAACTTGTACATACGATGGTACAATTACCAACGCGCTTAGCAGGACCGCCACAGATCGGACAAACAATTCCCTCATGTTCAAACGCACGCAATGAAATCTGTTCTTCTTTTGGTTCGTCAAAGGGTTCTATAGTGATAGAAACGCCTCCTGTACTCTCGCCGAATGTATTCAACATAAACTGTGCGACATAGTCCACTATCGAGGATGCTGTTCGGATCTGTCGTAATGTAGCGTCGATATCACCACCGCCAAGATTCTTTACAAATCCTGCAGGTTCAAACTTTTGGTGACGAAACTTGGGGAAGAGTTCATGAACAGGCACGCCATGCTGTAGATTCAATGACACTGAAGTAGCCCAGGCATCAATCAATCCTCGAATAGTAGACCCTTGCTTGTGCATGGTAACAAAGATCTCCCCAGGCTTGCCATTATCATACAATCCGACAGTTAAATATCCTTCATGGCCTGCGATCTCGAACTTATGCGTAACTGATCGTCTCGTTTGTGGTAACTTATGCCGTTCCAACCCTCTTTCCTTCGCAGAACCTTTCTTCTTCACAACATCTCCTTCTGTTTGCTGGGTATTTAATGGCTGACTACGCTTACTATTCTCGCGGTAGATCGCAACAGCTTTCAGACCCTGCTGCCACGCAAGGATATATGCATCAACAATTTCCTCAACACGCGACTCTTCAGGCATATTAATTGTCTTGCTAATCGCTCCTGAGATAAACGGCTGACACACACCCATCATCATGATATGCCCCCGATGATGTATAGCTCTTTTCCCCTTAGCTGCCTTAAATGCACAATCAAACACTGGTACATGCACATCACGGAGGTGCGGCGCTTCTTCAATCGTATCGTTTTTATCTACATAATCAACAATCTCTCGGATCTGTTCTTCAGTATAGCCAAGCATTTTCAATGCCAGCGCAACACTCCGATTCACGATCTTTAACATTCCCCCGCCACTTAACACCTTATATTTTACAAGCGCAATATCAGGTTCTATACCAGTTGTATCACAATCCATCATAAAGGCAATTGTTCCTGTTGGTGCAATTACTGTGGCCTGTGCATTCCGATACCCGTGTTTTTCTCCAAGTTCAACGGCCTCACTCCACACATCCCACGCGTCATTTACTAAGTATCGTAGTCGGGAGGGAATCGTTTCAACATCGATCTTCTTCACAGAATCACGGTGCATTCGCATCACCTCAAGCATTGGCTCTCGATTCTTGATAAATCCGGGAAAGGGTCCTACTTTGGCAGCAAGCAGCGCAGATGTCTTGTATGCTTCTCCACATATAATCGCTGTTAATGCAGCTGCAACAGCCCTCCCTGCATCAGAATCATACGGCTGACCTAAGCTCATGAGCAACGCGCCGAGGTTTGCATATCCTAGTCCAAGCGGACGATAATCGTGCGAATTCCGCGCGATCTTCTCTGTCGGATAACTTGAGCCATCAACAAGGATATCCATCGCAGTAATAAACGTCATTACTGTTTGTTTGTACTTCTCGGTATCAAACGCTCCGTCAACTGTTCTAAACTTCATCAAATTTATTGACGCTAGATTACACGCACTATCATCTAAAAACATATACTCTGAGCACGGATTGCTTGCATTTATCCTTTCAGTATTCTTACAGGTATGCCATTTATTAATAATACTATCATATTGCATCCCGGGATCGCCGCAGATATGTGTTCCCTCTGCAATTTTTGTAATAATATCTCGTGCCATAAAACTATCACATACCCCTCCATCAATTACAAAGCGCGTTTGCCACTCACTGTTATTCTCCACAGCCCCCATGAACTCATCAGGTACTCTCACTGACATATTACAATTCTGGAAGGAAATACTTCCATATGCCTCGCCGTTCATACTGCCGCCGTATCCTTGGTCAATAAGTGCCCACGCCTTCTTTTCTTCATTCTGTTTTGCCATAATAAATTCCATAATATCAGGATGATCGACATTCAAAATCTCCATCTTCGCAGCTCTCCTCGTCTTTCCTCCTGATTTGATAATACCGGCATATGCATCATAACCGCGCATGAAACTAACAGGTCCTGAAGCTTGCCCTCCTCCTGTTAACTTCTCCTTTGAACTTCGTAGTGGTGAGCGATTCGTTCCAGTACCGCTTCCAGCCTTAAACAGATTTGCCTCAGCAACCTGAACCTCCATGATAGACTCCATGTCATCACGAATGCTTTGAATAAAACATGCAGAACATTGCGGTCGATCATCGCTCTTTTTCGTTTTTATTATCGTATCTGTCGTAGCATCCCATTTATAGGCTGAGACTCCTCCTGCTTCTTTATTATACTCCTGAATACCTGCATTAAACCAAACCGGAGAATTAAACACGCATAACTGATTTAAACAAATCGCAGTAATCTCGTCTCTGAAAATAGAAGCCTCTCTTTCATTGAAATACCCTTGCTGAAGAGACTGTCTTCCAATGAATCGTGAAACACGTCCAATTAGCTGTTCAATACTCTGTTCTCGTTCGCCTTTATTCTGATTTCCCCAAAAATATCTACTCGCGACAACCTTCAACGCAAGCGACGACCAGAAATCAGGTTTTTTCACGCCAGGTTGTGTGTATATTACTTTTCCTGCATCATTGCTAATACTTACTTCCTCACTTATCCATCGAATTGGATTTCCGAAAAGATCATACTCAAACGGATTCTTTCCCTCAAGGCTAAAATACCGTTCAAGCTTCAATAAGGAAGCGAATTGCGAGGTTATATTCTGTCGTGCTTTTAGTCGAATATTATTATATCCGTTCGCACTATCATCTCCGTTTCCATTCCCATTGTTCAACCAATCAGTGCCCATTATCCTAACAACCCCCGAATTTCTTTTTTGAAATCACTAATATCAGCAAACTCTTTGTACACAGAAGCAAAACGGATATATGCAACCTTATCTATCTTCTTCAACTCACGCGCAACCAAATCACCTATAAACTTCGCCTCAATCTCTTTTCCTCTTTTCTGTAAATGTTGCTCTATCCGCGCTACCATTGAATCTATCTTTACCATACTTATCGGTCGCTTCTCACACGCCCTAAGCATACCTCTTTTTAATTTTTCTCTATCGAAATGTTCCCGTCTCCCATCTTTTTTGATCACCCGCAATTCAGCATGCTCAAGCGCCTCTCGCGTGCTAAACCTTCGCGAGCACGACAGGCACTCACGCCGCCGACGCGTCTCGCTCTCTACGTCCCGCTTATCAACGACCTTCGTTTCAGCATGACGGCAGTAGGGACAGTGCATCTCTAGGACCACAATATATTGTGTTTTTACTCTTTTTCAACACAATTACTTGTGGTTACATATCATTCTCGTTTTTAACCTATTTAAAGATTTCTCTTCTCCGATTTTTTTCGTCGAAAAGATGTTAAAAATAAAAAGTCTTATTTTTTAAGTGACAAAACATATACCACAACTCTTTTATAAAGAAAAAAACTCATGGTACAATGTCTATGGATTTAATAACGCTCGTAAACCAACTTGCGACTGAATTAGGAGTTCCATACCCGATACTTATTCTCGCACTCCTCTGGTCGCTTTTCTGGAAAGCACTCGCACTCTGGAAAGCAGGCCGCAAGAATCAACCGTTCTGGTTTATAGCAATTCTTCTTGTCAACACACTTGGGCTTCTTGAGATACTGTACATCTTCGCATTTTCAAAGATAAAACTTTCTTCCCACAGCAAGAAGAAGAAATAGCATGCACACGAAGTTCAGACGTCACCAATCTGTCATTCTACTCGTTGATCCTAATCCTGATTATGTCGAATACTATACTGAGGATGGCTCAAAACCAGAAATAAAGAAAGGCATGATTGGCAGAATTAACATCCTCCTTCCCAACGGCCAATATCATGTTGCAATAATCGACAAAAACACAAACAAAACACTTGCCTACGTTATGCTTGCTGAAGAGGATGTAGAAGTAGTATAAGGACTAAATGAAATTCGAGATCTTGTGCTTTAATTCAAGATATACTATCCATGTCACTAAGAGAGCACCGTCAAGTAAAGGCGGTGCTAAATCACGCAATTCAAGCGGGAGATACGAGGTAAGATTGAGTTCATAATTCGCTAACGAAAGGGGATAGAGGAGAAACGCAGGTCCGCCAATCAGCGCGTCAAGAAAAATGTGCGTTAAAACACCTATTACTATCATGAGAAAGAGCGTACTCAATTTTAATTTGTGTCTCGTTAAGTTACAAATTCTCGCTTTTGTATGAACTGGTCTTAAGACTAAAAATAACAGAAAGAAAATTAATGGAAAAAATAACGAATGAGTAAATGTTTTATGGATGTCCCACTGAGGAATGTCAAACAGATAAAGAACTATTGAAAAAACGATGTCAATATCTGGAAGAATCCCTCCAATTCCTGCTGCAAGGACGTAGTGAAGCGGAAAAGATTTTCTCTCTCTTGTTCGTAGATAGAAATCTCTAACTATCGCCAGTGACAAAATAGGGGCTAAGATATGCGTAACTGCTTGCGGCATTTTGACTCTTTTTTATGTGATTATTTTATTATCGCTTCTTCTGCTGCATTTTTAGTTTTCGTTTCCTTCGTTGTTTTCGAATAATTCGTCTCATTACTTCTTGAGAGAAAATTATTATTTAAACTTACCGTTTCATAATCTTCTTTCTGTTTGTCACATCAATAATCGTACTCGCCCTTCCACGTTTTGTTCCTTCATAGATAACATAATCAACGTATTTCTGTATATTTCCCTCAAGATCCTCAAGTGAGGTCATCCAGAGATATTAACTGATGTTGTAACAAACGGTACTCCCAACTCCTTAATAACTGAAGAAATCCAATGGTCAGGGATACGCACACCAAGAGTATCCCTTCCTAAGGCGACCGTACTGCTAACACAATCCATTTTTCTCAAACGTACGATGAGCGTATATGCTCCTGGCAGCATAGCAAGGAGCTCTTCTCCTTGTCCATTGATCATACAATTCTCGTGTATCCACTCTTTTGATGGCACAATAACTGAAAACGGTTTCTTTTCTCGTCGTTTGAGTTCTCGAATTCTTACGACAGTATTGTCAACAAGCGCATTACATCCAAGACCATAGATCGTGTCGGTTGGGTAGATAAAGATCTTCCCCCGACGCATTTCTTTAAGATGTAACGATTTTCATACTTTCATTCGAACAGAATGATAAATAAATCTAATGGAGAAGAAGGGGAAGAAAGAAAAAAAGAAAATTACTTAATGCTTCGCTATGCTGAAGACATGCTTGACTGCTACAACAACTGTAGCCGGTACAAACAACGTAAGGAGCGCCTGTAAAATGCTACCAACATAGGGAACGCCAGACATTGTATCTTCACTTAATGAGGATACAATAACAAGGATTGCACTAGACATTAGGAATGGAGCGACTTCTTTATCAGCGACATTCAAAAAACCTACTACGAGTCCTAACAGAATAAGGAGATATGTCATCGCCTGCGTCTGTACACCGCTAAACAAACCGAAGATAACTGCTAGACCAACACCAAATAAAAACGCCCATTTCCCTATCATGATTGTACTCTTGTCTCTTGCCATTTTCACCTCCTTTCCTTTATTTGTAACTTTCACCTGATTACACTATCATATCTTTGAGTGTTTATATACCTTTCCCCTCGAAGGTCTTCAACACAGATTCGATCTCTCCCACGATATAATCAACATCTTTCAAAGAAACATCTTCGTTTAAACTAATTCGTATCGATCCATTTCTCTCTTTTTTACTCAACCCAAGAGCCTCTAACACATAATCATCACGCTCCTTATTACTCTCGCACGCACTTCCTGTGGATACAAAAATACCTTTCGCGGACAAGAACTGTACGAGCGTCTCTCCCATAATATTGGGAAAAGAAACATGAATGATATGAGAAACTCTATTCCCTGACGACCCAGTAACTGTCCCCCCGATCTTTTGAAGTCGTTGTACCATTCTATTCTGTGTTCGCTCAATTTTCTCTTTCCCAATTCTCTCGCTTAAGAGAGCGGCCTTTGAAAAACCAATAATCGCAGGTACATTCTCTGTTCCACTCCGCAATCCTCGTTCTTGTCCACCCCCTAGCATTAACGGTTTAATACCAATACCTTCACGAATATACAAAAACCCGATTCCTTTCGGACCCCCAATCTTATGTGCAGAAGCACTCAACAAATCAATTCTCATTCTTCGAACATCAATACTTAGTTTCGTAAAGCCCTGCACCGCGTCACAATGAAACAACACCTTCTTTGTTGTACACAATCTCCCAATCTCCTCAATCGGTTCTATCGTCCCAATAATGTTATTCACCTGCATAACAGAAACAACCAGGACATTCCGAGAATCCTTCTCGAGTTCTCTCTTTAACACATCCAATCGTACAACTCCTTGGGAATTAACAGGAATTTTAACTATCTCATGGTCTTTTTTCTTTAAAAAAGAACAAACATCCAAAACAGACGGATGTTCAATCGCGCTTACTAAAATCTTCTTTTTCGCAGGATATGCTTTTGTCAATCCAATAAGTGCAAGATTATTCGACTCAGTCCCTCCAGAAGTAAAAATAATCTCATGTCCTTTTGCATTAATCATCGTTGCAAGAACCTTTCTCGCAGCGTTCATCGCGCCTCGCGCTCGCTCTCCCATTTCATGTTTCGATGATGGATTCCCATAGTCCTCAGAAAAATATTTTTCCATCTCTTTCACGACTTCATTCTTCACACGAGTCGTTGCCGCGCTATCGAGATAAATTTCTTTCATAAAAGAATAAGGTAAAAACAACTTTTAATCCTTCCGATAGGATTATAGAGGTTGCAAATAGATATTTACCTGATAAAGAAAAAGGAGATTATGTATTACTCATTAGAAATCCTTTAATGAAATAACATGGGTTTAAAAAAGTGAAGTTCCCTATGCCAAGAGCGTAGGGCATCTAGAAATTATCTAACCTTAACAAATGATATTTTATCTTGAAACTTTATAGGCTGATTTGCATAGATCATTATCCATACTTAAATATGAGATTTATATCGTTTTAATTGTTACACAATGCTTTATCCCCAAGGCAAGACCGAGGGTATTACGGAGAGTAAAATGACTAATGTCCCTTGGTAATGGACCTGCCGGGAATTGAACCCGGATCTCATCCATGCGAAGGATGCATCCTACCGTTGAACGACAAGCCCTCACTTTACTTCAATATGGGGAAATATAAATCTTAGCCTGCTCTCATGGACTATCATGAATAGTCCCGCTTTATGATATGTATACTTGAGGAAAGTAAACTTTTTAAACCCTAAAGAGACTTAGTTAACTAGGTCTATGAACATGAAAATAACACCAGTAGGAGAGCGTATTGTTATAAAGCCGATTGAAGGAGAAGAAAAAACGAAGACAGGAATATACCTGCCGAAGTCCTCAGAGGAAAAGAAACAAGGCGAGGTTGTCGAAGTAGGATCGTTCAAAGACGGAAAATCGATTCCTCTCAACAAAGGTGACCGTATTCTTTACGGAGGTTATAGTTCGGAAGACATTGAAATCGACGGTCAAAAATACCACATCATCGAATTCAAAGACGTTGTCGCGAAACTAGAGAAGTAACATGGCAAAACAAATCATCTACGGAGAAAACGCACGGAAGGCGCTCTTGAGCGGCATCGATAAAGTTGCAAATACGGTGAAGGTAACCCTCGGTCCTAGGGGGAGGAATGCAATCCTCGATAAATCTTCCTCTCCTTTAATAACAAATGACGGCGTTACTATAGCAAGAGAAATAGAACTAACAGACAAATTCGAAAACATGGGAGCAAAGCTCATTAAAGAGGTTGCCTCACAAACACAAGACAAAGCAGGCGATGGTACAACAACTGCAACACTTCTTGCACAGCTCATGATTACTGAAGGACTTAAAAACATCGCAGCAGGATCAAATCCAATAGAAATAAAAAAAGGCATTGAAGCAGCGACTGAGAAGGTCGTTTCTTATTTAAAAAGACGTACTGTCGTGGTAAATACAAAAGCACAAATCACGCAGGTGGCGACTGTCTCAGCAAATAATGATGAAAAAATCGGTTCTCTCATAGCGGAAGCAATGGAGAAAGTAAGCAGCAAGGGCGTCATTACCGTGGAAGAAGCGAAGAGCACTGAAACAACGCTCGAACTTGTTGAAGGTATGCAGTTCGACAAGGGATTTATTTCTCCTTACATGGTAACTGACCATGAAAAAATGGAGGCTTCCTATGAGGATCCCTACATCCTTATCACTGACAAATCAATCTCTACAATCAAAGAGATCGTCCCCATACTCGAACTTGTTGCGCATGAAGGCAAATCGCTTATTATTATAGCAGATGATGTTGAAGGTGAAGCGCTTACAACTCTCGTTATTAATGTTCTTCGTGGTTCCTTAAAAGTTTGCGCAGTAAAAGCGCCTGGTTTTGGCGATGAAAAATTCGAGCTCCTTGAGGATATTGCAATCCTCACTGGTGGGAAGGTTATCGCAAAAAGTAAAGACGATAAACTCGAAGATCTATCTCTCGAAGATCTTGGCTCAGCTGCAAAAGTAAAAGTCTCAAAAGATGAAACGCTCGTTATTGAAGGAAAAGGAAAAAAAACTGAAATAGAAAAACGCATCAAGGCGATTGAAAACCGTATCAAATCAGAAACCTCCGATTACTTAAAAGAAGATCTTAGAAAGCGCCTCGCAAAACTCAGTGGTGGCGTTGCAGTTATTAATGTAGGGGCAATTACAGAAACCGAGCTCAAAGAAAAGAAAATACGTATTGATGATGCCTTACACGCAACAAAGGCCGCAGTTGAGGAAGGCGTTGTAACCGGGGGCGGTATTACATTACTCTATGCAATAAAAGAACTTGATACACTCGTTCTTCACGCAGAACAAGCTATCGGCGTCCGTATTGTAAAGAAAGCGCTTGAAGGACCAATTAGACAAATCGCAACAAACGCAGGTAAAGACAGCTCAGAAGTTCTCGCAAGTCTTAACGGTAAACCAGAAAACACAGGTTATAACGCTAGCACTGACAGTTTTGAAGATCTCTATAAGGCGGGTGTTATCGATCCTACAAAAGTCGTCCGCAACGCCCTCCAGACCGCATCAAGTATTGCAGCACTTGTTCTTACAACCGAAAGCCTCGTCGCAGACTTCGACGAAGAGAAAGACAAACCAGAAACTAATCCTGCAATTATTATCTAAATAAATTAGAAATGGTTTTCATTGATTCAATGAATACACCATGAATCTCTCCCACGCAAAAACACCGATAGCGCCGCCAACAACAAACCAAAGTCACGAATAGCAATGTCATTATATCCAAGAGAAGCGAGTACACCTACCAAGTGTAACACAGCAAACAAAGCAGCAATTCTCGTCAAAAAGCCAATAATGAGCGAGAAACCAATAATGCTATTAAAGATCCCATTCATAAAGAAAAACTGCTCAGGCGTTGTCCAGCTGATCCAAGAGGGCATCCATGCAACCCATGCTTCTGGATTCATAAGCTGATCTATGCCGAGTAATAAAAATACAGAGCCAATACCCAACCGCACCAAAATCGGTGCATATTTTCGATACCTATCAAAACGATTTTCTATCAGTCCCATTATCTAACAACTATTACTCCTGTAAGGCGAGGATTCAAATGATCGTGATAAGCCCAGGTGCCTGCTTCATTAAAGACAAATGAAAATTGCGATCCTTGTTGCAATCCACGACAGGCGTCAAAGATACTCCCTTCAGCAGCATTCCCGCACTTTCGTATACTTGTTCCTGGGTAAACTTCATGTGTTGGATGTACATTACTCGCAGGCCAGTATTGACCGCTACCCACCACGCTGAACGTTACACGATCGCCAACACGAATCTCAAGTCGCTGCGGAGAGAACCCTGTAGAGCTCATCTCCACTTGATGTGTTTCTCCACTCGTAGAGCCACTCGTTGTCTCTCGAGGAGTATCTCCCACGTTATTCGTATCTTGTAGGTCATCTCCGTTTATCAGAAAAATACCCCCAATGATAAGTAAGGCAAGAATACCTGCAATAATAATACCTGCACCCATACTTTCCTAACAGAAAACACATATTTAAAACTATCGAGGCTAGCAGTATCTCCGCACAGAAATCCCAGCTAATGTTTTAACTATATAATTTAGAGAAA
>CAZBTP010000013.1:0-33025 GCA_964494915.1 Candidatus Woesearchaeota archaeon
TTAAATTTAATCAGGGAGAAAAAGGACATTCTATTATATATCTTGCTAGCAAATTAAAGGTTCCTGAAGAAATGCTGTCAGGTATTAGAGATTTGAATCCAGAATACCTTGTTTCAAGATACCCGGATATTGCGGGCGGAGTCCCTGCGGATATTTATGATGAAGAGATTATTAAAAGGCATTTCAAAGTGGCTAAGGAGGTATTAGCGTGGGTAAAAAAGCAGATGCAAAAATAAGAGATTTTGTGAGAAGAGTAAAAAAAGAGTATAAAGTAGAGAAAGCAATCTTATTTGGTAGCAGAGCAAGAGGAGATAATTTTAATGATAGTGATTATGATATAATAATCGTCTCACCAGATTTTATGAACATTCTGTTTACACAAAGAATTGCAAGAATGTATGATTTTTGGAAGCACTATCCTATAGAAATAGAACCTATATGCTATACTCCGGAAGAATTTGAAAAAAAGAAAAAACAAATTGGAACTGTTAAAACCGCCGTTGAAGAAGGTATTGAGATAAAATAGTCTCTTAGTTCTTTAACTAGTCCCTATTAATGTTTCGAAAGGGAAAACTGCCTCTATAGTTAATTACTTTGCCGCTTATTTCATCGAGTATCTCTATCCTCAATCAGCGCTTTTTGGTTGAGTAAACCACGCTGTTCAAAAGGAGAAATCTTTTTTTTGCTTCGGTCAGTTTTATAGGCGATTCTGCATAGAACGTAAGGATAGGTTCTCCTTTTTTAACAAGATCCCCTCTCTTTTTGTGGATGTAAATCCCTGCACTCGGTGTTGTCGGACAGCCGAGAATTCTGGCGAGGAGATTAATATGCTTGTTATTGATCGAGGCTATCTGAGCATTTTTTTGAGCACCAACGATGTAGGTTAATTTCGCTGGTTTAAGCAAAGAACGTTTTTTTCCTTGAGCACAGATTATCTCTTCGAATTTTTTGTATGCTGCTCCTGAATCGAGAATCTTTTGGGCGTATTCCTTCCCTCTGTTCCGTGGTGCTTTTTGCATCATTTCAAGGATAATGCCTGCGAGAAAGAGCGACTTTTCCTCGAGATCGCGGGGGGGATTCGTGCGTGTAAGAACACGGAGGACGTCACGCATTTCTAATGCTGGACCAATACCATTACCGATTGGTTGTGTACCATCAGTGATAACGATCTTGAGTGTAAGATTAAAGCGCTTCCCTAGTATGTGAAACTTCTCTCTGAGTTTTTGTGCTTCCCGAAGGGAAACCTTTGCACCGTTGCCTGCAGGGATATCAAGGAGAATGTGTGTACTTCCTGCGGCGATTTTCTTTGCAAGGATCGAGGCTATCAGTTGAGATTCTGGGTCTATATTGAGAAAGCGCTCGATTCGAATAAGTCTGTCATCTGCTGGGGCGAGACCCAAGGTGCCGCCCCACGCAAGGCAGGCATTTGTTTTTTTTACAATATCACGGAGTTCAGTGAGCGAAAGAGAGACGTTTGCCAGGGTCTCTATGACATCGGCTGTTCCCGCCGCGCTGGTAATTGCTCTCGATGATGTTTTTGGTATTATAATACCTGCAGCAGCGGCAATTGATACAACAATTGGGGTCGTTCTGTTGCCAGCAACACCACCGATTGAATGTTTATCTGCAATTTTTTTTCTATGCCAGGATAGTTTCTTTCCTGTATTTACGATTGCACGAATGAGGTGTTCTGTTTCCTTTAAGGACATACCTGCATGATAGACTGATGAGACAAAATAAGCTATTTCTGCTTCGTTGAGCGTGTTGTTCACAATATCATTGATGATTGTCGTGATCTCTTCTTTTGTGAGCGTGTGTCCGGCCATTTTTTTTACGATGAAGCTCGCGCTTATCGGCTCAGGAACAAGAGAGAGTTCGAGTTTCTCACCAATCGCTGTATCGAGAGCAGCGAGCGCTTCGTTCGAGAGTGCAATCTCATTCTTTTTTATGAACTTCTCAAGAATATTTGTCACGGTAATAAGTATTCTATTTCTATAGAGCAGCTCTACCCGATCTCCTTCATGTATGTTAAAGCGCTCCGCAAAGTTCTTATGAATAAACGCGATTGGTCTTCCTGCTTCAAGACGAATTGGTTTGATGACGAGTTTCATTCTCTTTTTACTATAGAGAATATACGCTAATAAAAAGGTTTCCTTTCTCTATGATGGGTACAGTAATCCTTATATATCTGTGGAGGTATGGGAGGGTATGCGTATTCGCGAGACAAATAAAAAAGAGATTGTTGAGAAACTAGCTACCCTTGGAGATTATGTAAGGATGGAGTATCTGTCACATTGTTTGAAACAGGCGCTCGATTATGATACAAAGAAGTTTGTTCTCGTAACTCTTTCTCAACTCTATGAGTCGCGAGGAATGTTGCTCGAGGCGGGAAAGATGATGCGTGCAGCAGCCGATATTAACACAACTCCTGCAGGAAAGATTAGTGACTATATTCGATCGATAGAGCTCTTGATTAAATCAAGGCATTTCCTTGAAGTTGATGCGTCAATGAATCGCGCGCTTGCAAACGCGAGTGAACGACAGCGAAAAGATATTCGACGGGGCGTCATTGCGCTTTACCTATTGTATGCGCGTGATTGTTTGAAAAAAGATCGACGAAAACATGCAATTGAGGCGTATGAACGCGTGTTGACATTTAATGATCTTGATGCGCAACAACGTCAGGATATTCACCACCAGCTTTTGTCGTTATATGAACGTCTGGGGAAGATGAACGACTATTTTTCTCTTAAAAGGATAATGAAGTAGGTAAAGAAAAAGAGCCTCCTTACGGAGGTTGCAAAAGATTATTCTTCCGATACTGATTGTAGGCCCTCGAAGAGTTCGTCGCCATCAATGTCAAGATCTTCGAATGCTGTCGCGTCTTCGTAGAGACGCTGTTCTCGAGTCACCTCTTTTCCCTTCATTTTCTCTTCTGCTTTTTATCTCTTGAAGTTTATAAAGGTTTTTGTTGCTCTTTCTTGGTCAGAGACAATAGGTTTAAAAGAGTGGTTTCTTTTTGGAGAATATGGCACAGTATAAGTGTTTCAAATGTGAGCGAGGAATTAGTAGTAAGATGTTGGAGAAACGATTTGTCTGCCCAACCTGTGGATCAAAGATCTTTTATAAGCCGCGAGCACACATTGTGAAGTTGAAGGCTGTGTGATGATGGATCCCGCAAATATTGAGACAAAAATAGGAGAGTTGCAGATTCTTGAGAGTCATCTTCAACAACTTATTGCACAAAAACAAGCGTTCCAAGTTGAGTTAAATGAAATTACGAACGCGCTCGGAGAATTGTCGCATGGTGATGATGATGTGTATCGTATAATCTCAGGGATAATGGTAAAGAGTGATAGAAGAGGAATTGTGAAGGATCTTGAAGAGAAAAAAAGAGTGATGAATCTACGGATTAGTTCGTTGGAAAAACAAGAGGAGATGTTGAGTGCAAGAGCTGCTACGTTCCGCAAAGAAATCACGGGCGCTGTTTCGAAGCGTACCGAGCAAGGTACAAGATAAGAGAGTAAGTGTTTTTTTGGTTGAAGTACAGCAATATTTATATACTCCCTTTTCTAACGTGTAGCTATGGCTTTTGGTCTTAAGAGGCTTTTTGGAGGAGGGAATGATGACGAATATGTGGAGATTGATATTAACGCGATGAAGCCTCAGGAAAACAAGGTGATGGTGAGGCCATTTGTCTTAAAAACCTTTGATGATATTACCAATATATTGAATTCCTTGCGCGAAGGATATACAATCGCTATTATTGATATAAAACCGCTGCGAGCAAAGGATCTCATAGAGCTTAAGAGAGCCATTGCGAAGATTAAAAAAACTGTTGAGGCTCTTGAAGGATCAATCGCAGGGTTTGGAGAGAATGTAATTATTGCAACACCTCAATTCGCACAGATTCATAAACCGGTGGAAAAGAAGAAAGAGCGTGTTGATTTTATTAATGATATGCCTTTCTAATATTAGCGCTGTGCGAGCGAGAAGACTGTTTTGAGTGCGACAATTATTGTTGCTGGAACAAACATAACAAGTAATGTTCCAAGGATTGAGGAGACTATATGTCCGATTGCGATTCCACGAATCGCTGCATCCAAGACAAGACCTTGGATGCCTGCGAAGCTGACAATTACAAGAGAGACTGATGCCAAGAGGAATGTTTGTACGTCTTTTTCTGCAACAAAGTAGCCTGCAATAATCCCAATGAGTGCGAGAATACCGAGGATAACAGGACTTATTTTACTGCCGCCAAAGATTCCTATTATGACTGCTATGATGACACCAATGAGGAAGGCCCAGGCCCCAAAGAGGTTTTCACGCGATCTGATTGGCATTTTGATCTATGTACTAGAGTAGCGAAAAGTTTAAATAGGTTATTTGTAATTTCGTAGTTACAACAAGATGAAAGCAAAACAATTGGTTCATATTTTGTATGCACTTTTCGCACTGGTACTTGTTTCTGGTATAGCGAGTGCAGCGCTTACGATAGATTTTGTTTCTCCTCCTACGAATGTAAATCACAGCACAGATGTGAACTTGCGATTTAGAGTTTCTTTAACGGACGCTATTACGAGTGATGTTCCAATTGATATAACGTTAAGTACGAGTGTTGGTAGTTTTAAAAATCCTCCAACACGAGTCACCTTAACAGTAGCTGATCAAATAAAAGAAGTTCCCCTCGTATTGAGTATTCCGAAACATGTGAGTGGAGCTGTAGTCGTGAGGGTAAGTGGAAGTGTGGGAGGAATAGTAAGTGGACAAAGAGAGCATACCTTGCAGATTCTTCCGGTTAATAATTTAAGTGTGAGTAAAACAAAAGACTTAACGCGAACGCAGGATGGAAGCGTGAAGATAATGAATGAGGGAAATACGCGTATTGAGGAGATTAGTGTTATTTCAACTGGCGCCTTCAATGTTGTATTGACGCCGAGCGGTACTATTATTCTGAATGCTGGAGAATCGCAGACAGTGAGTGTAAGTGCTGGTGATATAAGTAACCTAAAGTTTGGGGATAATATTGTTACCATAAGCGCTCGTGGGAAGGTTGGCACGCAGGATGTGACATCGAGTAGCGCAAGTATGAATATTCCGAATACATTCTGCCGCGCAGGAAGTCAGGGAAGCGGTCTTTCAATAGAGGATGTTGATATTGAGAATACCGGTGAGGGCGACGATGATAAATGGAAATTGCTTGATGTCGTTGAAGTAACGGTTGATGTTGAGAATGTCGGTAATGATGATATTGAAGATATTATTGTCGAACTTGGTTTGTTTGATAATGATGGTAAGAATGTTGCTGACGATCTTGATTTTGAAAATTCCGAAGAAGAAGAGATAGAGCTAGGAGATTTGGACGAGGATGACGATGAAAGTGCTGTCTTCAGGTTCCTTGTTCCTGCTGATATGGAAGAGGGAGATTATAAGGTTGCTGTGAAGGCATTTAGCGATGATGCTGGTGAGGCAACCCTTTGTACTGACCGCTTTGACGGGAAGGCTTCTGACGATGTGTCAATTGATCGAGAGGATGATGAGGGTAAATTTATCGCTTTTGATAACATTGTATTGACACCAAGTGAAGCAACGTGTGGCGATCATGTTACCTTGACAGCAGATGTTGTTAATATAGGTGATGAAGATCAAGAACAAGTGAAGGTTAATCTCGCAAGTCAAGAATTGAGAGTAGACACTTCAACAGAGATCAGAAACGATCTTGATCAAGGCGATGAGGAATCTATAACACTTGAGTTTGATGTTCCACAAAACGTTGATGATAAGAACTATCAATTGCGATTGTCGAGTGATTATGACTACCGAAGAGGAAGTTATCAAGAGTCTTCAGAGGAAGATAGACTTGTTCCTCTGAAGGTATTTGGTTGTGTTAGTCGGCCAGGCGGACCTGGACCAAGTGTGCCTGGCACAGGTTCTCAAAACATTGTCTCGATTAGTGCAGCACTTGACTCTGATGCAGTGCCTGGAAGTGAGTTGACTGTGAAGGCAACAGTTACAAATATTAAGTCAGAAAGTGCCAACCTTGTGATTAGCGCACTTGATTACCAGTCGTGGGCGTCTGCAAGTAGGATCATGGTTGATAATCGCGTCAATAGAATTATAACCCTTGGACCTGGGGCGAGTAAAGAAGTAACCTTTGAATTTGATGTTCTTCCTGACGCTGCAGGAGATCAGTCATTTGATATCGAGATCCGTGTTGGTGAAGAGACACAAACAAAGACAGTAAGCGGTATTAGTTTCGAAGCACGGGAATCGGGCGGTGGCTTTGATCTCAACTTTAAGGATAATCGATACATTTGGATTATTGGGATTGTGAATGTTGTTCTCGTTATCTTGATTATTATCATTGCGGTACGCGTCTCACAACGCTAATCTTTTAAAGACCTCTTCTCTAGAGAAGGTATGGGAATATATCAAGAGATGCTTGTGCGCTATGCTGTTCTCATTGTCTTAGGGTTGTTTGATCTTGCAGTTTTCTATGCGATCTTTACACCTCTTACTGTGTATCCTGTTTTTAAGATATTGTCAACTATCGATGAAACAACGTTCCTTCTTGCACCGAATATTATCTCCCTTAAAGATTTTTATTTTGAACTTGTGCCTGCGTGTATTGCTGGTGCTGCATACTACTTTTTATGTATCTTGAATCTGACAACGCCGATGCCTTTGAAAAAGCGAGTTAAGAGCCTTGGATTTCTTCTCGGAGCGTTTCTTGGTGTGAATATTTTGCGTATCTTAATTTTTATTTGGCTTGCGGTTGTTGGCTTCCAGTACTTTGATGTTACGCATCGTTTTGTATGGTATGTTGGCAGTACTATTTTTGTTGTTGCCCTTTGGTTCATGCAGGTTTGGCTGTTCAAGATTAAAAAGATCCCTGTGTACAGTGATCTAAGAGGTATTGTGACATTTATGCGGGTACGGAAGAAGCGATAGGTAAGTCTCCTTTGCGTTTACGTGCGTCGATGATTGATTGAACCTGGAATTTCTCAACAGCCTGGAGGACTTCGCAGTTTGCAGCGGTTATGACATAGCAGGTATTGTTTTCTTTTGTAACCTTTGTCTCGTTGCCTGTGGTGAGGATAATAACTATATCTTCAGGATGAGTATCACAGGTTGCATAAACGACCTTTGCTTCTTCAGCGAGAGCTTTGTCCGGGGCAGCACTTTTCACACGAATAAGATTTGATGCAAGGAAAGAAGCAAGATTTGCAATAGCGACTGAGCTGTATTCGCAGTATTGGAGTGCGTTTCCGTCAACGCTTAGGTAGGTTGTTGTGCCTAGGCTCATGATTACATCGCCGGTGATGGGCGCAGTATTTTTTCGTGGGTCATTTCTTAGGTAGAGATTGTAGCGGACAAGCTCTCCTTCGAGGGTTTTGTAGTAATAGTAGTGATGGTAGACTGGAATCTCTCCAAACATTTCTTTTGTGAATGAGAGCCCTTGATACTCAAAGTTGTTCATTTGTTGAACGACAGTATATGTAACGAGGAATACGAGGATTATTATTACCATAAACCCAAGAATCCACCAGAGTTCTCTGTTTTTTCGTTGAGGAGGTTGTGCCTGTTGTTCTGTTGTCTCTTCGTGGAGTTCGCTCTTTTTTGTTTGTTCTCTTTTTTTTTGCATCTAAGGGTTTAGATTGCTTGCTTTTAAAAGATTTCGCTTCTTTGAGTTAGTTGACATTGAGGATATGGTAGAGAAAGCGATCAACTGCGCGCATGTCGCCTTCAATAATAACGCAGCTCTCGTTTTGATAGACTCTCTGTTCAACAGCGTCTTTCCAGATAATAATTGGCTGTGAGCAGTTCTTTTCAGGAAGGTTTCTTTCACAAGCTCCGGCACATACCTGCTGGACGCGTGTTGCGTATCTACCGAGCGTTGATTCTATCTCAGAGATTATCGCGTTATTTGTCGAATCTATGGAGAGAATTGTGTTTGCGTAGGTTGCTGCATTGGTTGTTATACTGAGCGGAATATCCTTTACCTGTTCTGGGCTGTTTTTGAAATAGAATATTTGATTGTTTATTGGAACCGCCCATTGATTTCCGAGGTTTGTTGGAACTTTAATCTGTGTTTCTTGGTCTTGTTGTGTCTGAGCTGTGCTCGAGAGGAATGCATAGCCCGCGGTACCAATAACAAGGATCACAAGCATAACTGCGCTGAGGATTGCAACGTTTTTTTTTCGCTTTTTCTCTGCTTCTTCTGGTGAGATAATTCTGCGCATTCTATTGTCAATGAACCGTATCTTTAAAAATGTTTATTTTATCTAAAATAGAAAGAAAAAGAAAGAAAAAAAGAAAAGAGCTTTTTCAACTTAGGTTGTTGTGTTTGTTGTTCCTGTTGTCGTTGTTCCTGATGAAATCAAGGTTGCAGTTGTTGCTGTTGTTCCGACATACTTCTTACCGACCATTGTATCAACAGTCTGTGTTGTCAAGTACTTTGCCGCGTTTGTCGTATCTGCAGCATGATAGCCTGCAACGAGTGTCGCGACTGTTCCTCCTGATCGTGAGTATGTCTCGATCAAGAACTGGCCTGCAGTCACTGTTGTTTGAGTCGTGAAGTCTGCACCGCAGAGCGGTGTTGCGCTTCCAAGCAATTGTGCTGCTACTGTGTTTACACAGCTTCCCCCAACAACAATAAGATTCTTTGTTGCTACAGAAGCTGCTTCTGAGTCAGCTACAGTCACTGAACCAAGATCTTTCACTCCTGTTGCACTACCACCACTTGTTGTAGTGCCAGCTAGGATTTCAGCAGCGTTTGCTGCAAAGTAGATCTCATTGAATACTTGTTCACCTGCGTAACTGATTGTTGCAAACTTCTTGCCTGCTGTATTAGAGTCAACAGCGGCAATTGTACCCCATAGATCGCTCTCTTTTGTGATATCACTATCAGTAGCGAGTCCTATGGCATCCCATGTTCCGTCAGCTTGCCATGTTCTGATAACATCACTAACGTCAAGTCCGTTGCTTGAGGTTGTACCTGGGTCTAGAGTGACCACTATTGCTTGATAATCACTATTATCGTCTTTTTCTTCAAAGAGAATAAGGCCAGGATCATCGATATTATTAGAAGCGCCTTGGCTTGAGGCATCGGGGGTTGTCAGATAGATAGTAGTCCTGTTGTTTCCGGTCCAGGTTATGTTATAGGTTAGCTTTCCTATAGCAGTAGTCCTAGCACCACCAGTAGTTGCCTGCATGGTGATGTTATTTGTACCTCCGTCAAGAGAGAAGTTTGTACCGCCTGGAGAACGCGTGAACGTTATATCTGTATAGCCATCTCCATCAGGAAATCTGAGAGTTGTAAGACCATTATCAGCGTCACCGTCTTCCCAGTTATCCAATGAAAGGTTCACAATTGGTTCGTAAAACGCTAAAAGTGCTCCCTTACTTGTCTTGATTGTTGGATAGACAATTGCTGCGTTATTACCTGTGCTATCAGGATAGTCTAGTCTTACCTTGATGTCTCCTGAACTTGTGGAGATTCCACTATAGGTAACACCATACACTTTTCCTCCGACATTTACTGTACCTACTCCGTCTGCTGTCAACGTAGATTCTATCGTATCATCAGAAAAGACATCAACAAACGTTACCTTATCGCTCGAATATTCGCCTGTTCCTGATGTTGAGTTCGTTGTTTGCGATAGTCGTAACAAGTGTCCCTCATCCTGATTTCCGACGACAACATAATCGCCTCTTGAAAGATTCTTATTTTCTAAGACCGTTATGTTATGTCCGTCATCGTCTCTCTGAAGCTCGATAAGCGAAGACATGTTCTTTGCAAACGTGATTGTTTTCTCAATACCCTTATGGTTTGTAAAGGTAACTGAGATCTTGTTATCTCCTTCGGTTTTGACTTTGATGTCTTCTCTTGCTGTTGTGCTATCCTTCGGGATATTCTGCCCAGCAAAATTAAGTTTAAATGAGCCATATATTGGATCAATAAAACTACCGCCAGAGACTATAGCGTCTTTATCTGAATCTGGAGCATAGACACTGAGCGTTATCTTTGTCGCAGCTGTTGAACCACCACTAATGTTTACTGCAGTTCCGTCAATATTCTTATTGCTCTCTCCTATGTTGACTTGTGACGTTGCTGCACCAACAGGGAAGGTAATCTTCTCTGCACCAGCTGTAACTGTTGCTGACAACTTAAAGTTCGTTTCATCTGCGTTTGTTACTGCGACAGTAATGCCGTTGATCTTCTTGGAGTTGTTTTCGTTTATATCTTTTGTGTCACTTACGCCCTCTGCGTTTGTGACCTTTACTGTTGCTGAAGTGTCTGATGCTGAAACTAGCTCTATGGTGTAGGTTTTTCCGCCAATTGTTACATCTGCGGTAGGCTCATCACTTGTTAAACTTACTTTTTCAGCACTCTTTAACAAAACGAGCTCTGCGTCGGTTGTAGCAGCTGATACAGTATACTTCTGGCCAAAGAGCATTACGTCTTGTCCCTTTGAGTCAGCGTGTGTGAAATTAACTGCCTTGTTAAACGTTACTGTTGCGTTGTAGATGTAGTTTGCAGCTGTTGTACTTAGTGAGACACCGTATTCGGGATCATTCGCGGTTGTTGGTTGTTTTGCAAAAATTAGTTGCGGATTGAAACCACTCGCGATTGTTTGCGTATACGTTGCATCGACATTACCTGAAAAGGAACCATCTGCTAGGATTGTTGGAAGTTCTGTCTTTGTGAAGACGCTCTTGACTGCATTTAATGAGTCGTTTATATAGAACTTTGTTGCACTTGAAAATACAGGGGTTGCTTCTCCAGTAACTGATGCTGTTGTTGTCGTTGTTGTTCCAGTTGCTGTCTGCCGTGCGAGGTGTGATTGGAGGTTTACTGATATGTCTGTTACAGCAACAAGATCTGTTGGTGCTGCAATTGTACCATACATAACCGCGACGTTTGAATTACCGCCTTGCACGAATGGTGCAGGGTAGTTTGCTGCTGCGGCAAGGGCAATCGTAGAACTAAGCATTGCTGTGCTTGCTAACACACTTGCAACCTTTCGAAATGCGTACATCTCTTTTATATTCCTCCTTTCAGTTATATCCTTGGCAGTCCCGCAGGACATCCTCGTGGAGGAGGTTGCGTTATAATGCAACCCGCCAGGGTAGTAGTATCTTACTATCCACTCTTCTCTAAGAGTTACGAGGATAACAGAGAGATGCTTTAAAAAGATTTCGCTCTTTTCGATGTCGTTAGGGGAATAACGAGAAAAATAACTATTTTTATATATAAACCTTATGGTATTACTTATTAGTGTAATCTATGTTGGAGAAGGGTTGTTTTTAAGGATAGTTTTCTGCGTCGTATATGGGGCTAATAGAAACATATATATAGTAAATATGTTATTAATATATGGTGATGTTTATACCATATATAGGCTCATGGCAGAAAAAAGTAAGACGAGAGAGATCACAATTACCGACGAGGGTGGAGCATTTAACCTCTGGAAGCGCTTTACGAAAACAGAAGAGGCTTACGATTTTGAGAGCCTTGCGTTGTTGCGAAGAATTCTCAGTAATGAACGAACACGACTGCTCCATGTTCTTAAGACAAAGAAGCCGCGATCTATCTATGAGGCAGCGAAATTGCTCGGAAGGGACTTTAAATCAGTGAACGGTGATGTTAAATTACTTGAAAAATTCGGTTTTATTGATGTAATTGCTGAGAAAACTGGGAAACGGGCACGGCTCAAACCTATTTTAGCAACAGATTCGATGCATATTCACCTCAAATTTTAAAGGGTCGTAGAGCAAAGTTCGAGTCTTATTGCTATCTGATTTGGGAGGGGTTTATCTGCACCCACACGTGAAGATCCACACACTCCTTTTCTAATCTCGATGAGATTTTCTGTTTCTTGATTGACCGATAGGACATATCCATTTATTGGTCTGTCAGGGCCATATTGCCAGCTTGTTTCCATAAGTGTTGTGAGTGTCTCTTCAAGGATCATACAGGCTGTTTTTCCTGAAGAACAAAGAGCTGCTTGCGTGCATTTATCTACGAGCTCTGCAATGCTATAATACCTTCCTTCATAAGGGCTACAGGAGGTTGTATACTCTGTTAGAGTATCTAAGAACTGAGAGACATCTCTGCTTCTTGTGAGTTCTTGTGGACTCTCTTTCCTTATATAGACTCCAAGAAGGATAAGTAAGATGATTGCAATAATAATTACTATAAGAACAAAGCCGACTATTTCTTCCTGCGCCCGGTTATTATTTAAAGTTCGGTTATTCATTACTCAGTCCTGAGGCGTGAATCTTCCCTATTTCGTAGGTGAAATAGCCTCCTTCGCGGGGGACATAGCGAACAATTGTCACAAAGGCTGCTGATGTCTTCCCGAAATCATCTGTTTTTTTGATGATTGTGAGTCTGTTGCAGTCAGGATAATTTGTTCTTGTACACTCAGCGTTCGTGCTTTGAGGCGCTATGCGTTCTACCATGAGATAGTCGAGATTCCAGAAGTTTTTGTATGATGGTGCGTTTTTTATAATGAGGAGTTTATCGAGATCAATGCAGGCTGAGCAGTCTGAGCCTGAAGTAAAGGAGAATTCAGGGGTTCCTGCGAATTTTCTCACAAGCTCGCGTGCTTCCTGTTGTTTTAGAACATCTGCTTTTTTTTGGATATTTGGCAACCATATCGATAGGAAGATGAGTGCTGCTATTGAAAGGAGTATCATAATTGCTATAAGAACAAATGACATTTGTTGAATCTTGAGTTGGGCTTTTTTAGAAAAGCTTGCAGATAAGCCTATCATTTTTTTCTTTCACCTCCAGTGCCTTTGAGTGGATCGTTGTTTTAAGATCTTGTGATGACGTGAGTTCAAGAGCTGCTTGAGCGTAGGAGCTAAGTATTGGTTGTAAAATAGGAGAAGTACATCCTTGAGAGGTTAAGAATGAAGATTTTTGTTCGTAAAGGAGCGCAAGAGAAGCAGCGCGTTTCATGATACGCTGTACCTGGCATTCGTAGACCTCTGGGTCTGAGAATATTGCTGCATACAAGAGGGCATATTTATTGTTTCTGTCTAAAGAATCTATGTAGTAGAGCGTTTTTCCTTCTTTTTTAACTGTTTTTGTATTTTCTGAGATATCGATATCACATCCTGTATCTATGAAGCAGACTTTCTTTGCATGGGAATCGCACGCTGCTGCTCCAGCAGCTGTTTTTAGGTTTTTGACAATTGCTCCTGATGTGACCTCGTTTATTTCTTCTTTTATTTCATCGGGCGGGTTTACAAGACAGTAGGATTCTTGATCAGACCAGAGTACAATGATGTCTGCTACCTTAAAAGGAAAGAGAAATGGTTTTGAAAAGGTGTAAAACTCTTTGTTTCCTTCACTCTTCCTTGAGGATAAGAGATATTTGTTATAGAAACTGCTTTCGACTCCTGTTTCTGTGCGCCATTCTTTGCCAACCCCTGATTTAATCTGTACCGCTATCTTCTGTATTCCGAATGTTCCTTCTTCTTCACAGATGTTAATAATCCTCGTTGGATCTGGAACATTAATTGTTGCGCCACGAAGTGCTTCAAGATTTGTTTCCAATGGTGTGAGGAGGATACCGAACTCTCTTCCACGAGCTGATTCTCCTTGAAAACGTTGGACATCGATAAGTCTTGTTGTTGCATAGATTGCTAAGAAAATAATTACTGCTCCTGCGATTATTGCAAAGAACCAAGCGAAACTAAATTCATAACCTTTTCTATTCATACTAGGTTTTTGACAGAGTTACGAGGGCGTCAGTTACCTCTTTTTTGAGTGTGACGGTACGAGTTTCTTCTCTCTGCACACAGAAAAAGCGATTTATTTGGATATGCTCGAGAACAAAGGTTGCGAGCTCACCATCACACGCTTTATTCGAAGGATAGAGAAAAAGATTGTTTTTTGGTTCGTATGAATATGACTTTAATTCTTGCTGTTTGTCTCTGTCGCCTGTTGTTTGCGGTTGTTGCGTCAGTGTACCAAAACAGACAGCGTCAATGTCTGTGCCGGTAAGTCTTGCATTGAGCGGCGCGTTATAGATACTTGATGTCCAGGCTTCGTCAATCTCTTTCCGTGTTGTGTCATAAAACAGAGCTATCTGTGTACAGGTATTGAGGTTGAGGAAGTAGATAATCACGTAGACTGCGACTCCGATGATTGCGATGATAACAATAATTGAGAAGATGACACCGAATGAAATTCCAAAGACTCCTTCCCCTCTTTTAGTGAGACTCATTGTTTTTGTAAGAATGGAGGGATATTAAATGTTTTGTGTATGCCTCGTATAGGAGCTCACCTCGTAAGACCTTTCAGTGTGCCTGATACTCTTCTGACTTTTATCGTTAATGGGGAGAGTTCAAAGGCAGCTCGTACTTCATTGAGTAATTTTCGATCAACGGCAAGAATGAATCTGTCCTTTACATTTTTTGCTTCTACAAAGAGAGGTGCTGCTTTTGCCCAGCCGAGAATACCGATGTAATCGAGAATAGCGGTTTCTATTTCTTCCTTTGATTGTGCTTCTAAAAGAAGATATCTTCGATGTATTCGTTGTGAGGATTTGAGTTTGAGAATCATGTTAGGCGAGGAGGCTCTGGTTTAAGATTTGATTAACGCTCTGTTTTATTGCATTGCTCTCGAGTGCAAAGCCGAGACTTTCTGCACCACCGATCTTGAAGTTGTTCATACCGACAACTGCTCCTGTTGTATCAATAAGAGGTCCGCCCGAGTTGCCAGGATTAAGCGAGACATCAGTTTGGATATATTCAGGAAGGTCGTTCGGACCACGTCTTTTCAATGCAGAGATTATTCCCTCGGTAACTGTGGACGATAATCCAAGTGGATTGCCAATTGCAATAACTTTTCTCCCGACTTGTAATTGATCTGAATCTGCGAGATCGAGTGATCCAAATGAGCCGTCGATTTTAAGAAGTGCAATGTCGCGGATTTCGTCTCCACCGAGATATTCTGCAGAATAACGTTTTCGATCGTGAGTGAGAACAAGAACATTATCTTCGTTACCTACAATAACATGATAATTTGTTACAATGAAGCCTGAGGGGTTGACAATGAAGCCTGATCCGACCGAGCGGAGGGTTGAGATAGTAACAACGCTTTTTATCGCATCTTGAACGATCCCAGAGAAGTCCTCTTGTGATGATTTTATGAGACTTAATTCTTGTTGAATATTCTCTTGCTGTCGCGCGAGCATGCGTGAGATGTCGACAAAGTTCTCTTGATAGAATGAGTCGTATCTTTTTACGAGCGCGTCGGTATATTCTTTTGATTCTCCTTTCGTTTGTTGGATCTTATTATTCAGCTGAACATTCAATCGTGTTACTTGGATCGTGAGGATGATGAAAGACGTTATTTGGAGAATTGCAACTACGATAACAAGTGTATAGAGTATGTTTCTATGTTTTTTATGATCGGTCATGGTCTATTCTCGTGATGAGGATATTTATATGTTCGCAGCAAAGAAAACTGATTGATTTTAATCACCAGATGAATTTGCTTTAGTCTGTGCAAGAATATACTCCCGAATACTTTCAGCAGTTACTATTCCAGCAGTTCCAACATAGTAACCTCCACTCCACAAATGTTTTCCCCCAAATTCCTTTTTCTGAAATTTAGGATATTTTTTAAATATTAATCTTGCCGAAATACCTTTAAGTTTTTTAACAATTTCTAAAGGTGATTGTTTTGGATGAGCAGAAACAAATAAATGAATGTGGTCTGGCATAACTTCTAATTCAAGAAGTTTCCAGTCGTTAGAAGATATTACTGATTTAAAAATAATTTCTAAATCTTCTTTGATATTTTCATTTAAAACTTGCTTTCTGTATTTGGGACAAAAAACAATATGATAATTAATATTGTAAACACATGAATTTCCTTTGGTATTTTCTATCTTTAATAGTTTTGGTAATTGTTCGACCATGATATATTAAGAATAGATAATTATATAAACTTATCTATATTAGTATTTCTATGCAACGAACAATAAAAATTAAACTATTAAATGATAAGGACTTAATAGAAACAATTAGAATTTTCTCAAAAGCAAGACAATATGTTAATGATATAGGGTTTAAGAAAAAAATCTTTAATAAAAATAAACTCAATAAACTTACTTACAAGAAGATTAGAAAATTATATCCCAATCTTCCTACTGGACTAATTCAAACAGCAAGAGATGTTGCTTCTGAAAGTATCAAAAGAGAAAAATACAAAAGACATATTCAAGTAAAAGAATTTTCTTCTGTCAGACTAGACAAAAGAAATTTAAGAGTTAATTTAGAACATCATTTAATTTCAATATCATCTACAAATGGTAGAAAGAAAATAACTTTTCAAACACATAGACTTGTAGAAAAATATAAAGATTGGAAAACTGTCGCTGGAATGTTATGCTATAAACAAAAACAACTATATCTTAATTTAGTTGTTGAAAAAGACAATCCTCAAATAAATTTGGGAGGTATAAAAATACAACAAGACATCTTAGGAATAGATAGAGGAGTAAATAATATTCTTGTTTGTTCTAATAATCTTTTTTACAATTCAAAACATCTTAAAAAGATTAAAGGCAGATATCAATACTTAAAAGCAGTATTGCAGAAAAAAGACACTAAATCCGCTAAACGCCATTTAAAATTAATTAGTGGGAAAGAAAGACGGTTTGTTTCTGATACAAATCACAGGTTAAGCAAATGGATTGCTGATAGTGATTTTAAAGTATTTGCCCTTGAAGATTTAAAAGATATGAAATACAAGAAGAATGGAAGAAGATTTAATAAGAAGTTAGGAAGTTGGAGTTTTAAACAATTTGAAACTTACTTGAAATATAAAGCTGAAGAAAGACAAAAGTTAGTAATTTCAGTAAATCCAAAATATACAAGCCAAACTTGTAGTAAATGTGGATATAAAGATAAACTGAATAGAAAAAGAAGTAACTTCAAATGTTTGCAATGTGGATATGAACTTCATGCAGATTTAAATGCTTCTAGAAACATCGCTGAACTTGGTAAACCTATTTTCAGTAGGTTGTTAGTCAATCAACCAATCGTAGTGCCAATGGTAACTATAAGCCAACTAATTCATTAGTTGGTAATTGACAGTTTGTGAAAAAGCTATTTAAACTTGCTTTTTCTTGTTTGGGGATGAAGATACATGCGATTGGCGGTTATGACGAGGTTGGAAAGAATATGACTGCCTTGGAGATTGGTGAAGATGTATTCCTCTTTGATTCTGGTTTGTTTCTGCCTGCGATTATTGGTGTCGAAGAAAAGGAACGAATACCAACTGAGCGAGGTATGAGGGCATTAGGGGCATTGCCTGATGATATTTACCTTGATAAAAAAGGATTACGTGAGAAGGTTAGAGCGCTGTTAATCTCCCATGCGCATTTAGATCATGTCGGGGCGCTGCCGTACAATGCATATCGGTACAAGGCTGATATTCTCGGAACGCCGTTTACGATGGAGGTGTTAAAGGTCTTGATGCAAGATAATGGACAACGATTGCCGAACAGAATTGTGCCGGTGAATGTAAACGGATCGAAGATTATCAAGGGAAAAAGTGGAGAGTATAGAGTGGAATTTATCGCGATGACGCACTCGACGATACAAAGCACGATTGTCGCAGTCCATACAAAAAAAGGAATTGTGTTGTACGCGAATGATTACAAGTTAGATAACTCACCGACAATGGGAGATCCTCCGAATTATCGACGTCTGAGAGAGCTGTCAAAGATTGGTATTGCGGTACTTATTGTCGATTGTTTGTATGCTCCTGATGATCGGAAGACTCCCTCTGAGAAGATTGCACGCGGTTTGTTGGAGGATGTTTTATTTACAACTGAGAATCGTCACTCAGGTATTATCGTGACAACGTTCTCGTCACATATAGCTCGCTTGAAGACAATTAGCGAGTTTGGAAGACGATTGAATAGGCAGGTCGTATTTCTTGGGAGGAGTTTAGGGAAATATATTACTGCAGCAAAAAACGTTGGACAGGCTGCTTTCATGAGAGAGGTGAAGCTGTACTCATATCGAAGACAGGTAGAGAAAATCTTGAGAACCATACAAAGAACGAAGCATCGGTATCTAATTGTGTGTACAGGACATCAAGGAGAACCAGGATCGATTCTCGATAGAATCGCGCGGCAACAACTCCCCCTGAGACTTGGGAAAAACGATCATGTTATTTTTTCTTCGAAGACGATTCCAACGCCGATTAATGAGGCGAACCGTGCTGAGCTTGAGCATCGTTTGCGAAAAGTTCATGTGCGAATTTTTGATAATGTCCATGTAAGCGGACATGGGGGGAGAGAAGACTTGCGCGATTTAATCATGCTGACAAATCCACGGTGTGTAATCCCATCGCACGGGGATTTAAAAAAGACAAGTGCAGGAGCTGAGCTTGCGCGTGAGATGGGATATGTTTTAAATAAGAGTGTTCACTTAATGCATAATGGTAAATCTGTTGAGATTTGAGGTGTAGATGAAAGATGAACTGGTGTCTGGATTAAAGAATGCGATTGAACGAGGATCCTCACTTGAGCAGGCTATACAAAGTTTCTTGAACGCAGGATATAGTCCTACAGATGTTAGTGATGCTGCTCGTTTCGTCTCGAGTGGAGCAACAAGCATTCTCTATGGATCGAGGAAAGAAGATGGTGCTGTGGAGAGGAGTAATGATCAACTGAAGACGCAGGAGATGAAACAGCCTCTGCAGCAGAGCATACAGCAACAGCCTTCGCAACCAGTGGCACAACAGCCTTTGCAGCAGAGCACGGAAGGAAAGCCGAAAAAGAGAGGGATTGGATTAATCGTTGTGGTTGTCATAATGCTTGCTTTGTTTGCAGGTACACTTGCATATTTACTGTATGTGCTATCAAAGGGTACTTCTTGAATGAAACTCCGCGTTTCTCTGAACACACTTCTTCGAGCTTTTTATGATTGCGTTCATTATCCTATGATTCTAGTTCCGAGTGTTGTGTTATGGATATTATTACTACTTCTGTCCGAGATTTCAGTGAGTGTTAGTCGTTTAATAGAGAGCCCTGTTAGTATCTACGCATGGTTTCTCGTTGTTTCATTAGGCACATTGTTTATTATTAGTTTTATAGCTGCTGGTTTGATTGGACTCTCGTGGAGTATTGTTCGTCATAGAAAGGCATCAATTTCTCAATTTCTAACTTACAGTCTCAAGTTTGGATTAAAGAATTTTGTTGTGTTTGTCACTCTATCGATTATGGGGGTTGGTGTTTGGGCTATTGCACACTATGGGGCGCTTTTCCTCGGGAAGTCTCTTGATCTAGGACTCTCGAGCGCACAGGCTTTGTATATTCTTATTTATTTTATAGGGATTGCGGGGTTTTTGATCTTTTTTTCATTCGCAAGTTTTTATCTCGTTATCGAGAAGAGCAGTTTAAGAAAAAGTTTTGTGCTTTCTCGGCGACTCGTGAGCCGCGAGTATCCCTTTGTTTTATCAACGAGTATCGTGTTTTTTATTCTTTTCTATTTCATTGATAGAATTCAAGGCATCGTGGGAGATCTTGTTATCTATGGTGTTCTTGTCCCTCTTGTTTCTCTTTTCTTAACGAGATTTGTCCTCTCCTGTCGAGTGGACATTATTTCGGAATAAGACCAAAGCATTTAAAAACCATTTTCCCAATCTAGAGTCATGATAATTCCTGTTCGTTGTTTCGGATGCGGTAAACCAATAGGTCATCTTTGGGAAGACTACAAAAAGCGGATTGATGCAGGCGAAGAAGCAGGCAAAGTACTTGATGAACTTGGTCTTGAACGTTACTGCTGCCGCGCTCAACTCCTCGGTCATGCTGATATGCTTCCTGAGATCACAAAGTTCAAAAAAGCATAATTGTTCTCGATCGAACTATAAAAAAACAGATTAAGAATCGAAACTCTCCGGCAGTCATAATAGAGAGGTTTATAAAAAGCCTTCAATCTCCATCAGAATGGAAAGTGTATACTGGGCAGATTATACCCTCGGGGAATTAGGGAAGGGAGGGTTACACCTAGAGAGAGAAAGCTATCCAGATGTTCCAATAGCAGACGGAACATTGAAAGATGTCAAACTCATCTCAATCGATGATCTTCTTGCGCATATCCCTTCTTTTGACTCTTTCGATAGCAAAGCACAGAGGCGGTCTCACGCTGCCTCAATGCTTAATCTTAGCTCTCTCGCTAACGAAACACAAAAGCGATCTCACGCTGCCTCAATGCTTGATGAACTCAACGACAAATACCTAGATCCAACAATTAGTATAAAAGTATTCTCCGTAGATCATATCACTAGAAATCCGCTCAATCCTAATAATTATCTCGAGCTATTGTTATGGGGTCAAGTTATTCTCCTTCCAAACAGAGAACCAGGCTCTATAGAATCTTACAGAACCTATACGTCACTTTGTTTATCGCTGAACGAACCACGAGAAGATGTCACTATTAATACAGATATTGGAAAAGACTTTGTAAACGTACGAGAGCTCTGTTTGCATTCTAAAGACAAAGAAACTGCTGATCCTATTATAAAAATCGGAAGACGCAGCTTAGGAGGATCTCGTATTCTTCGATCAAACAAAAAACTACGAGATATCACAAACGAAAAAAACCGGTCTAGTCCACAAGAACATATTGATAGAATTGTTCCAATCATTCTCTCTGGATATAGATCAATCGTAGCACAACAACCTGAAAATTAAAAGAAATTTACGCCTTTGCTTTTAACTCAATACACACGCCAGCGGCAACTGTCGCGCCAGCATCTCGTATAGCAAATCGTGCCATGTGTGGGTTCTTTGCCTGCGTCTCTAGTACTAGGTTCCCAATCGGCTTTATGCGTACTCGTGCAACATCTCCATTCTTTAAGAAATCAGGATTACTTTCCTTCTTTCCATCAGGCGATGTCTTCTCAATAAGCTCGATAAACTGGCAAGGTACTTGAGCAGTGTGTACATGAAACACTGGCGTATAGCCCTTTGCAATAACTGTCGGATGTGAAATAACGGCTATCTGAGCAACAAATTCCTCAACAACACTTGGAAGATTATTAGCCTCGCAAATAACATCACCGCGAGCAATATCCTTTTTACCAACTCCTCGAAGGTTAATACCAACATTATCACCTGGTTCTGCTAGTGGCAACTGTTCATGGTGCATCTCAATTGTCTTTACTTCTCCAGGAATACCTTTTCCTGTTCTTCCAGGTAAGATCATAACCTTCTGTCCTGGTTTCATAACACCCGTCTCTATCTTTCCGACAGGAACAGTACCAATACCAGTAATATCATAAACATCCTGAATTGGCATACGCAACGGCAGATCTGTTGGCTTCTCAGGCAACTTGAAATTATCAAACTGCTCAAGTAACGTTGGTCCTTTATGCCATGAAAGGTTATCAGACTTCTTAATGAGGTTATCTCCTTTTAATCCAGAAATCGGAATAAAAGGTATCTGATCAACCTTGTATCCTGCTTCTTTTAACACTTTGGCAACATCATTCTTAACCTTTTCAAACTCATCTTGTTTGTATCCTACAAGATCCATCTTGTTAATAAGAACAGCTATCTCACCAACACCCATTGTTCTTAAGAGCCATACATGCTCTTTTGTTTGAGGTTGAACACCAGCTCCCTGGCCTGCAGCGACTACAAGAAAGGCGCTATCTGCCTGGCTTGCTCCAGTGATCATGTTCTTAATGAAGTCACGATGGCCTGGCGCGTCAATAATTGTTACTTCGTACTTATTCGTAATTAATTTTTCATACGAAAGATCAATAGTAACACCGCGCTCACGCTCTTCTTTAAAGCGGTCCATGTAATATGCGAACTCAAAGCCGATCTTTTTATTTTTCTGAGCTTCCGCTTTAAGTTTTGCCAATTCTGTTTCAGGCAACTTCCCAGACGCGTACATCAAATGTCCTATCGTCGTACTTTTTCCATGGTCAACATGCCCTACAAAGGCAACATTAATCACTGGTTTTGTCTTTGCCATTGCTCCTCACAACGTGTATACAATTCTAATTCAGATGCTATTTAAACCTTTCGTCGTTCAATTACGGATTATCACGAGAATTAGACCTTGAAGAGCTTATATCCCTTCCGAACCTTCTGCGCGACCATGATTCCAACTTCATTCCCTTTCTTTGCAGAAGTTACAGACTTCCGATCAATCTGCATACTCTCAATGCGCTGCACAAACTCGTTTCCCCCACCAACAATCTTAATCGTATCACCAACCTTCAGACCCGCAGATAACTTCACTGCTGCAGCACCAACATGCTCAAAATAGTTCGAAACAATTCCAGCTTCCATGTTCTATAAGAGAAAGCTGAGAATATAAATCTATCTCTCAATCCACGAACACTAACGTAATAGCTGTTCTATAACTTATGTTTCATCAGGTAAAAAGGTTTATATACTCAAAAAGAGGTATAATAGTACCTTAAATAAGGTATAAATGCCATAAGTCGATCAATCAAAATGTTAACAAAAAAACAGTTAAAAATATTAAATATCTTTCAAAGAAATAAATTTAATGAAATTACTTGGAAGAAAGTAAAAGAAATATCTAAAGAGAAGTCAAGCTCAATAATACAGAACGCAATTAAATCTTTTTTAAATGAGGAATTAATCACTGAAAAAAGAATAGGCAATTCTAAACTTTATGCAGTCAATCATAGAAATAATAAGGTGTATGCTTACTTTGAGATTTATAATAAAGAAAATCTGCCCAAACAAGTCTTAAAATCAATTAAGGAATTGGAAGATAGTTTAGATAAACACACTTTCTTTTACTCTATAGTTATTTTTGGTTCTTATGCTATTAGAGAACAAAAGAAAGATTCTGATTTAGATATTGCAGTCTTTATTGAGCAAGAAGATAAGAGAAAGATAGTCGAAGCAGTCTTTAAATCAATGGAAACTAAGTCTATTTTAAATATACACGGGCATGTAATTACAAAAGATGAATTTTTAGAGATGCTTAAGATAGACTATGAAAATTTAGGGAAAGAAATAGCAAGAAAACATTTAGTAATTCATAATCCCACTATATCTTACTCGTTAATAAAAGAAGGAATGAAACATGGATTTAAATTATAATTTGTATCTTGAAAGAGCCAATAATGAAATAAAATTCGCAGATATAGCCTTATTTGTTAGTAATAATAAGAAGATTCAAACAGATGTTATGAAAATAGAAGAGCCAGAGACATATTATAGTCATGTTATTTCTCATGCTTATTATTGCATTTTTTATTCTGCTAAAGCATATTTAGCTAAGAAAGGAATTAAAACTGAGGCTCCGGAGGAACATAAAAAGACTTATGATGAATTTAAGAAATTAGTTTTTCAGGGAATTGTTGATAGAGAGTTATTGGAGATTTATGAGGACATTATCGTTAAAGCAGATACCTTGCTGGGAATATTCAAGTCAGAGAAGAAGAAAAGGGGCGAGTTCACATATCAAAAATTAGCGCAAGCAAATCTTGAACCTGCAAATAAAAGTTTACAAAATGCTAAGACTTTCCTGAAGCATATTCGCGATTTATGCGTTTAAAGGCTTAATCAAGAGTTTCCAGGGATTCACTACATCAAATCCCCATTTTCCACTAACACCAACGTAATATCTATTCTCTCACGTCAAACTGTTTTCTAAGCATCGGTTCTATAATAGCCTTTTCTGTTTCAGTTACTATTGTATCTATGAAAATAGCATCTCCTAAACTGATAACTTTATCTAAATTTCTCACCCCCCTAAGATCCGCCCCATTAAGATTCGCCCCATTAAGATTCGCCCCATTAAGATTCGCCCCATTAAGCTCCGCCCCCCTAAGATCCGCCCCATTAAGATACGCCCCATTAAGCTCCGTCCCATTAAGATACGCCCTAGTAAGCTTCGCCCAATAAAGATACGCCTCATTAAGCTCCGCCCCATTAAGATACGCCCAATTAAGCTCCGCCCCATTAAGCTCCGTCCCATTAAGCTCTGCCCCATTAAGCTTCGCCCCATTAAGCTCTGCCCCATTAAGCTTCGCCCCATTAAGAATTGCTCTGTTAGCAACAACGTACGGAAGGTATAATTCTGGGGCCACAACTCTAATTAATTCGGAATCTGATATATCTAGACGCTCTTGTCTATATTCTGGAGTTCTTGATTCAATATGATCTCTCATTTCCCCAATATAGTCTTCACCAAATATAGACCCTTCGGGAAATCTTAATCCAGTAAGTTTTCTTTCTCCACTAAGCACTTTCTTTACAAACTCATCCACACTAATATCTATTAGTTGAGCAACCATGTTTATTGGGAATTTCTTTAGTTTATAAATCTATCTATGATGTCACTTTCCTGTAGTATCCGAAAATTAGTTCTCCTGTTACATCAACTGCACAAATAACCCTTCCTAAGCCCATTCTTCCAATTGCGTTTCTCGTATTAAACTCAAATGCTCTCTTTAAGTCTCTTTCAGAATTGTCCCTAATCCGCAAATGAATTGTATCTGCTTTATTGCTGATAGTTTCGACATAACCATTAGTCCTTCCGGCTTCAGAAAAGATACTGGATGTCACTATTTAGTTTCTACATATGAGGACTCCCCGTAACAAACAAAGCTAGTACGTTCGAATCCTTGATAACCCTGCCAGGATTCCTGTAACGAGTAAAGCGTGTGCGTTCGAATCCTTGATAGCCCTGCCAGGATTCCTGTAACGAGTAAAGCGTGTGCGTTCGAATCCTTGATAGCCCTGCCAGGATTCGAACCTGGGTCACAGGAGCCAGAGTCCTGCATACTTGACCACTATACTACAGGGCTATAAACTCCTCACGAGCAGATTCTTTTTAAACGTTTTCGCAACATTTTTATAGTGGAAAGCTCTCACTGGAATTAGGTGTACAATGAACTGGTTTATTATCCTTGTCATTCTCGCAATTTTCTTGCTCATAGTTATGTCACGCGCGAACTCTGCACGATCACGCGTTGCGTATATCTTCATCTATGTCGGTGTTGCCTTTCTTGTCATCTCTGCGTTTTACGTCTACTCGGGAAGAGAAATAGATGTTTCTACACTCGAGGGTGTTATAAAAACAGTACGTATCTATACTGTCTGGCTCGTCCATGCATTCGGAAATTTTATTAAAATAACCGGCTATGCTATCGACCAAGACTGGAGCATGAAGTCGATAAACACAACAACGCAAAATACAACACCACCATGAAACTCTACATACTATTTATTAAATTTCTCTTTATCGGCGCACTTTTTATTATAAGCAACGAAAATCTCCACCTGAAAGATGCCAATGAACGAGAGATCTTCTTCCAACACTACTATGACTGGCTTAATACTCTCTTCTCACATACAACACAAATAACCGCTTACGTAACAAACTCCGAATGGCTCCCAGGCGCGAATCAAACAACCTTCGCAAATCAACAAGGATAACTTTTTATACGTACAATCAGATTCTCTCTTCATGCCTCTATAGCTCAGTCGGTTAGAGCGCTGTCTTGGTAAGGCAGAGGTCCCGAGTTCAACTCTCGGTAGAGGCTTGGAACTAAAAAGTTCCATATCAGGGGAGTAAGATTTATATAGTCTTACTTCTTCTATTTATTAATGGGACTAAAAGAGAATTATGAACAGAGGAAAAAAGATCTACTTGGCGATGTTTCTATTTGTAAAGAGAATAGAAATTTGTTTAAAGAGTTCTTTGAATTTGAAGAGCATAAAATAAAAAGGATTAATGAATTACCGAAGTTAGATGAAGGATGTTACAAAACACTCTTATCCTATATTACGCGGCTTAGAAATGCTAATAATTGGTTTAACAATAAACCTTGGAAGAATTTAACAAAGCAAGACATTCAAAAAGTATATGATGATTTAGAAGATGGAAGAATAAAAACGATCAAAGGTGGCCAATTTAAAGATAGAAAAAGTTATTATAACAAAATATTCAAAAGTAAACCATTCAAGTTAGCAGGCCATAAAGACGATCTTGCCAGAGAGGTTTTAGAATATTATACAGATAAGAAGAATAAAGAAGTTAGATTTGTTGATGAAGAAATTTTTAGAAAATTAGTTAGCGTTGTCTCAAAGCCAGAACATCTGTTATTATTTTGGCTTGCTTGGGATATTGGAGAAAATGTAACCTCCTTGCTTAAATTAACTAAAAAGGATTTTACAAAACAAATGAATAAGCATACAAAAAGTCCAGAATATCTTGTTAATTTTCCTAAGGCCACTTTAAAAAGAAGTAGGCAATCAAGAAGCGAATTAACCCTTTATCCTGAAACAGTTCGATATGCCGATATTATATTAGACAGAGGCAAAGAAGCTTTTATTGAAGATAAAAAAGGGAAAGAGATTAGAAAGATAAAGCAAATGAACGGAAAATATAAAAAAATAAGTGGAAAGAAGAAATTTATTCTCTATGAACCAGATGATAAGATTTTTTATTTTGAGAAGAGACAGGCGGCAAAGATATTTGATATCGCTGTTAAAAAGACAGGAGTTAAAGTTATTCCAACAGGAGATAAACCAACCTGGAAGGATTTGAGAAGCGGGATGGCCTGCCATTTATTAAAACATGGGTGGCATTCTGATGAAATTAATTTAAGATTAGGACATAGAATAAGCTCGAGAGAGTTAGACGTTTATGTTTCATATTTAGCAGCTAACAAAAAGATGCCCAAGAAAAAACTATTCCAAAGCAATTTAGAGGATGTTCAAGAAGAGATAGAAGACTCTAAGAAGAGAGAAAAACTTCTGGGCAGTAGAATGGAAAGACAGCAGGAAGATATTGAATCTATGCAAAAAACAATAGAAAGAATGGAAGAGTTGATTAAACTTTCAGTTGGAGAAGGAAAAACGACTATTAAAGCACTTGTAAAAAGTAGATAATTACCAATTCTCCTTAAATGCATCTCCTATTACATCAATCGGAGGAATTTTATCAAGAGCATATTTTATTTCAGCGTTTTCAGATAAAGTGCTATAGTCAACCACTTTAGATTGAATCTTGTTTAGAAGTTTAACAGCAAAATCATAAATCGCGTCGTCCATAGTTAATCTGGTTTTATCTAAGTATTTTCTCGTATCTTTTTTATCAAAGAAGAAAAGTTTTAAGAATAATTCTGATAAATGATCTGGCTCATAACTTGCTTTTAAAAATATTCTTTCAACAAATATACCTATTCCTTGAAGTAGTTTATCATATTCACATACAATTTCTCTAGATTCGTTAAAAGAGAATACAAATCTAATAAACTCTTTTTCTCCCTCAGTCAATTTCTTAGTCTTAGGAAGGGTTTTGTCTAGATATATAAAAAAAGCATCTATTTTGAGTCTGTAAAGTTTAGCAGGGTATTCATATTCTGATCCGCCTTTCCCTTGCCTCTTTTGCATTTTCGTATCAAATTCAAGAAAGTTACATCTGTTCCAGACATTTATTGCTTCTGTTATTTTGTTGCTGTTTCCACTTCCTCTAAAGATTTTATTCTTTCTATTCCCTGTCAAGCTATTAAGATGCTCTTCATATTTTTTGTATCTCTCCGGATTTAGTTTTTTTAATAGAAGAGGTTGGTTAAGATATTCTTGGAATAAATATTTAACTAATTCTTTATTTTTTTCTGCTTCTATTAATGCTAAGCCTTTTTCAATAAGATCTTCTGATATTTTTTCTTTCATTTAATATTTCCTATTATTTAAATACTACTATTTAATAAACAAACAATAGTATTTATACTTTTCGGGCCTCTAGAATATATGACCAATTTAGATTACAAAGAAAAGTTAAGAGAAATTGAATCTCAAGTAGAAGAGTTTATTCTGTGGTGTAGGAGTATTAGGATTAAGATTGGTGAAGAAAAGACCATTGGACAGGTTCTAACAAGACGAGAGGACGATTTCTTGCAAGAGATAGACTCTCCGAATAATGAAGCTACGGAAACCTTGTCTAAAGATAAAGCAAATTTCGGATTAGCGAAGCTCCGAAATTTGCGTGGTGCGGAGGTTCCAGAATGAATTCTGGAGATTGGAAAGGTTGGAAAGAATGGAAAGATTATTCTCAGAGCCCGAAGGGCTCTTTATTTAGTAATAGGGTAATATTCCAAATTAATCCCATATATGACATAATTCCTTATCTACAGGTTTTAGGATATCCAGAAACTTCTATAAAATCTCTATTAAGATGTGGAGAGCCAACTGGTGGAGAATATGCAATAGAAGGCAAAGAGGGATGGAACATATTGCCACAGAGACATCATTGTGATAAGCTGGGTTGTGATTATTGCGCTAAGAGAAGAAAAAGAAGAGTTATCAATAAATATTCTCATTTTATCCTTAATCTACAACAAACGAGAAATACTTTCCTAAGATTTCTTACTATAAGTCCTGAAAATTATGAAGAGTCTTATATTTTTGAGTACGAACAAAAAGGAGAAATAATAATACTTTATGGATTAGAGGCAGCCATAAAACATCTAATTCTCTGTTTTAGCGAATTTAGAAAGCATGAAGAGATCAAAAATAAACTTCTTGGAGGATTGTATAGCATTGAAGCAGCAAAAGTTTACGCCGGACATCCATACTACGATAAAAGAGGCAAGATAATTGGTTTTCATAAAAAAACAGGCCTCAATACCCATCTTCATGCAATAACCTATGACACAAGATTAGATAATCAAATTAGAGGAGAATGTAAAGATTGCGGGCAGAATTTAATGAGGTTTGACAAAGATTCTGGAAGATATTATTGTGGTTCATGGAAATGTGGTTCTTATAATGTTGAAATAAAAGATAAGAATTCTAAGATTGTGAGATTGTTTAGCAAAATCTCAGAAAGAGAAGTTAATATTGACATTAGAAAATTAGACCATCCTTCCAAATATCTTGGCTATATGCTAAAATATATTACAGATTACAATAAGAATTTTACCTCTCCGGCAGATCTTGCAAAATTTATTTATGCTTCTAAAAAGAAAAAGCTAGTTCATCCTTTCGGTTGTTTTAGAAGTGTTGAGGGAGTAAAATCTTCCACTAAGATAATTACCGATTATGAATTAATAAGGCAGATTAAAGAAGGACAAGCAGAACATTCCCTTCCTTCTATCTGGGACCCACAATCAGAGTTTGTTTTGGAGGATGAAAATTAAATCTAAGAAGATCTTAAGCGTTCATTATCTTAATGATATTAATGAAGCAAAACCAGGGCAATACAAACAGGCTATAATTGTTCAGAAAGAAATTGAAGAGGGCTGCGGGATGTATTGCCCAATGTGTCTATCTAAAGTCAACATGCTCTCCAACACAGAAAAGGGCGAAGCATGTTATCAATGCAGAGAAAAATACGATCTTAATGACATTGGATATCCAAAGTCTTATTCTCAGATTAAGGTTAACAAAAAGAAGTTTTACTTAAACCAACATGACAAATTATAAGTTATCTCCAACTGCAATAAGCTTAATGCTTGAATGTCCTAGATGCTTTTATCTAACTTACAAGAAAATATGGAAACGCCATCAAAGAATATTTCTAACATTGCCTTCTGCTTTAGACGGAATGATAAAAGATTATTTTGATAGTTATATTGATAAAAATCAACTTCCGCCTGAATTAGCCAATGATAAAGAAACCAAAAATTTAAGGCTGTTTGAAGATAAAGAGTTATTGAAGAAGTGGAGAGATTAAAGAGATGGCTTATTGTATAGAGATAAAAGCGGAAATATTCTTTATGGTGCAATTGATCATCTTTTAGTTAATAACAATAAATTGATTGTGTTAGATTTTAAAACAAGAGGATATCCGATATTAGAAGATTCTATCACAAAATATTATCAGAATCAACTCGATATCTACACATTTTTATTGAGAAAAAATGAGTATCCAACAGAAAATTATGCTTTCCTTTTGTTTTATATTCCTGAAGAAATAAAACCTCTTGGACAAATTATGTTTAAACCAATTTTAATCAAACTAAAAACAAATCTAAAAAATGCAGAAGATCTTTGGAAAAAAGCTCTTGAGATATTGAATAGAGAATTGCCTTATGTATGTTGTGAATGGCGTATTAATTATAGTCCTGCCTTTAAATTCCTGAGTGAGCAGAAACAAATCTCCGTTAAAAAGGAGTAAGATAAATAAAAAAGAAAAAATAAAGAAGTTTTAGATATTATAGTCTACCTGCTCTAAAAATTTGCTGCGGATCTCTTCTGGAGAATATCTTAATGCTGTGCCTAAACACATAAGATCTGATTTAGCTAAATCAGCAAAATGTACATGAACCACATTCAAAAAACCAGCACTCATTGGTTCTTTTCTGTCACCTTGAGTTCTGTAAATCATTGCAATCTTTTCCATAATTCTCTCTGCTAATTCCCGATTTCTTGATGCATATTTTACAAGGCTGCTCCCATAATTGAGCCTTAATGGGTACCTATCGAAATCTGCTACTTGAGTTTCCAGAAAGTCTTTGAATTCACTTTCAGCAAAATCTGGGAATTGAAACAATAGACTATATGCTACATGGTCCGGATGTTTCCAACCCCCCTCCATTTCCCTCCTAAAATAAGGAAGTTCAAAATGGCTTGCCTCAAATTCTTCTATTTTCTTTCTAGTAGCTTCTAAGTCCAAAGAGCCTTCTGTAGCTTTTGCCTCAATTTCTTCTAAAATAGAAACTAAACCTTCATTTAGATTTTTTAATCCATTTAGATGTTCTCTATTTGCTAAATAATCTCTAAATAAAGATGGCTTTAGAGCTCTAGCAAAAAAACCAGGCCTCTTCATTTCATTTTTAGCGATATCCCTCTCCAACTCAATCCCAAACCTTCTTATTCTTTCAGTCTCTTTAGAGCTTACTTCCAAAAGACCTTCAATAATTTTCTCGTTCATCTTTTCATTACCCCCTTCCATTTGTTCAGAAACTCCACTATAAGCGGTTCTTCCGTTCATCTCTTGTGAATTTGAATAGGAGTTTCTAAGTTCCCAATTCTGTTGCGCTTCTCTTCCATTTGTTTGTGTTTTGTTTGTCATTTTCTTATTCTTCTCCACTGTGATTAAATGAATATGCTAACGCTTTTTCTAATGATGAACCTTCGTTTATCAATTTCAAAAATCTCAAACCTGAATTAGGGCTCCCTGTTTTTGCTTCCATATAGGCTGCTAGATTCCCTAATGTGCGTCCAGTTTTATCGAAATTTCCTTCATACTCATAATTAACACCTTTGCACATTTCAGAAAATTTTAATGGCCTTATATTCTCAGGATATAACACACTTTCGGTTGTTGGCGGATTTAATATTTGGTTATGTCTTTTATGATAATCTGGGAGATTATTGGTATAACTTTCTAATGCGTGAGCCATCATATAATCGTTAGTGATATCCCCTTCATGACCCAAAAGGTGTATTAGTTCGTGAGCATATACTCCATTTTCTTCATTTACACCAACAGCAATCCTCCCAGTTTTAGGATCAAAATATCCTCTAGTGGTTGCTAAATCAAGTTTCCTAAAAGCTTCCACAAGCTCTGTGAGTGATTCGTTCATAAGTCCGACATAAACTAATAGCTTATTGAGTAGGTTGGGTTTTGGTTGAGCCGGATTTCTCTTATCAAAACTCTCAGTTCTACCTATAACTCTTCTCAAAATCTTTCTCCTTTTATCTTCACTTTTCTCACTAAAAAAAATGTCGATTATAGGTTTTGCAACCTTATACATTCGTTTTTTTGCTGTATAGTGTTTCATTTTGATTTATCTCCATTTATCTTGTTACTATAGAGAGGTAATACCATTATATTAATATATTGATTAGAATATTGTTTAAAACGCAAGATTTATATATTAATATTGAGTTATCTACTAAAATGGTTAAAGACATAGAAAGACTGCTCAAAAAATATGAAGGCGATAAAGAGGGAGAGCAAGAAGATTTATCAGCAGAGAAAGAAAGCATCAAAGTAAGACCTATTAATATCAAGAAAAAGAAAGAGAAGAGAATTAAGTTGGACCTGAAAGACCTGAAAATCCTGAAACAATTAGATGAAAACGCGAGAAGTGCCAACTCTGAAATTGCCAAGAAAGTAAGATTAAATAAAAATACTGTGAATTACAAAATAAAGAGAATGGAAGAAGAAGGAATAATAAAAGGATACTATTCTGTAATAGACAACTCAAAATTAGGATACTTTAGTTTTCGCGTTTATCTAAAATTTTTTAACTTAAAGCCACAAGAAGAAACAGAAATGATTCAGTGGCTAAAAGAAAACTCCAGCGTAGGCGTAATCGCGAGAATAGAAAGCGGTTATGATTTGGCTTTTATGGTTTGGGTAAAGAATATTTATGAATTTGAGGGACTTTGGACAACTTTTAAAGAAAAGTTTAGAAAGAGTTTCTGGAAAGAAAGAGTAGATGTTTTTTCAAAGGTTTTTCATTTTAAAAGAGATTATCTTTTAGAAAATGTTAAATCTAGAAATTATGAAACAGTGGGTGAAGGAAAAACAGCCTCATTTGACGAGTTAGACATAAAAATACTTCTTTTATTAAGTAAAAATGCAAGGATTTCTCTAGTGGAGCTATCTGAAAAGCTGAAAACTCCACCAAGAACGATTGCATTTAGGATTAAACAGTTAGAAAAGAAGAAGATAATTCAGGGATATAGAACAGAAATAAACCTTGAAACTATAGGTTACGAATATTACAAACTTAACATTATCCTTAACGATTTCTATAACTTTAACAAACTTTTTTCTTTTTGCTTAGATAACTCCAATGTCATCTATTTAGATAGGACTTTATCAGATTTAGATTTTGAGATAGATATAGAAGTAAATGGAAGAAAAGAATTATTAAAATTACAAGATAAAATTAAATCTAACTTTAGCGTTAGAGATATAGAGATACTGAACTTCAGAGAGTACTACAAGCTGGAACTTCTACCCAAGATAGTGTAAAATTATTTAGAATCCGCAATCTTACTAAATTTAATGAAAGATG
>CAZBTP010000014.1:0-31685 GCA_964494915.1 Candidatus Woesearchaeota archaeon
TAAGTTAATTGAGACTAACAATAGAGCAGTCAGACTGCTCTATTCGGAGATACTGTTAGTAAGCTTCGTCTTCTAGTCCGGAGGATGTTTGTCGTTCGGTATATAGCACCTGTAGACCCTATTATTTTGTCCGTTGTTTTTTGGTATCTTGGTCTTCTTTTTACGAATTGTATGACCCATATTAGAATCTAGAAGTTCTGCTCTCAGGTCTAAAAGAGCTGGATTTGTTCTTATAACATCACGATAGTCTTTGTCTTTCTCAAATGCATAGAGGCCTTTTTTAGCGTCTACATAAAACACCCTACCAAATATTCGATCACTGGCGTCAACTATCTGTACAATTGATGAAGTGGTAATGCCTCGATAATATCTCCCCAGTCCAATCTCCACAACTTCGCTTTTTCCTAACTCTCCATGCTTTTCTCGTATGAAATCAGAGATATCGCGAACAAGAGGATCTAGGTCTTTCTCGCTAAGAACAATTTTTCCTCGGCCCATTGGGGTTTTATACAATGAGATTATTTAAAGATTTTCAGTTAGTGCAAAAAAAAGAAAATACAGAAAAACAACTTACATTAACATTTGGAGAAGAAGATTTAGATGAACCATTTACTATTATTAACAGTCTGATTAAAAGTATAAACCTTATTTAATTTCTGAGAAAAAATCCTAAAAAAGAGATGAATATTAAGGATAACCTAAAGACTTTTTGATGACGAATGGAATAAGTATGTTTTAGTCGGGAATATTCACAAAGCACCACAAACTTATATTATCATAGACGTACTGAGGTTTAAAAGAAAAATCGTTACGGTGAAAGATTAATAAAGAAGTTTGTTTATTAATGTCTATGACTTCAATATTAATTGAAGTAAAAGAAGGATTTAAAAAGAGGTTTGAAATATGATTGATGTGAAAAACAAAATAGCAATTACATTTAGCTTAATGATTTTATTAGTAGGAATTAACTTTATTGACTCTGCTTCAGCCGTTTCTGAAATAGTTATAGGAGACTACAAGAATTACGATTCATATAATGAAGGAATATATAATGCCAAAATTGATGGAAATATCTTAAAACTTGATGTTATTTATGGGGGCTGTAAGGATAAAAAGCAGGACTTTAAATTGATATGGAGTGGTAATTATTTAAAATCTAATCCTCCTCAAGTTACTCTAGTTCTTATACTTGATAATAGTACTGTTGGTACAGATTGTATGAGACTTTGGGAGAATACTTTAGAGTTTGATTTGAAAAAGATAAGACTTAGTAAGGGTAGTTTCATTCACTTACATGATTCTGTCACTAGTAATGCTCCACGATATAGGTTGGTATATGAAGGAGAAGAAGGATTTAATAATATAGATGTTTGTCCCGCAGATTTGAAAACTTGCCCTGATGGAACCAATGTTGGAAGAGAACTTCCGAATTGTGATTTTCCAATATGTCCTTCTTTTGAAGGATGCGAGAACATCGGATTAAGAAACGATGGAAAATATTGTTCATTTTATAAAGTACTCCTCGAACAAAAAGCTCCAGAAGAACGATGTGATAACAATTTCGAGTGTAACAGTAACGTTTGTGTTAATGATAAATGTGTTCGTGGTAGTTTAATTCAGAAAATTATTGACTGGTTCAAGAGATTATTTGGATAAATAGAATTCTTTTCTTAAAGTCCACGCTCTTAACAGCATTATTCAAGTCACGAAAACTTAACACACTCTTTGAACGACAAAGTTAAAAAGCGTCCTTTTCTCTTCTCTTAAAGGCCTCATAGTCTAGTGGCAAAACGCCTCATTTACACTGAGGAGTCGGCAGTTCGATCCTGCCTGGGGCCATTAATTATTAAAAAGATGTTTGTAAACTTCTTGTTCGTGTTTAGAGAATCCTTCAAAGTATCCTGTGAACCATTGATTCAATGAGATTCCTACTCTCTCCGATTCTTGAATATCTTGTAATGTTTCTATTCCTACAGTTCTGATTACATGAAATTCTTGTGAAGGATTTCTAGACTTCATATATTCTACCACTGTTCCCGCGAGTTCAAGAGAAGATTTTTTTAATGGTCTTCCACTAACTCCTCTACCAAATGTTTGAGTGAAGAAATCATAAAGTTTTCTTTCAAATTCAGCAATATTATCTCTTCTATGAGAATATGCTGTTGAGGTATTTCCAAAATTAACACCATCAAAGCCATTTTCAAATAATAAATCCATTAATGCTGGAACTTGTTCTCTTTGAGTATCATTTGAAAATTTCACTATAACTGGAAGTCTTCTACTTCTTTGATCTAGGAAGTTTTTCTTTATGTAGTTAAGTCTATTTGCTAAATCATCATCTTGTGGTCTTCCATGTTGAGTATTTGGACAGCTTTCATTAATTTCAATAAAATCTATCCCTGCTTGTTCATATAATCTCATACCTTCTATAAGGTGCCTTAATTTATCTTCTCCTTGAAAATCTGGAGAACCCATGATGCTCCATCCTATTGGTGTGTTTGCGATTCTTTCTAATTTTGCAGCTTTGTTAGAGTTTACTTCATCTCCATCATTAGGTAATCCTGGCCAATTTGAAGCTGAATGAGAAGCAGGGTATGGAACAAATGGTAAATATATTCCTTCTTTTTCATTACCTTTCCTCGGATTCCAAGTTCCTGTTCCTGCAAGATATGCTCCTGCGCCTTGCATTGCAACCATTTTATAACATTCTCCATTTTTGAACATTCCTGCAGCATTCATTATTGGAGAACGAAATGTTATCCCCCATAATTTTCTAGCTAATTCCTTTGGAGGTTGGTAAAGTTTGCTAGGAACTTCTGATTTTAGTTTATCTAAAAAACCTAATCGACCAGAAGAGTATCCTGAAACAACAGTTTTTGGAGGCAATCTTGTTAATAATAGTCTTAATTTGCTTTCCCAATTTGCTAATGTTGCTGCCTTCATTATAATTAGTCTGATTTTATGATTTATAAATAATATTGTTATCTTGTTTACATAGTATCTATAATTTTTTAAATTAAGATAAACGCTTTATTTTATGTATATAGACTCGCATGTTCATTTAAGAGATTTTGGTCAGAAACATAAGGAAACTATCAAACACGGATTAGAAGTAGCAAGAGACTCTGGTGTTGATGCTGTTTTTGATATGCCAAATACCAACCCCCCAATAATTACTAGAGATTTAGTTGTTGACAGATTAAAATTAGCTAAAGATGCTGGTGTAAAAGGAGTTTTCTATGGTGTTTATATGGGATTGACTGGTGACCCGGAGCAAGTTAAAAGAGCTGTTGATATTTACAATGAGTTTCCACAAGTAGTTGGAATGAAATTATATGCAGGACATTCTGTTGGAAATTTAGGAGTTATTAGATTAGAAGACCAACATACTGTTTATAGAGTTTTATCAGAACAAGGTTATGGTGGAGTTCTCGCTGTTCACGCTGAAAAAGAAAGCGAGTTACATCCTAACATTTGGCAACCACATAATCCAATTTCACATTGTCATGCTCGTCCAGAAAAAGCAGAGGTAGAATCTGTTAAGGACCAAATTGAATTAGCCATAGAGCATGGGTTTAAAGGAAAAATGCATATAGCCCATATATCTTCTCCAACTGCAGTAGAATTAGTTAAGAGTGCAAAAGATTCTTTAGATATTTCTTGCGGAGTATGTCCACACCACTTTATTTATGATTGGCAACAAATGTCTTCTGACAACGGAGTTTTATGGAAAATGAATCCTCCTTTAAGGTCTCCAAAAGCGAGACAACAAATGCTTGATTATCTTAGAACTGGAGAGATAGACTGGATTGAAACAGACCACGCTCCACACACATTAGATGAAAAAGTGAAAGAACCCTTTATGTCAGGCATTCCTGGACTTCCGTGGTGGAATCTTTTTGAAGAATTTTTAAAAAGTAATAACTTCACAGATGGTAGAATTAGAGATGTAACTTTTGATAATGTTGTGGATAGATTTAGTGTACCTATAGAAAGAAGTTCAAGAAAAGTTGTGGATAGAAGAAGAGACTATCCATTTAATCCTTATGCTCCTATAGAAAAAGAGATTAGTTTTTGATTGCTCGTTAGATAATGGAACTCTTAGGATCTATTTGTTTACACTGAGGAGTCGGCAGTTCGATCCTGCCTGGGGCCATCGCGTAAATACTTATATAACATATTGCTCTGTTTTTGATAAGGCCTTGTAGTCTAGTGGCAAAACGCGTCCCTCACATGGACGAGTCTGCAGTTCGATTCTGCGCAGGGCCATTTCCTTCTCTGATAAATCCGAAACATTACTATGAGTATTCTCTGAAGTCCGAGTAGGAAAAAGTTTAAATAGCAATTCCTACTAATAATATCGCAATGATAATGAAGAGAGAGATTGGAGAAAAAGGACAGGTGGTAATACCCAAAGATATTCGTAAACATCTTGGTTTAGAGAGCGGGGTAAATATAATTTTCGAAGTTAAAGATAATAAGATCATTATAAGAAAAGAAGAAGAACCTGTTACGATAGTTGAAGATTTTTTTAATACTCCAAAAATCAAAAAGAAGATCTCAGCAAGAGAGTTGAAAAAAGCATACAGCGAGCAATATGGATAAAAAATACATTGACGCTAATATTTTTATACAAGGTATTCTCAGAGAGGACAATAAATATCAGGATATTATTTTAAAAATTGCAAATAAAAAATTCGTTGGCGTAACCTCTGTTTTGAGTTGGGATGAAATTGTTTTTGTTGTAAGGAAGTTTCTAGGGAATGATATAGCAAAAAGAGAAGGCGGTAAATTTTTTAGATTACCTAATTTCATATTTGCTGATGTAAAAAGAGAGATAGTTATACGAGCACAAAAATTAGTTGAAGAATATGACCTTAAACCAAGAGATGCTATCCATGCTGCAACAGCTATTCATTTAAACATAAAGGAAATTATTTCTGAAGATGCTGATTTTGACCACGTGAATGGATTAAAGAGAATAGATCCGATAGATGTTCAATATAGAAAAAATAAAGGCGCGTGATGTGGCGACGCGCGGCACCGATGTACGCATTTCTTTGTATACCTAGAGAAGGTTGGTTATTAGTTCGTTGTGAAAGGATTTTTAGGAACAATGCTCGGAAAGAGCATTTCATAAGGTTTAAAAAGAGTATTTTGGTCTGCGTCATTCTCTTTATATAGATCCTTTGTGTTTTGAATTAATGGGAAAGATTGTTTCGATAAACCCAACAACCGAAGAGGTGTATGGCTCTCTCGATGAAACGTCTAATGCTGAGCTTGGCGAGATTGTGAAAAGAGCTAGGGAGGATAATGAGTGGGGGAGGAAGAGCGTTCAAGAAAGAGTTCATGTCATTATGGGATTGATTAATCTGTTGAATGAAAATAGAGATACACTTGCTCAAACAATGGCCCTCGAGATAGGAAAGGCAGTGAGCGCAGGAAGGCATGAGATTGAACTCTCAGCAAAGAGAGTTGAGATGTTTTGTATGCAGATACCGGGGTTTATAGAAGAAACGATTTTATTTGAAGATGAGAAAGAGAAGAATGTTGTTCGCTATGAACCGTTGGGTGTTGCCGCTGTTATCTCGCCCTGGAATGCACCTGTGTTTGTTTCTTTAGCGAATATTATCCCGCAGTTATTAGTTGGAAATAATATTATTTGGAAACCTTCTGAGTACGCGAGTTTTTCTGGTTTGAGATTGAAAGCGCTTTTTGATATATTGAAAAAAAATGGCTTAACTGAAGGAGCATTTCAAGTTGTTATTGGCGGTAAGGATGTTGGAAGAAAGCTCGTTGAGAGTAGTGTTAATATTGTTGCATTGACTGGAGGTGTTCGCGCAGGAAAAGAGGTTATGGAAAGTTCTGCTGATAAGTTGCATACGATTGTTCTAGAATTAGGGGGGAAAGATCCTGCAATTGTATTAATGGATGCTGACATTGAGAGGGCTGCAGTTGAGATTGTGAAGAGCGCAACGATGTATACTGGACAGGTATGTTTTGGTGTTGAGAGAGTGTACTGTCATGCAGATGTTTATAACGAGTTTGTGGAGAGTTGTGTTGGGGAGGTAAAGAAGATTGTTGTCGGGGATCCGCTCGATGAGCGTACAGCAATGGGACCGTTTGCAGTACGATTCCAATTTGAAAAAGTGTTATCCCACATACGTGATGCATTGGAAAAGGGAGCGCGCTTATTGTGCGGTGGTGAGCGAATTAGGGAGAAAGGGTATTTTATGAGTCCTGGTGTAATGGTTGATGTGAATCATAATATGAAAATTATGCAGGAAGAGACGTTTGGACCGATTGTGCCGATTATGAAGTTTTATAATACCAAAGAGGCAATAGAGCTTGCAAACGATTCCCTGTATGGATTAACCGGGAGTGTATGGACAGGCGATCTTACAATGGGAGAGAAGATTGCGCAGCAGATTAGGACAGGAACAGTAGAGATAAATAGGCATGGAATGTCGAAAGCTGGTTGCCCCTGGGGAGGATGCAAGTTGTCTGGTATAGGAAGGATTTACTCGAAAGAAGGTATTCGCTCGTTTTGCCATGTGAAACACATCTGGATTTTAAAATAGAAAAGACATTCATTAAGACTCTACACAAAGATTCCCTTTATAAAAACGCCTACTATAAATGCGATAATGGCTGCGATGCCCCCAATAATAAGTGTTTCTATAGCTGAATGGAGATAATTCTTTTCGACAATCTTTCCTTTTATTGCTCCGACAATTACGAGGGCTAGGGCTGTCATGACGAACGAGATTGTGAATTTATTTTCTTCAATTGTTTGAGAAAAAGGCGCAAGTACAAAAGAGAGTAAGGGTATTATACCGATGAATACAAAGGATATGAATATAGCAACTGCTGTTCTCCGCGGATTTTTATCTTTGTGTTGATGGAGATGTTTGTGTCTGAGATTAAGTTCGTGTTGTGATTTTGTTGAGAGGTAGTTTGAAACTGCCATTGAGAATCCGTCCGCAAAAAGATTTGCAAAGCCTAAGATTAGTATAACAACTGTGTTTAAGGATGCGCCAATTGCGCCTGCAATGATTGCGAACGTTGTTATTACACCGTCGATACCGCCGTAGACAAACTCTGCAAGGTAGCGTTCTTCAGTCACTCTTTTCATAACTCCTTAGACGAATGAGATTATATAAAGGTTCGGAGTGTTTAACCCAAGAGATGTTCCACGAGAGAGCAACGTTTATATAATTCTGTATTTTGAGGAAGGTATGGCTCAAAAAAATGTTTCTCACCATGTGCAGCGCTCGTTTCTTGAGATTCGCGGAGCAGGAATTCAGACGGCGCAGTTACCATTAGTTATGGTAAAAGGAAAAGAGGCCGGGCCACATGTATGGATCACTGCAGGTATTCATGGAGATGAGAGTGGCGCTGTTGTTGTTGCGCAGGAGCTTATTGCACGATTATCTCATACGTCGGTGACGAAGGGCGTTGTTTCTATTCTTCCGATTGTGAATCCTTCTGGATTTTCTCGTGTTGTCCGAGTGCTGCCTGAGAGTCATGAGGATATTAACCGTTGTTTTCCAGGAGATCGTGGGGGTTCTTTGGGAAAGCAGTTCGCTGATGTTGTGTTTCAGGCAATACGAAGAACAAACGCTGCTGTTGTGTGTGATTTGCATAATGGATGGACTATGGCTGTCCCGTATGTACTTATAGAGCCTGCGATCGGAGGTATTCCTAAGAAAATATACACGCGCATAGTTGCATTTGCAAAGTCCTCGGGATTAATAATCATTGAGGATTACGATGAAGAGGACATCGATGAAGAATCTGGAAATACGAGTGGTAAGACGTTGTCTGAAAGTCTGGTATCGTTTGGTTTTCCTGCACTCACCTTTGAATTAGGGGGATCGTATGGAGTTGATGAGACAAGAATGAAAGCGTATGCTGATAGTGTGTGGAATATTTTTGCTTCGCTTGGTATGGTTCAGCCAGAAAAGGTGCAGCTCAAGATCCCTACTACTATTCGTGGTAAAATCCTTAAGTATACTGATCGACCTCGGTGTTCTGTCGATGGAATTGTTCGATTTGTTGTATCCCCTGGAGATATTGTGAAAAAAGGTGATGAGCTTGCCCATGTTTATAGCGAATTTGGAGAACTTCTGGAGACATTGCGAGCAGTGCAGCACAGTGTTATTCTTGAATTTGAGGATTCAGCACAGGCACGTGTCGGGAAGGTTGTGATTGCGTCTGGTATCGAAAAGTAAGCCTTGCGTACTAATTCAGTTATTTTCTAAGAATGACGTAAACTTTTCTTCCAAGTAAATCTTTCGGAGCATCTATTTTTGCCCCATTGCCAAATTTACTAATTGTCTTTTCGAAAATAAGTTAAAATTCATCTTTCAATTTCAACAGGTATTCCATTTAATCCAAATGTAGTAACTAGGTATATAGCCTCTCTTACTCTTAGATACTGATATTGTTCTTGTGACTCATCAATCTTTGCTTGAGTATATAATTCCTTATCTGATCCATATTCTAAAGCTGTCCTATCAAGAGGTATTCCACATAATCCAAATATAGTAACCATGTCTATTCTTCTTGCTACTTGATCTAAATTTTTTACCATATTATCTGATAAAATATGTACTATTTAGATCTTTCATAATTGAGATAATTTGGCAATTATCAAAGTTGTAACATAAAGTTGTCCTAGTAACTTTATAATCCCAATCAGAAGAAAAGTACAAAGGTTTATAAATAATCTTTCTAACCGAGAGATACCAATGAAGTTTTTACAGAGGTCAGTATGGATTACTATACTATAATAGAGAAAGCACGGAAGAGCGGAAAGATTGAGAAGGGAACTAATGAAGTAACCAAGGCTATTGAGCTTGGTAGAGCGAAGCTTGTTGTGTATGCTAGTGATGTACAACCGAAGGAGATTGTTGCACATTTGTCGTTGTTCTGTAAAGAAAAAAATATTCTGTGTTGCGAGGTTGATTCTAAACAAAAACTTGGTATTGCTGCTGGAATCATGGTTGGTGCTGCGTCAGTCGCGATTATTGAGCCAGGGAGTGCGGCTGAAGATATTGCACGACTTAAGGTGAAGTGATTGTGTGAGGAAATATGAGTAAGAATGTTCAGAGAATAAGAGATAAAACTGCTGAGGGAAGCAGTATTGGCAAAATAAGCGAAGGAGCGGCTGTTAATGCGCTTGTCGAACAATTTATTGGAAGAACTGGCGCCCGAGGAGAGATAACACAAGCGAAGGTGAAAATTCTCTCGGGAAGGAATAAAGATAAAACGCTGCGACGTAATATTAAAGGACCTGTACGTATTGGTGATCTGATCACGCTTCGAGAGACAGAAATTGAAGCGCGACGGATTAGAGGCAGTCAGGGAGGAAGAGCTTCTTAATGGTACGGTGTACTTTTTGTGGGAAAGACGAGTATGCGTATAAAGGCGTTCACCTCATTAAGAATACAGGAAGTATCTCTTATTTTTGCTCGAGTAAATGTAGAAAAAATGCTTTGTTTCTTAAGAGGGATAAACGAAAAGTACGATGGACAGAGGCTTTTCACGCAGCGAGAGAGAAACGACGAACAGGATCACAAACATAGTTTTTTAAAGAAGATTCTCCTGAAGAACTAAATGGAAAAAAGAGGACTCAGTAATGTAGTTGTTGTTATATTACTTGTTCTTTTATCGTTTGCCGCAGTTAGTATTATCTGGGGATTTATTCTTCCTGTCTTTCTTAGTCCTGAATCCAATGTTGATTTTGACGCTCTTCGTGTTGATTTTGAGATTGTGTCTACAACCACACTTACACCTGGACAACAACAAGTAAAAGTAATCGTTAAGCGAAACCCAGGCGGCGGTACTGTCGCTGAATATTCACTCATCCTTGAAGATTCCGAAGGAGATAGTTGTATCAAACAGGTGAGCAACCCCATTAATGAACTTGAATCGCATTCTGTTGATGTTATCTTTACTGACTGTCAGAATCTGAATTTTGACAAAAATGCTATTAAGAGAATTTATGTGATTCCTCAGATTCGTAATGATGCTGGAGAGATGATAACTGGAACTCAGTCAGAGGTTTACGAAGTCCCGCAATTTTTGCCCGGTAGTGGTACTATCCCTCCGAGTGGTCCAACATGTAGCGCAAGCGATGGCTGTAAGAGTGGGTGTACTCCGTGCGATCCTGATTGTACGAGCTGTATAACAAGCCCTCCACCTCCTGTTTCAACATGCAATGCAGGCGATGGCTGTGCGAGCTGTACTCCGTGCGATCTCGATTGTACAAGTTGCGCTCCCTGTTTGCAGGTTACGCTTGATATCCTAGCCGCAGTCGAGTTTAGTAACGAGTTTGACGTCCTCGTAAAGAGAATAGATACGAGCGGTCCAATAATTAACACCCTTACATTCACAACATCATCGCCGTTTTCATCCACAGTACCCGCGAGTACGCTGAGTGATAGTTCGGGAACGCCAAAGAGCGAGGCTTTCAATGATGTTGTTTCTGGGTCACAGGGAGACACGGTAACGATCAAACCCACTCTTTCTGATGGAACTATCTGTCCTGTTGCGGATAGCTACGATTCAACTACCCCCGGATGTGTGAACTATGTTGACTGCAATGACAACAACGCCTGTACAACAAATAGCTGCGATACTGCAACAGGAACCTGCAAGTATCCACCAATAATTTGTCCAAGCGATAATAATGACTGTACAACAGATAGCTGTAATCCTATGACAGGATCCTGCCCGTATACAAATGTTGCTGATGGTACTTCCTGTAATAGCGGCACCGGCACTTGCTCAGGAGGAAGTTGTCTCCCACTAGCGAGCTCAATAGTTGCATGGTACAAACTAGACGGGGACGCAACTGACTCAAGTGGAAATAACTTTCAAGGAACTGCGATTGGTAATGTTCTCTACGTCCCTGGTAAAAAGGGCCAAGCCGCAAGCTTTAGCGGTACTGATGGGTTAGTTGGTTACATTGCTATTGATGGAAATCCTCTCATGGCAGGAACCCAACTTGTTACTAGTGGAAACAGATTTGATTTTACTGGAAAAAGTTATAGTATTGCGGCGTGGGTCCAGCGGGATAGCTCCGCAGCGGAATTTAGGGGAATAGCCCTCTTTGATGATACCGGCAATCACATTACAGGTCTTACAAACAATAATGCTGGCAATAACAGAAAGTTTACAACGTACTTCTATTCTAGTATTATAAATGCTATTCGTTGTGATACAACAATCCCTATAGCAAGTACATGGTATCATATCGTAACAACCTATGAAAAACCCCCTATCAATAAATTATCAATTTATGTAAATGGCAACTTATGTAATTCTATGACGACTCCTACTAGCACGTATAGTCTAGTCGGAGATCAGATTAATATAGGAACAAAAAAAGCAAATACGGTATTAGACGAATGGGCAGGTTTAATAGATGAAGTCTACTTCTTTGACAAAGCGCTTTCACCAACCGAAGTGCAAGCTCTTTATAGCGCACCCTGATAAAATCAAAGAACATCGTCGATAAACTAACTTTTCATGCAGAAAGATTTTTAAAGCAAGTTTCTTTCTCTCTATAAGATTCCAATGGTTAGTGAAAACAAAGAAGCAAGTAAGTCATATACATCAGAGAAGATTAAGGTACTCGGAGGTCTGGAAGGGGTTAGACAGAACTTCGATATACTAGAACTTAGTAAAAAAGTGAAAAGAGGAGGATTATAACATGGTTAGTGAAAAAGATGCAAGTGATTATGGTTCTAAGAGTATAAAAGTTCTTGAGGGAATAGAAGCTATCCGTATACGTCCGAGCATGTATATCGGTAGCACGAGTAAATCTGGATTGCATCACCTTGTCTATGAGGTTGTTGATAACTCTGTTGATGAAGCCATGGCAGGACATTGCGATCACATAGAGGTCACGCTGAATAAAGACGGTTCAGTAACAGTAATTGATAATGGAAGAGGCATTCCTGTTGATCCACATCCAGTGTATAAGAAACCTGCGTTAGAGATTGTGGTTACAAAGCTCCACGCTGGCGGGAAATTTGACAAAGGAAGCTACGCTGTCTCAGGCGGTCTCCACGGCGTTGGTATTAGCGTTGTTGCAGCATTATCAAAACACATGAGTGTCATTGTAAGGAGAGGAGGCAAAAGATATCAACAAGAATATAAAATCGGGAAGCCAGTGTATGATATTAAGGTGATCGGTAACACAGAGAAAAACGATACTGGAACTGAGGTTACGTTCCTTCCTGATGATACGATCTTTTCAACAACCAAGTTTGATTTCTCACTACTCGAAACACGTTTTCGTGAGATTGCTTTCTTAAACAAGGGACTAAAAATCGTATTAACCGATGAAGAAACAGGAAGAAAAGAAAGCTTCTATACAGAGGGAGGTCTCGTTGAGTTTGTAAAGTGGGTGAACAAAACAAAAGAAGCGGTGCATACAAAGCCAATATACTATATGAAAGAAAATTCGAAGGTTATTGTCGAGTGTGCTGTTCAGTATAATGCAGGATATCAAGAGAATGTTCTTGGTTTTGTGAATACGATTAATACAGTTGAAGGCGGCACTCATGTTGTCGGTTTTCGAACAGCGCTAACGCGCGCGATAAACGATTATGCGAAGAAGAACAGCATGCTAAAAAACGAAGCGTTCACTGGAGATGATGTTCGTGAAGGTCTTACTGCTATTCTCTCTATAAAAGTTCCTGAACCTCAGTTTGAAGGACAGACAAAAACAAAATTAGGGAATAGCGAAGTAAAAGGCATCGTTGAGAGTGTGAGTTATGCAGCCATTGTAGAGTTCCTTGAGGAAAACCCGCTGATAGCAAAACGCATTGTGTCGAAAGCGTTTGAGGCGCAGCAAGCGCGAAATGCAGCAAAGAAGGCAAAAGAACTTGTGCGACGAAAGAATGCGTTTAGTTTAGGAGGTCTGCCAGGGAAACTAAGAGATTGTTCGAGAAAAGACTCAGAAGGAACAGAACTCTATATTGTAGAGGGAGATAGTGCTGGGGGCTGTTTTTCTGGAGATACTCAAGTTGCTTTAGTAGATGGAAGAAACCTTTCATTTATTGAATTGGTTAAGGAAGACAAAAAAGGAAAAGAAAATTTTTGTTATACAATTGATGAAAATAACGGTATCGGTCTTGGTAAAATAGTTAATCCTAGACTTACTAAAAAAAGTGTTAATGTTATTAAAATAATTTTAGATAATGATAAGGAGATAATTTGTACGCCAGATCATAAATTTATGTTAAGAGATGGGAGTTACAAGGAAGCTAAAGATTTGAGAAAAGAAGATTCTTTAATGCCCTTGCACAAAAGAATCTCTAGAATAGGAGGGAGGATTACTATAGATGGATATGGGATGGTGTGGGATCCTAACAAAACTTGGATATTTACTCATGTTTTGGCTGACGAGTACAATTTGAAGAATGGAATTTATCCAGAGGAACAAGGCGATGCGAGGCACCATATCGATTTTAATAAGTTGAATAATAATCCAACTAATATAATTAGATTATCTAAGGAGGAACATCTTTTATTTCATACAGAGCATTTGGCTAAGACTTTACATAGAAGAGACGTGAAAGAAAAAGCTGCTTTAGCGCATAAGAATCCAGAATATAGGAAGAAGATTAGCAAATGGGCAAAACAACCAGAGATTAAAGAGATGTTGAGTAAAAGAGCCAAAGAACAATGGAAAGATGAAGAGTATAAGAAATATATGGTGCAAAAATTCTTAGAGTTCTATAATTCAAATGAAGAATACAGAAAAAGAAGTAGTGAGCTTCTCAATGAAAAACAGAAAGAGTATTGGGCGAATCCAGAAAATAGAAAGATGGCGGCTGAGAAAGTAAAAATATTCTTTAAAAATAATCCGGAGGCTAAGGGATACTTGTCTCAAATAGCTAGAGAACAATGGAAAGATGAAGGACTGTTGATTTGGAGAAGACAAAAAACTAAGGAGCAGTGGACACTGGACTTTAGACGACAAAGAAAGATGACTTATAATAAAACATATTATAGAAAAACTATCTCTTTGATGAAGCAAGTTATCGAAAAATATGATAACTTAGATAATTTTGATAAAATTAGAATCTATAATAGAGATAAGTCGATTCTAAGTTCAAAAGAATTCTGTTCAAGATTCTTTAATGGAAAACAAGAGGAAATGCTAGAAGCGATTAATAATTGGAATCATAAGATTAGAAGAATCGAATTTTTGAGAGAGAAAATCGATGTTTATGATTTAACTATAGATAAAACACATAATTTTGCTTTAGCATCTGGAGTTTTTGTTCATAATAGTGCGACACAGGCTCGTAATAAAGAATTTCAAGCAATCTTGCCATTAAAAGGAAAAATTCTTAATGTTGAAAAAGCAAACCAAGTCAAGGTTCTTTCAAACGAGGAGATCTCTAATCTTATCACTGCAATTGGTGTTGGTATTGGAGAGCAATTCGATTCTGAGAAGATACGTTATTCTAAGATAATTATTATGACTGATGCTGATGTTGATGGGGCGCATATTCGTACACTTTTGTTAACGTTCTTCTTTCGGTTTATGCCTAAACTTTTCGAAAACGGACATATCTATGTTGCTGTTTCGCCTCTCTATAGAGTTAGAAAGCGAAACCTTCACTATGTTTACTCTGATGATGAGCTCAAAAAACTTCTTACAAAACTTGGTGATAATGTTGATGTACAACGTTTTAAAGGTCTTGGAGAGATGAATCCAGAGCAATTATGGGAAACAACTATGGACCCAAAGAATCGTCTCTTGAAGAAAGTTACTATTGAAGACGCCGTTAAAGCAGACGAGATCTTCTCGAAACTTATGGGTGATGATGTTGAAGCGCGGCGTCAGTTTATTGCGGCGCGCGCACAGGAGGCAGAAATCGATGTCTGATATAAAAATAGACGCGAAGATGTTTCAGAAACCATTGCATATGGAATATAATCATCCTCAAGAAGATGCGTTTCGATATCAGGTTGATGAAGATTCCAAGACAGTAATTGTTGTGGTTGCAGACGGGATTACACGAGATCCTATTGGCGCTACTTTTCTTCCTACACCAACAGATCCTAATTATCCGAAACCAAGCAAAGCAACCGAGGTAGCAAATATATTTTGCGAGTCACTTGTATCTTTCTTAAGAGATTCTCCTCCAAGTCTGAAATCGTTAAATCAGGCCTTTGTGCGAGCGAATGAGGAAATACGGAACCCTAATAGAGGAATAGATATAGACTATCTTAAAAACGATTTCGCTGCGTGCGTTGGCGTAGGAGGAGTTATTCATGAGAACCTTCTCTATTATGGTTATATCGGTGACTGTGGTCTTGCGGTTTTTGACAGGAAAGGAACGCTCCAGTTCCAAACGAAGGATGAAGGACCATCGAAAGAGATTGGGAAACAAGCGCGAAGAGAAGGAAAGAAATGGTCAGATCCTGTATGGAGGGCTCACGTAAGAAAACACTATCGCAATAATCCATCAGAACCCCTTTCTTACGGGGCCTTTACCGGAGAAGAAACAGCAATGGACTTTTTACGAACAGGGAGATACGGCATACGAGAAGGCAGCACTATTATTTTTTATACCGATGGCGTACTTCCCTTCATGAATACAAAGACATTTAGAATTACAAGAAGATTCAGAGACCTTCAAGATCACGTCGAGAAGAACAAGATAAGACTCAACGGAGCAGAAGGAACATTTGTTACTATTTTTCCATATCTAAATAATGAGGAAAGACAATATGCCAGAAAACGGGAGTGAAGAAGAACGTATAGAGAAGGAAGTAGAGGCTGAAGAACGAAAACGACGTGAGAAAGATCAGATTAGTGACGAACCTGGCGTCATTGGTTCAGAGATTGTTGAAGAGATGGAAAAATCTTATATCGATTATGCAATGTCTGTTATTGTTCAACGCGCACTTCCTTCTGTCGAGGATGGTTTGAAACCAGTTCATCGGAGGATTCTATACGCGATGCATGATCTTGGTTTAGATCCTGGAAAACCAACAAAGAAATCAGCAACAATTGTAGGAAATGTGATTGGGAAATATCATCCTCACGGCGACATTGCTGTCTATGATGCCCTTGTAAGACTCGCACAAGACTTCTCCATGCGCTATCCACTAGTCCATGGCCAAGGAAATTTTGGTTCCCTCGACGGGGACGCTGCAGCAGCTTACAGATACTGTGTAGGTGGAGATTCTCTTGTTGTTACTAAAAACGGCATTATGAGGATAGATAAATTGGGACATAAAGAAGAAATTGACATAGAGATTCTGTCAAGAGATAAACGGATAAATAGGGCTATTAAATGGTTTGATTCTGGCGAACATCCTACAAAGAGGATTACCACTGACAAAGGTTATAGTTTAACAGGGAGCTATAATCACCCGGTGTTAACACTAAGTAAAGATACAGTTGGTAAGCCGATATTTGTATGGAGACTTTTAGAGGACATAACTGAAGGAGACTTTGTGGTTATTGACAGACAGGAAGATGGATTCTGGCCTAAAAATGAAGTGGATTTAAGAGAGTTTTGGCCCGGCATTAGAGATGGGCATGTACATAAAAGAGTCTTGCCAAATACGTTGAATAAAGATTTAGCATTTCTTCTTGGTTCTTTGATTGCCGAAGGATTTATTGGAAGAGATAAAATAGAATTCTGTAATACTGATGAAGATTGGATGAGAAAGTTTGAAGAAAAGTGGTCCAGCATATTTCCAGATAGCAAATTACATAAATTTATTAAAAAACCCTCTTCTTATGGAAGAAAAGAATACATGCGGCTGGAATGTCACTGTAGATACACTATAGAATTCTTAAGAAATATTGGATTGCTAGTCTGCAAAGCAAAGGATAAAGATGTTCCGGAAGGAATATTAAGGTCACCAAAAGATGTTTTAACGGAATTTATTAGGGCTTATTTCGAAGGGGATGGGAGCATTAGCTACACACAAAAGATGATGGAAATAAGGGCATGTTCTATGAGCAAGAAATTATTAAAAACCTTACAAGTTATATTGTTACGTTTTGGTATAGACTGTTTCTTAAGAATAGATAAACGCCATAATCTTAATCTGCTTCAAATAAGGGGAAAAAGAAATTTCTTAAGATTTTATAAAGAAATAGGTTTCGTTTCTGAAAGAAAGAATAAAAAACTAGAAGTGATTATGCTGCTTTATAAAAAAGATTATTCACAAAGAGATTTTGTTCCTTTTGTTTCTGATTTTGTCAGAGGATTAACATATTCCGAGTTTAATTCTAAGCATAATTTTGACAGATACGAAAATATGTCTAAGAATTATGGCGGAGTGTCTCAAATTGTTCATCAAAAAACCGGCATTGACTTAAGATCAACGTTTGAATATCTTTTGACTTACAGATACCTATTTGATAAAATAACATGTATTGAAGACGCTGGCTCGCAGAAGGTTTATTCAATAAAGGTTGATAGCAGGTGTCACTCTTTTATTGCTAATGGATTTATCAATCACAACACCGAGGCCAAGCTGAGCAAGATTGCAGCAGAAATGCTTACCGATATAGAGAAAGAAACAGTGAAGATGGAGCCTAATTTTGATAACTCGACAAAAGAACCAGAAACATTGCCGGCTGTTCTTCCAAATCTTCTCCTCAATGGCGCAACAGGTATTGCCGTTGGTATGGCAACAAACATCCCACCACACAATTTGAGCGAGGTGTGTGACGCAATCATCTCTTACACCAACAAACCTTCGATAACTATTGACGAGTTATCTGAGATTATCACTGGTCCTGATTTTCCTACTGGGGGACTAATTACAGGGAGTGGCATCAGAGAGATGTACAATACAGGAAAAGGAAAGATTATCATGCGTGCAAAAACAACAACAGAAGAGAAGAAAGGGAAAACCTCTGTTATTGTTACCGAGATACCCTACATGATTAATAAGGCTGAACTTGTGAAACATATTGCGCGCCTTGCTACTGAGAAAAGATTGCCTGATCTTGCAGATCTACGAGATGAGAGCTCAAAGGGTGGTGTGCGTATTGTTCTTGAGTTAAAAAAGGGATCCCAGTCAAAATACTTACTCAATAAACTTTATAAATTAACAAATCTGCAAACAACATTTGATGCAAATCTTCTCGCCCTTGTCGGAAAGCAGCCTCGTGTTCTCAATCTGAAACAGATTATCGAGGAGTACGTAAAATACCGTCTAAATGTCGTTACAAATCGTTCAAAATTCGAGCTACGAAAAGCCGAAGAGCGTCTCGAGGTAGTTCTCGGTCTCTTGATAGCCTTGAAAAATATTGACAAGATTGTTGAGTTCATCAAGAAATCAGAGAATGTGAAAGAAGCGTACGATGGCCTGATGAAAAGATTTGAGTTATCGGCACGACAAGCACAGGCTGTCTTAGAAATACGCTTACAGCAACTCACTCACTTAGAGAATACAAAACTAAAAGAGGAGCAAAAGAAACTTGAAGAGATGATTAGCTATTTGAAAAAAATTCTTGGAAGCGAACAAGAAATCCTTAGTATAATAAAGAAGGAGGTTTCTGAACTGAAGAAGAAATATGGAGATGAGCGTCGAACTAAAATACTGAAAAGAATCGAAGAAATCTCTGATGAAGATATGATAGAAAAGAAAGATGTTGTTGTTATGGCGACAAATGCAGGATATATAAAAAGGGTTGATGTGCAGGTATATCGAGAACAAAAGCGAGGCGGTAAAGGCATTACTGGCGCGGAACTAAAAGAAGAAGACTTTGTTACAAAGATGATAAGTTGTTCAACGCACGACTATTTACTCTTCTTCACAACGCGCGGACGTGTTTATTGGTTGAAAGCGCACGATATCCCAGCAAGTGAACGACAAAGCAAAGGACGAGCAATCGCGAATATTCTTAATCTACGAGAAGAAAGTATCGCAAACATTATGGCTCTAAAAGATTTTGAGAAAGGATATCTTGTATTTGCAACAAAGCGAGGCATGGTTAAAAAATTACCTCTCAAAGATGTTTCTAAACCTCGGAGCACTGGTGTACGTATAATGAATCTCCCAGCAGATGGCTCAGACACCATAATTAATGTTCGTCGCGTTGATGATAGTCAAGAAGTTTTGTTAATAACAAAGAAAGGACAGGCGATTCGCTTCAATACCGATGAGGTGCGGTCTATGGGGCGCGCGAGTTATGGCGTGAAGGGCGCTGACCTATCGAGTAATGATGAGGTAGTCTCTCTAGAAGCGATGCCAAAAGATGGTAAAACGACAATTCTCACTGTTACAACAAAAGGATATGGCAAGCGGTCAGAACTTAATGAATATCGAAAAACATCGCGGGGAACAAAAGGGGTTATTAATCTTAAGGTAAGCGATAAAACAGGGAATGTTATCTCATCACTCGCAGTAACAGATAAAGACTCGGTTATTGCAACAACAATAAAAGGGATGGTTATGCGTGTAAGCATGAAGGACATGCGCGTTATGGGGCGAGCGACACAAGGCGTTCACATGATTAGACTAAAAGAAAGCGATAAGGTTGCAGATATTCTCAAGGTGCCAAGAGACGATGATCTCCCGGAAGCTACGCAGAAATAATAAGGATTTACCGAACGTTAGATCACCATATTCGTACTTCATCGCTCTACCATCAATGCTTGCAATAGGAGTTACCTCCACTTCACTACCTGTAAAGAAAGCTTCATCAGCAGTATAGACATCATAGAGACGCAGCGTTTTTTCAACAACAGAATAACCAAGATCAGCTGCAATCTCCATGATGGACGCGCGTGTAATTCCACTTAAAATAGTTCCAAGTGGCGACGTGTATAGTACGTTATCTTTTATAATTAATTGAAATTGCTAGAACTGGACAAAAATAAAACCAAAGTTTAGGTCATGCAAGTATCTTTTCTTAAAATTAGGCTAATTTAAATATAGTGTAGTTAATGGCACTTGTAGAATCGAACCTTCGCCTGCTCGGTGTAAACGAGGCGAGATGTTTTTGGGTAGAAAAATTAATAACTTTTATAATTCATAATAAAACCAGAAAGTATTCACTAAAAATTATTCCTTTACTGTAGCATATCTATCAACATGGCAATATCCCCCATCGGGAACAAGTAATTGTCCAGTCATATGCTAAGATAAATCTGAAGCTAAAAATATAATTGTATTTGCTATTTCTTCAGGTGTGGTTGGTCTTTGATCAAGAGGAATTCTTTTTGCAAATTCCCTACTTCCTTTTTCGAGATTTCCATAAATTTCTATCATATACTCATCATAAAGAGCTGTTTTAACAATTCCCGGAAGAACACAGTTTATTCTGATTCCTAGATTTTCATTGCAAGATTTTGTTGCCAGCTCTCTTGTCATTGCATTAATTGCTCCTTTAGCTGTTGCATAAGCAATTGTTTTTCCTTCTCCAACTAAAGAAACTTTTGAGCCAACTAAAACAATAACTCCTCTTGTTCTTTTAAGATGGGGCCATGCATAATGACTCATAGAATAATAATGAACGAGATTTCTATCTAAAGATTTTCTAAACTCCTCAGGAGAAGTGTCATCAAGATCACATCTGTCATTTTTTCCAGCATTGTTTATTAAAATTTCTAACTTTCCATATCTCCTTACTGTTTCTTTGATACTCTCTTTACAAAAATAATCATTTATTAGATCTCCATTTAAAAACATATAATCGCCTACTTCTTTTTCATTAAGCTGTTTTGATAACAAAACCCCTTTTTCGTTATCTTTGTCTATAAACACAGGAATTGCCCCTTCTTCAGCAAGTTTTTCTACTGTTGCTCTCCCAATACCCGATGCTCCACCAGTAACAATAACAACTTTACCTTTTAATCCTGTCTCCATTTAAAGTGAATTAAAGGTAATCTTTTAAATATTTATATACCTCCGAATATATAGAGTTAGAATTATATCATAAAATCTTATTAAAAAATTAGTCAAAAACATATCTACCTTGCGCAAACGAGTCGTTTTGCCACTAGAATATAAAACTAATGAAAAGATTTATAAACTATAGCCACCATAGTAACTATAGATTAAAATGGACATAACAACAATTCAGTTAAGCAAAGAAACAAAGGAAAAAATCTCAACATTCGGGATAAAAGGAGAAAGTTATGATGATATTCTTAAGAGGATTTATGCATTAGCCGTTAAGGAACAGTTAAGAGAGTTCCTGATGTCAGATGAGGGTTACGTACCAATAGAAGAGGCCATAAAAGAGGCAGATAAAGAATGGCCAAAGTAAGCATTGCAGAAAGTCTAAAAAGAGAAATTCTAAAAAAATTCAAGGGAGAGTCCAGAATAATCTTTAGGCAGATGTCTTCTTTAGCTGAAAAACCTCGTAAGGGAAAGGAGCTGGGAAATGTCGGAGGAATAGTAATAAAAGAATTAAAATATAAAAATTTTAGATTTTACTTCATCACAGATGGATATAAGTTAAAAGTTATGGATGAAGCAAATTTGACTGATTTGCTCATAAGATTTGTCAGGATGTCAGATAAAAAAGACCAGCAAGAAACCATAAATGAAATAAGAAAGATATTATCTAATTTTAGTTTAGAAGGATTTAAAAAATAGATGATAGTCCTTGTAGAATCAAACCTTCACCTGCCGGGTGTAAACAATAATATCTAAAAGGATATACCCTCTTTTGTGCTAAAATATAGTATTAATTTGGAAGAAAAAGGAATGGAGGTCGAAGTCAAATAATAGTATCACTCAATTTAGACGACATTTTTTAGGATAACTTTAGTAACTATAAAGCATCGAAGATAAGCTGTTTTGCTCCTATTTTTATCGTCGAGCTAAAAATATCAATTATGTGTAGTTTCATATATTGTTGAGAATTTAATAAAAGGGATATAAAAATTACCGACTAGAAAATTATTACCTTATTCCATAGGATGTATCTTTCAATATAGTCCACGACGAACTATATACTAACTAACTTTATAAATGTCTAATTCACTATTTTAAAATGGAAAAGTACAAATCAAGATTTATAGATTTTTTACTAAAAACAGGTGCATTAAAGGTTTTTGATAATCCTTCTGATGATAGAACGCTAAAAAGTAAAAGAATTTCTCCTTGGTTTGTTAATATAGGAGATTTTAATGATGGCGCTTCTTCTATTGCCTTGGCTGGATTTTATGCTGCTGCTGTAATTAACTCGGGAGTTGAAGCTAATATTTTATATGGTATCCCAGATAAAGGAGTAGGATTGGCTGCACCAGTTGCAATGGGCATGGCTTCAAGAGGACATAATGTTGGATGGTTCTTTTCAAGAAAAGATGAAAAAACTCATGGAGAAGCTACGAATTTAGGTCCAGAGGATAGAATTAAGAAATTAACAGTTGGAAGAGCTCCAAAAGTAAATGATGTAATTGTTCAATTAGACGATGTTTTTACTGCAGGTGATGCGAAATACGAAGCTAACACCTTTTTGAGAAGTTTAGGAAGATCAAATCTACCATTACTTGCAATTGCTGTTGATAGGCAAGAGGTTGCTATTGATAGCAGAGAAGCTATTGAAGAATATCAAGAGAAAACAGGAACACGTGTAGTCTCTGTAGTAAATGCGGTTGATGTTTACAATGTATTAAAAGAAGGAAATCTGGCACCTGAAAAAGCTTTGGAAAGATTAGCAAATTATATAAGAGTTTATGGAACAAAAGATGCACGTGCTGCTATTGGGAGAGGATTAGAACAAAAAGTAATTGTAAGGGATAGAAGTGTAATCCCTGCTTGTGATGTTGAAACCTTAGAACAATTTGAGGAATTAGTAAAACAAACTGCCGATGTTGATGGAATTGGTGGATATAAAATAGGATTTGAATTAGGCTTAGGATTTGGACTTCCTGCTGTTGTTGCTGCAGCAAGAAAACATACAGACAAGCCAATAATTTATGATCATCAAAAAGCAGGAACAGATATTCCTGATACTGGTAAGAATTATGCGAGATTAATGAAAATGTCTGGAGTAGATACGGTTATTTTCTTCCCACAAGCAGGTCCTGAGACAGAAAGAGCCTGGATATATCATGCCTTAGATAATGGGTTAAAAGTTATAGTTAGTGGAAGAATGACTCATCCTACTTATTCAGTTAGTGAAGGCGGATTTATTACAGACGAAGGAGCTTTAGATATGTATAGAATTGCAGCAAGAGCTGGAGTAAATAATTTTGTTGTTCCTGGAAATAAGCCCGATGTTATAAAACAAGTTAGAGATGTTGTTGAAGCGGAGGGAGTTTCTCCTGTATTTTATGCTCCTGGGTTTATCGCACAAGGTGGAAAAATTGAAGCTGCTGCAATAGTTGCGGGCGATAGATTCCATGGAATTGTTGGAAGAGGAATTTATCAAGCAAAAGATATGCATGCTGCAGCAGTTGAACATACTTCTCAGCTTTAATTATTAAAATAGTTAAATCCTTTCAAGAAGTCTAATTTAGAAAGTATATCATTTAAGATATACTTTGTGTAAAAGATAAGAGGCTTTTTGTTCCATTCCGTGTAAAGGTATCGTAAAGGAATCATAAATAACCCCTTATTTTCGTTGGATAAGCGCAGGTAGTAGAGTGGTTAGTATCCCTCGATGGTAATGAATTGATCAGAGTTCGAATCTCAGCCGGCACATCTCTCTATTCGATTCCTGAGCTACGACCTATATAAACAACCGCTATCCTTAATGGGTATGAAAGAATGTAAGGGGGTAAGTAAATGGTAAAAACAGCTGATAAAATAATCTTAGGGGTTCTTGTTGTTTTTCTTGCAGGAATGAGCGGCGTTTTCATATCAGCTATTCCAAGCAATGGAAATGAAAACCCAGTCTCACCTAACACGCGTCTTTTAGTAGCAGACACAGCCTTTGAAAATACAAACGTTGAACTGGAAACCGATCTCGAGGAAGATGAGAAAGAATTTGCAATAACAGGAAGCGCACTTGAAAAAGCCAGCGCAGTAGCTCTTGCACATATCGGAGAAGGCAGAGTAACTGACTCCGAAGTTGGAGACGAGGAAAGCTACTACGAAATCGAAATAACTTTAAACAACGGCAACGAAGTCGACGTACAGCTTGACGAAAACTTCAAGGTGCTTAGCACAGAATACGAAGACGAAGAAGACGATTAAACCCTTTATTTTTTTATTTCCGCTATTCGAAAATCGAACCATTAGTTTTAAAAACTAAAATTAGCTGCTAGTTAAATGAGAAAAATAAGCATTGCAATTTTGTTGATACTCGTTTTTTTTCCATTAATTCATGTAGCGGCAGCAGAACAAGAAGAAGGAAACTATCTGATAAGGGGTCTAGAATTAGAAAAAATAATAGCTTTGCTAAACGCGTGGATTGCGACTTTTCTTTGTGTTTTAGCCTTCATTGCTTACAAACGTGACGGAAGAAAAAGGTTGCTTTACGTTGGAATAGCCTTCCTCCTGTTTGCGATAAAGAGTTTTCTCCTATCATCTGAATTATTCTTTCAAGAAGTTGAGTGGTTCGACCCCCTTTCAACAATTTTGGAACTTGGTGTTTTACTGAGCTTTTTCTACGGGGTGTTGAAGAAGTGACACCATGCTCGCAGAAAACCTAAACAAGAAGAAAGAAAAAATACTCGAGCTTGAGACCAGAAGGAAGATATATTATTTAGTAAAAAAACAATCCGGTTGCCATTTTCGCGAAATCGAAAGGATAAGCGGCATTCAGTATGGAACACTAAAATACCATCTTAATTTTTTAACAAGACATGGTTTAATAATAAGCAAAAAAGATAACAATAACCTAAGATACTTTCCAAGCGATTTTCGGCCGGAAAACATCAAGCCACTTAGCTTGTTAAGACAAAAAGCGCTCCGCAAAATAATCCTTTTCTTAATGATGAATGAAAGCGCAAATCATGAAGAAATAGCTAGATTTATCCATCTTTCTCCGTCAACAGTTTCCTGGCATTTAAACAAATTAATCAAAGAAGGCATAATAACTTCAGAAAAATCAGGAAGAAAAAACAAATATAAAATTTCAATAGACAAGGAAGAGATAGTAAAACTTCTAATCGTCTACAAAGAAAGTTTCTTTGATTCTTTAGTTAGCAAGGTGGTTGAAATGTGGGAAGTCAAATAATAATCAAAGTTCTAATTTACATAATGAGGATAAAAGTTTAAATGTAAAAAAATAGACCCTTAGTTACTTTTTAACGAGCTACCTTAAGATGAAGTTTCTAAAACCTCAACCTTTCTTTTTTTAAGATACTAATCAAGAATTTAACAAAACTTTTAAGATTCTTCTTATACTGTGCACTTTGCAAAACTCCATAATACTTAAATTTTCTTTTTTTAGGTATGTTGATCATAGGAAATTTGTTTTTATAGAGAATAAAGTTCATCAACAATCTTCCAACCCTACCATTTCCATCTACAAAGGGGTGTATTTTTTCAAATTCTGTATGAAAATGAGAAGCTAAAATCAATGGATGAAGCTTATTCTTGTTCATAGAATACCATCTTAATAATCTTGCAATTTGGTTTGGAACTTCCACAGGATTGGGAGGAATTGACCTTCCTACAAAGACCTGAACAGACCTATATCTTCCTATTTGAGAAAGCAAATCTTGCCTTAATGTGTTCGTAACTACCAATCTATGTAATTCTAATATGAACTCTTTTGTTATATCTCCGCTATAATTTAGAATAAAATCAAATGCTTTTTTATGGTTTATTACCTCATATATTTCTCTTAGTGATCTTTTCTTGGGAACAATACCTTCAAATAACAAATGGGAGGTTTCAGATAATGTAAGCGTATTGCCTTCGATGCCAGTTGAGTCGTAAGTAAATAATGAGCAGAATGCTTCATACCTATTTTCATAATTTCCTTTAGGCTCTTTTGAAAATTCTTTCTTTATGATATCTAAAAATTCTTTCTCTTCACTAGATAAAATCACATCAAAAACATTCAATCTTTTGTCTGCTTCTTTTTCTTTTTTTTCAAGATCTTCCTTGCTAAGATTAACTCCCAGATATATTCTTTCTTTTCTTACCTTATTGCCAATTCTGACTGATTTTACTCTGTAATAATACTTTCTTCCATTTTTTTCTTGAATTTCGTTATGAACCATAAGATAATTATGACTACATGGTTTATATATTTTTCTATCATGTAGCCACATAGTCATGGGTACATAAGTGCTATTTATACTACTTGTGTAGTCATAAGAACCTATCTTTTTGAAGGGTGTAAACAAATAGAACAAAAAGATTACTTTTTGTAACGAGCAAAAAACTTATCAAGAAGTTCTTTTTTTAATTCGGAAGACCTATTTCATTCATTTTGTTTAGATTTTTTATTCTTTTTTAATTCTTCTTTATCTATTTCAATCTCTGGAAAAATGGAAGATGTAAAGCCACATTGTACACAGCGCCAGATTCCTATCATCCCTCCAGCTTCCGTTATAATTTTCGTACTTTTGCATTGCGGACATATCTTTATTCCCATGTTAATTTTAATTAAGCGTTAAAACTTTGGATTTTGTAGCTCCTTTGCATTTTAGCTAAAAATAATTTGTTTAGTTTTTTCTACCAACTCTTGACAGATGAGGATTAATTCATCAATCTGCTCTTTTTTTACAGAAATTTTTGCGCTGTAAGTATAATCTTCTCTCATATCAATCAGACTTGGATAGTTTTCATCTTTTTGTTCCTCTTTGTATTTCATCATCTCTATAAACTTTTCATCCAAGTCTAGTTTATTCTGTTCCTTAAGATATTCTATCAAAGCGATTGTGCATGTTTGGTTTCTTGATTCATAACCAAACTTAGCCGCAATTGCCAGGAAACATTGATACATGCAATAAAAAGAAGCCTCCAAAATCTTATAGCCATATTCTTTTGCGTCCCACGAAGTAGCAAAACGCAAGTTCTCCTCTGCTTTCTTTAAGTGATTTTCTGCCTCTTCTGTATCTGGTTTAACTTCAACTAAGCCACGATGTTTCGGTCTTTTATTTAACTTTTTACACTCATCAAGTTCTTTCTTCGCTTTATTTAGACACCAAATTACATGTTTAGAAGCTTGTGACATTTTTGACTACTCCTACCAACGTATCAAAACCATGCAAAACATACCCTGTTTTTATAGCGTCTTTAATCGCCTCATTTTTATTGAGGTTTTCTTTCAAATCTTCCATAGTCTGCGGGAGGCTATGAATTTTTTTAAATAGCAGCCTATTTTTCTCATTAATGAAAGCAGATACTTTTTTATAATTTTTATTTTTAAATACAAATAAAACATCTATGTCATTTGCATGCTTGGGATTTTTTATCATTGAACCAAAAATGATTACTATTTCAGTGTCTTTGAACACTTTTTCAAATTCGTTAAGCCAGCGTGTAGCTTTTTCTCGCGCCTCGCCAATAAGGAGAGTTTCGATTATTTTTCTTGTATACATATCATTGAAGTTTGGCTTATAGAAAACAGCTTTGCCTAATTTTTTACTTGTAACAATCTTTTCTTTTTCCATGTTTTTCAAGATTTTCAATGCCCCTCTTGGAGTCATATTAACTTGTTTAGAGATTGAGTTTGCATTGTAGTCCTGACTAAAGTCTTTAAATAGCTTCAGCAATACCTCACTTTCTTTCTCAGTTAAAGATACCATTGTAGTAGGAACTATTAGTTCCGATATATGAACTATTCGTTCATATTTAAACATTTCGTTTTTCGTGTTTAGAATAAAAAAGAAATACAAAGCCATAATTTTAAAAACATTTTTTATTGTGGTTTGTGTAAACGAGGTGTTTTGTCGTTAAACGATAAGGCCACAAAAAAGCATAAAATCCTTTTGCTTTAGTAGCCAAAAATAGCTCGGCCATCATAAGGGTAATAATAGTATGTTCTCTGGTAGTTGTAAGGAGAGTACCCCCCAGAGCTATAGCGTGGATAACCGTATCCACGCGGATAATATCCTGTTTGCATATGCCTATAGGACGGAGAATAACCGTAATACGAGGAGTAACGATCTGGTTGGACGCGTGTTGTCTTCATATAATGGGTCGTCTGCTCATATCCTCCATAGGGAAGATACTGCATCGAGGTTGTTTTATCGTAGCCTGTCGAAGTTGTCTGTCGCGGCCCGCCATAGTATCCTGAACTTCGTGATATCTGAGAGCTGTAACTGTCGTAATAGCCATCGTTATATTGGTTAGAGTAATACCCGTACGCAGATACGCGACTAAGAGCGAACACACCTAAGAGTGCGAAAAAAACAAGAAACGCTTTCCAGTTCATATGCAAACAACCATGATCGATATTATAAACTTTTCCCATTTTTTGTTTAGAAGAAAGTAGTAACAGAATTAATATCTCCAATTATAATTTCCCGACTGAGAATCATAACGTGGGTTGTAATAGTAGTTATCATTAGAATCTCTCCCGTCTAATCTATAATCATATGCTTCTTTATAGCGCCAGTTGGTTGAAGGCTTTCCTTCAGAGTCATAGTTGTAGTAAAATGCCTCGCCCGATGTTTTTCCTGCAACATTATCATATCGCGTGTTGAATGATTGTTCTAAGAATCGAACAGCCCTTCGTTTTTGTAGATATTCAATATAATCATTCGAGAAAGGATAGTAGCGCTGCGGGTGTGAAGAGTAATAGCGGTATTCATACGGCGTATCGTAATAATACGGTTGAGTATAATAATGGCAACAATTGTAATCTTCATCCTTGAAGGAATAATAAAATGCCGCTTCATTGTAGTGAGGATCAGAGTAATATGAGAAGTGAGGGCTATACTGGTAGGTTACATCGTGTGCTGACGCGCTGGCTATTGTTGTAACTACAAAAAGCGCCGCAAACGCCACAAAGGCGATTAGTTTATTGTGTGCTCTCATGTAAATCATAAATCAATTTATAGCGGTCTTCAATCTCTTTGAGCGCCTCAAGAGTATCCTCTTGCGCGGACTCTCCTCTTGTGTATGCGTTAAAGATTCTAATAACGCCAGGCAACTCGTTTAATGGGCCGTTGCATAAATCTTCAACTCCATGTCTTTGTTCAACTCTGTATGATCCCACCTGCAACAACGCAAGTCCGAATTGCACAACTTTCCCGTTATTTCTCGGATAACCAGTACAATCCGCCATCCGCTCGAGGTATCTATCCATACCTTTTAGTTCTCGCACTTCTGTTGTCATGATAAAACAATAAAATAACCTTATTTAAAGGTAACGTTTAAAAAGTCGTTTCTTGTTTCTCATTGATGCCTCAATAGTATAGTGGTTTAGTACACTGCCCTGTCGCGGCGGAGACCCGGGTTCGATTCCCGGTTGGGGCGCTTTCTTTAGCAGGGTTTAGTGGCTATATAAAATTTTTGACAGCCGACTTATTAACAAAGCATTTTTAATCCAAGATATTCTTTGTAATTCGTTATCAAAAGAAGTAAAAAAGTAAAATGCAATCAACACATTCAATAACAATTCAACAAAGAGGAGATAAAATACAGAGGTATGAAAGTAAAAATAGCTCTGATTCCTTAGTTGAAGAAGACATCGCTGGCTTGGATGCAAATGTTCTTGTTGATTTAGTGGAGAGCGACGATTTTAAACAGAACATAAGAGAGCAGGTTAGTATTGGTGTATGGAAAATTTTTACTACAAGTGTGGCTCTCGGAGAAGCGAGGCATGTTTTGATAAAGAAAAGAAAATATACGCCAGAGGATGCAACCACTAAACTCTAAGGTATTCTGAAAGAATTTAATGTAACCCAAATCAATCATAACAAAGAAGGAAACATTCTAGGAGAAAAATGGGTCGACACTGTTAAAAAACAGATGCATATTAAGAAATTTCCTACGTTTCCTAATGATTATAGAATACTTGCAAATTTGTTTAATCAGATAAAAGTTAATATCTACTTCACAGAGGATCAGGACTTGGAGAAAGCGGTAAATATTTTGAAGGTTCCAATTAGGATCAGAGTTGTTGGAGAAGCTTCACAGAAGGGTAGTTTTGAAGTAAAAAGATTCTTCAAGAAGAAATTTAAGGAAAGGCGCAAAGCTTCTCATATATCTCGGAAGCATCGCTAGCATTACCTTTTGCTTTCTTTAGGGATTCTTGCCACAATTCATTCCTTACTTCTTTAACTTCAGCCATTGTTTGTACTCTTTGTTTTTTACTTACAGAAAGAGCATAGGATGCTTCAAACTTTGAAGTGTTCATTTGACTATTCATTGCCATTTGAGCTTTGACGGCCAATTCTTGAAATTCTTGTTTAAATTTTTCTCCAGTTAACTCTATATTTTTAAAGATATTCTGAGATTCTTTTGCGTTTTGTATATCTTGCATTTTCATTTTATTCTTAAGAGTGTAAGTTTAGAGGTTCTGTAAGGTTTAAAAAACTAACTAAAGAACAAGAAACCACTATTACAATAACTAGATAGACTCCTTTTCATCATATTACCCATTAGTAAAAGTATTATATAAACCTTGTCGTTTTTCATTTGATAAAAAAATAGAAAACTATTTTAACTCCAGCGTCTATAATTCATTATGTTCCTACAAAAGAAGGAAAAGGCATAATCTTTTAAAGCTGATCTTATCTTTATTGTAAGATGGCTCCTGTAGTCTAGAGGCCAAGGACAGTGCCCTCTCGAATCGCCAAGGATTACGTCGTTGAGACCATATCCTTAGTCTACTCTGGACAGGCATTTTTTATTTCGCCGCACGGCGCATTGGCGCATCGCGGTATGGAGAACGGCGCAAACCCGGGTTCGAATCCCGGCAGGAGCATTTATCCCTAATGTCTCTTTTGAGGAGACTACAAGAAATATACAAGTTGCTTAAAACAGCATCTTGTTTTGTAGTCAAATGAAAATCGATCCGTATAAACACAAAGAGAGATGGGAGAATTGGAAGGAAAAAACCAACGAAGGTATCCCAGAAATTTCTAAAGAAAACTCTGATATAATCAGAAAGTATTTGTTTGACATGGAAAAGGGCAAGCATCTCTGAGAATGGACATTCCGTTCTCAAGGGAAAGTATGGGGGGGTCATTTATGCAAAGAAATTCAAAACACAAAAGATAGAAGCAGTGGGAAAAGTATTGGCTTACAACATTGAAAAGGTGATTAATATTGTTTATGGGAATTTACTTTCTACAGAGGAAATACTACATAAATGTTTAAATACCTCTCTCTTGATGGATGGCTATGGCAGGAGTACCCCCGGTACAGCAGGTTCCGCAGAATCTTTATCGAAGAGCAACACAAGCGCATCAAAAAAATAAAACACTACGAAGAGGTTGTCTGGATATAATTTTACCTGTTGTTGGTACCATCGCAGCAGGTGCTGCTTTTATATTATTGTGTTATAGTGGTTATATGATACTTAAAACTTATAACTCGAGCCCTGCAGGACGACGACCGCCGCAACCGACTACACAACAAGCGCGGGATACTTATCATGTTTTAGGAAGTACAGAAGAGATGGTACAAGACAAACATTTGGAAGTATTGGTAGCCAGAGAGACATTAATTAAGGAGCAATCATTAAAGCAATTTCAAGAAGTTACAAAAATAAGTTTAGAAATTTGCGCAGTTCGTTCTATAAGGGGAGACTATAAGGGCTTAACCCAGAATAAGATGCCATAATTTATAAACCATAGATTCTATAT
>CAZBTP010000015.1:0-31632 GCA_964494915.1 Candidatus Woesearchaeota archaeon
AATACAAGAATCACCCCTATATAAATCTGTTCAATTAATTGTGTCCTATGCTATAGTTGCATACAAACTATTATATATGGCAAAAGATTAAACAAAATATGAAAAATACAACCCTCCTTATTGGAATAGTTTTATTAGTAGCCTTAGTAGGAGGATTCATATTTGTAGGATCAGCAAGAGGAGGAAACAGTATTAATGGAAATGTAGTTTCTGACAATTCAGTTTCGGCAGGAAATGTACAAAAAGTAATCTTGGGAATGAAAAATTATAATTATAATCCAAATACTATTACCGTTAAAGCGGGTCAACCCGTTAGTATCACTCTTGACTCAAGCGTTCAAGGATGTTTACGATCATTTGCTATAAAGGATTTAGGAGTTTCAAAATATGCTAAAACTCCTAGCGAAACAATTGACTTCACTCCAACAAAGAAAGGAACGTTTACGTTTGCATGCTCGATGGGTATGGGATATGGAACCTTAGTTGTTGAATAAACTTACCATGGTAAAAGAAGTCGTCTTAGGTAAAAAAAGAGTTTATCAATGTGATGATTGCAAGTTAATTTATAAAGACAAAAGATTTGCTGAACAGTGTGAAGAATGGTGTACTGTACATCACAGTTGTAATCTTGCCATCACAAAGAATAAATTAGATATTGGAGAACTATAGTGAAAATGAAAATAGTTTTTAGAAAGCCTTATATCTATGCCACGATTATTATTTTCGCAATGTATCTTTTATTTCTTACTCTATTAAGTGGTTTCTATAATACAATACCTCTTATCATAATATATGCAAGAACAGTTAGTTGGGCTAAACTTAGTTTATCTATTTTTCTATCGCTCATCATTGGATTACTCGTTGCCATAAATTCAGTGTATGTTTACGCTAAATATAAAGAAAGAAAACAGTGCAAAGAAGCAGGCACCGTTGCTACTATCGGTACCGTTGGAGGTTTAGTAGCAGGAGTTTGTCCTTTATGTGTTACTGGAGTCTTCCCGCTTATTTTAGGACTGTTTGGCATTTCTTTTTCTTTTGCTAGTTTACCATTCCAAGGTATAGAAATTCAGTTGTTAGCAATCCTAATTTTGTTAGTAAGTCTGTGGATGTTGAACAGAAAGATTTAGATTGATTCGTATAATGGGCGATAGTTTATATATCCTACAGCAATCACGCTCTCATGATTTTTTTAGGAAGTGCCCGCCCTTTTTATCATAGTAACTTTTTAGTAGTGAATGAGCGAAAGCTTTATAAAGTCTGAGTTTATCTTGCTTGTAAGAAGATTAAAATGGCATTAGAAGATATATTGAATGTTGCTGAATCAATAGGGTTTGATAGAGTAGAAGTAGAAAGAAGAATCCAAGAAAGATATGCAACTTGTGTCAGAAAAGGATGGTTAAATGATTTAAGAAGCTTGCAGGAAGTAACAGGAATTAAACCAAAATTATCTGAAGATGTTGTTCAAGAAGAATATGCAACTTATGTCAGAGAAGGAAGGTTAGACAATTTAAGAAGCTTGCAGGAAGTAACAGGAATTAAACCAAAATTATCTGAAGATTTTGTTCAAGAAGGATATGCAACTTATGTCAGAGAAGGATGGTTAAGTGATTTAAGAAGCTTGCAGGAAGTAACAGGAATTAAACCATCTGAAGATGTTTACAAATTATTTTTAAAATCTCTATAAACATTCTTTACATCCTAATTTTTAGAAAGGTGCAAGAACCCTCTTTGCTTTAGCTGAGAGATGAATTGTGCCGAGTATTCGGTATACTGAAGTCCCTTGACTCTTATTCACGTCCCTAGCTATAGTTTATATATCCTACAGCAATCACGCTCTCATGATTTATACTGAGACAGTTAGCATAAATACGAAAGGCGGTAGTAATATTGTGAACATAACAGCTATGATACAAGAAATTCTAAAAAAGTCGAAGATCAAAGCAGGATCTGTCCTCGTCAACTCACTTCACACGACAGCAGTACCGATGATAATGGAGTATGAACCAGGTCTTATTCAGGATACACGAGAACTCTTCGAGAGACTTGTTTTAAGAAGCGATACTTACCATCATCATGATGGTAATGCGCATAGCCATCTTCGTGCTATGCTTTTCTCTCATTCACTTACTATTCCTATTCAAAACGAGAAACTTCTCCTCGGACCTTGGCAATCTGTTGTTTTCATTGACTTTGACATTAAATCAAGGACGAGAACACTTGTTATCCAGATTAGTGGGGAGTAGATCTTTCCTTAACTCTTACTGGTCTTTTTTTTATCTCTCTCAGCGCCTTGTTCCAGTTCATTAAGCCATTCTTCGCACCAACAATTCCTATGACTGATTCTGCATTTACTGATCCTACTTGTATTGCAAATCTTATATCCTTCGTTTTTATAAAAGTACTTACAAACCCTGCAGCAAACGCATCTCCTGCGCCAGTTCTCTCGACAAGTTTTATTGGTCTTGGATAGGATACAAAAACGTGCTTTCCATCTGAGACGCTATTTCCTTTCTTTCCGTAGGTGATACAAACAATTCTTGGCCCGAGTGCAAGCAACCCTTGAAACAAATCTCCGCGAGGAACCAAGTTTCGCGCTTCATCATCATTCAGAATTAAAATATACACGTTCTTTAATAATCTCTGGATAAAGGAGACTCCTTTTTTTGTTATATAGCTACTTGGATTGAATGCAATCATAATCCCTCGTTTCATTGCCCATTCACTCAACTGAACTTCTGTCAAAAATGATTCTCCACTCATCGAAGAGAGATAAAACCAGCTTGTATCAAATTTCCTTAAGGGTAATTCATCGAAGCTTAGAGTATCATTTGCTCCCCGATAAGTAAGAATTGTCCGCTCATGCTCACGACTATCCAAAATGACTGAAAACCCTGTTGTTTCCTTGCTTCCATGACCTAGAAATATAACCTTCTCTTTTTTTAACTCATCTAGGATTCTTGTTCCATTCTCATCCTTTCCAACTTTTCCTATGTATCCTGTTTTCAATCCAAGCCGAGAAAATCCGACTGCACAATTCGCACCGCTCCCTCCTGTTGAGAACTTTATGTCTCTCACTGGAATCTTCGCTCCAGCAGGATAACATAACTTTCGCTCAATCTCTGGCACATCGGTATAGACGAACGCATCAATAACGGCACTTCCAACACTTATTATATCGAATTTCATTTTTCTCTCTTTTTATCTTGTACAAAAAATATCTCGATTATATATATCCTTCGTTTTCTTACACGTTATATTCGATATTGATTGTTTATACATATTAACTATCGTAGGAGATACTTTATCTAGATATTTTATAGACTTAGTTTATTTATATATTATTATCTATATATTTAACCTTTGGTATAGATAATAGAAAGATTTATATATAAGTTAATATAGATTTAATTATGAAGATAGAAGAGTTATTTAGGGAAGTAGAAGGAATAAAAACAATTGAAATGCTCCAGAAACAGTTTAACGTAGATAGAGCCAGAGCGATTTATATTATATATCGGCTTAGAAAGAGAGGCTATGTAAAAACTATTTATGGTGCTGGAAAGATTAGAACCTATATTATTTCTTTAAGGAATAAACAAGGAGGAAAAAGTTATACTGATGTGATTAATGAAGCCTCGCCGATTCAACTCGCATCTTCCAATCCTTATTATGTTCATGGGAGGATCCCTTCTTGCGAAGAGGCACTTATTTATGCAATAAAACAAAAAGATATTCGTTATTTAATTGCTTCTCTAGCCTTATTCCGAAAAATAGCTCATTGGAGTTTTTTATATACTCTAGCAAAAAAAGAAGATTTGGTAAATGAGATTGTCGCTCTTTATGACGTTTCAAGAAGGGTAGTGAAAAAAGTAAAAAGAATACCAAGAAGATTCTTAAATCAAGCCGAAAGAAAAAAAACAAAACATTTTAAGTATATAATAAAACCTTTTTCTTCAGACGATTTTAGAGACTTAGAAAAAAAATGGAGGGTCTATATTCCATTAAATCTTGCTGACTTAGAGGATTATAAAAATGATTGATATAAAACAACAAGAAGAGGTTCTTATTGCAATCGGAGATCTTATTGAGAAGAAAATGGTTGTTTATGCCATAGGAGGTACGGCAATGATGTTAAGGAATATAAAAGATACAACTTTAGATGTGGATTTGGTTTTCGACAAGCAAGACGATAGAAATAGATTTACTAATGCTCTCAAAAAATTGGGGGCGAAAAAGTCTGATACAACTCTATTTTACAAACCAAAAGATAATGTTCCGATTATAATTTCATTATTAAATGCTCGTTTTGATTTGTTTATGAATAAAATTATTACTTCTCTATTTTCAGAGAATATGAAAAAAAGAGCGGGTATGATACACGAGTTTGGAAAAAATCTTATAGTAAAAGTAGCCGATATTCATGATATCATCATTATGAAGAGTGTTACTTCAAGAGCTAAAGATTTAGACGATATTGCTACTCTTATTAAAAAAAACCAGATTAGTTGGGATGTTATTATAGAAGAAGCTGAAGATCAGGTAAAATTAGGTAACGAACTTGCTATTATCTCTTTGGGAGAGAGATTTGAGAAGTTGAACAAACTGAAGGAAGTAACTATTCCAAAACCTGTTTTAGACAGACTTTGGGACTTGCTGAATAAGGGGGCTGATAAAAAGAGATTTTTCTAATTTCCTCTCAATGCCTCGAGTCCTGGTAGTTTCTTTCCAGCGAGATACCAAGCTGTCGCCCCTCCGCTTAAACTGATGTAACCAAACTTATTTTTATTAATCTTCAGTTTTTTAACAGCAGATGATAAATGCCCTCCTCCTAAGACACTAAACGCCTTAGAGGCCGCAATCGCTTCTAAAATTATCTTAGTGCCTTTACAAAATTGCTTTTCCTCGCAGTATCCCGCAGTTCCTTTCATAAAGATTTTCTTAGCATCTAGAATTATTTTAGCATAAATATCTTGTGTCTCGGGACCGATATCGAAAATCTCGTATCTTGAAGGGAATTCCTCTACTTTCAAGTCCTGTCTTCTTCTATTAACCTTAATAGCCAAGTCCAAAGGGGTTACAACCCCCTCAACTCCATTTTTCCTCAAAGTAGGTACAATCTTTAATTCTTTTTTTAAAAATTTATTTTGCGCTCCTAAATTATATTTCTTAGCAATCAAGCATAACTGCCCAAAAATACCACACGTAATAACTTTTTCTTTTTCTAACAACGAGATATTATCTTCTGCTTTAGAACCTCCCAAAATATACAAACAATCCTTCATCTTTAATTTATCTAAACTTCTCAATTCTTTCTCCGTTAATCTTCCAACACAAGAACTCAACACCTTAGGAAAACCAACAATCGAAGCATGTCTCCTATGGCAAACAGAGAAAGCGTCATTAACATAATAGTCAAATAAAGGCGCTAGAACCCTTACGAGTTTATTATCCTTCCTAGAACTAAATTCATCTTTAACAAAACGCACATTATCTAATAACAAAACTTCTCTTGCTTGTAAATTCTTAATTGCGTGTAAGGCCTTTTTTCCTATGACATCATTAACAAAGCGAACATGAACGAATTTATTCAACAAACGTGCATGCTGTTTTAAATCTGTAAAATCGGATTTACCTTTTCTTCCTTGATGCGCAATTACAACAACACGTGCTCTTTTGCTCTGTAATTCCTTGATTGTTATAGTACTTGCGCCTATCCTCTCGCCTGGAACAACCTTCCTATTCCGAACTTCACTATTTAAATCACTCCGTACCAATACACACTTTCCAGAAACATTGATATCATCGAGTGTTCGATAGTGCATACACTACCTCACAAACTTCTGCAGCATTTGAAGAACATCTACAACACGACACGAATAGCCGTATTCATTGTCATACCACGCAAATACCTTGGCAAGATGTCCGCTTGTTTCAGTTAATAACGAATCAAAGACCGTAGAGTGTTGGTTCTTTATAACATCACTCGAAACTAATTCATCCTCGCTATACTCCAAAATGCCCTTTAACTCATGCTCACTCGCCCTCTTAAACGCTCTGTTAATCGTACTCCTATCAGTTGGCTTTTTTAAAACAGCAACTACATCCAATAACGAACCACAAATTACCGGTACGCGTACCGCTAATCCCTGAATCTTTCCTTTTAGGTGTGGTATCGCTTCTCCGGTTACTTCTATTGCCCCACTTGATGTCGGCACCATATTATATGCGGCAGCCCTGCCTCGCCTCCTTTTTTTATGGTACTCGTCATGTAACGACTGATCATTTGTATATGCATGGATTGTTGTGATAAATGCTCGTTCAACGCCAAACTTATCGTCTAGGACTTTTAATGTTGGTGCGAGACAATTCGTTGTGCATGAGGCAACCGATATAATTCCGTGATCTTTTTTTAACTTTTCATGATTTACTCCCGGTACAATAAGAATATCGGACTGTGGCGCGGGTGCAGTAATTACCACTTTCTTTGCGCCAGCAAACAAATGTTTCGAAGCTCCAGAACGCTCGCGAAACATACCGGTGCTGTCAACAACAACATCAACGCTGAGTTTTCTCCACGGTAGCTTTGCAGGATCAAGCTCGTTCAATACTTGCACCTGCTTTCCATTCAGAAGAAAGTGTCCTCTCCTTTCCACAAGGGATTTATCATACGTTCCGTATACAGAGTCATGCTGCAGGAGGTATACTGCGTCAGATACACCGTGCACATCATTAATTGCAATAACATGCAGTCCGCGATCAACTGCAATCCGCAAAACAGTTCGCCCTATTCTACCGAACCCGTTTATCGCTATATTCATAACCTCTTTTAACCTCTTTGCTATTTTTCTTTGAATACTTTCTTTTATTAAAACCTTGCGGTTAGCGATAGAACTTATGCACTTAGGCTTACAGCACCAACAAGTGCAGCATCCCCTCCAATCTTTGAAACAACAATCTTTGTCCGCGAAAGGTTCGTTTTAAATGCACGTTTACGAACCTCTGTCAGCGTATCCTTTATAAAGAGGTGTGAGGCCTTTCGAATACTTCCGCTAACAACAATTAGCTCAGGATTAAAAATATTTACATAACTTGCGATTGCAACACCTAGATACCTTCCAACTGTTTGATAAACCTTCAGCGCATTCCTGTCTCCTTTTTCAGCAAGGTGCTGTATTCCTAGGGGATCAATAGTTCTTTTTAAGTATGCTCTTCCAAGACGTCTAATTCCTCTTCCAGAAACATACTCTTCTAAACAGCCGTGATTACCACAACTGCATTTTAATCCATGATAGTCAATAACAATATGTCCTAATTCGGCGCCAAAACCCTGTCCGCGATAAATCTTTCCATCGATAACAACGCCTCCACCAACACCGGTTCCTAAGGCTAAAACAATGAGGTTGTCGCACTTCCAAAATAGACTCTCTCCAAGCCCCATGCAATTCACATCATTATCAATAACGACCTCACAATTAAAATACTTCTTTAATTCCCTTGCGATAGGCCAGTTATCAAGAAACCTCATGTTTGGCGAATATACAATTACTCCCCTTGTATGATCGATTGATCCAGCAATCGCCATTCCGATTCTTTCAATTTTTCTATTTCCTTGAATCTTAGCAATCGCTTTAACAACGCTCTTCCAGACAGCCTTTTTATTCTTCGTTGTATTAACTTTAATCTTTCGGACAACTCTTCCTCGAGAAACCTCACCGATGGCAATCTTTGTCCCTCCGATATCAACACTAATGAACATACTTCACCTCTCTCATACAAGAACAAGAATTACTTTTATACCTTTGCCTTAAACGCTTAAACAATGTCTGCAATCTCTTGTAAGATCTCCTGAGGTTTTATTGCAGCAACAATCGCTGACGCAATTAATACTCCTTTACATCCTAACATGTACGCTGCTCGAATATCTTCACGCGAATGTACACCAGCACCGCATAATGGAATAATCTTCGTTTTTTGCAATACAGAAACAAATTTTTTTACCTCACTTGATCTATATGCTGTTATTGATTTCTTGCTCGCGATTAACAGAGGGTCTTCAAATGCCATTGCATATGGCTTTAATCGTTTTAATCGCTCAGCGGCCGGGATAGATGCGGTACATATAATAACTTTTAATTTCTCTTTCTTACATGACTTCATTGCCTTAACAATAACATCATATGAGAGTTTATGTTCTGAATGATTTAACAACGTCCCAACGGCACCAGCCTCGCGAACATCTTTCGCTGTTATAAAGCCAGTTCCTTTCTTCGTTGGAACTGTATCAATATGCTGACTATAAACCTTTAATCGGCTCTCGGCACTTACCTCAAAAATATCGGCGGTAGGAACCGCAACAATCGCTTTCGGTATATATTGTTCAATCAACTGTGCAAGTACAACCGCGTTCTCTCCATACACATAATTCTTAAAATTAATCACAATCATGTGAACATACTCTTCTCCTATAGCTTATTTAACGTTATCTGCATTCTTAATTATATCTATGGAGTGAACCCCTAAAATAAGGAGGCAGTCCAGATGTTTGCGTTAGCAAATATGGATCGAGGACTTATAGAGTCTGAGCCGTTTAGTGCCTGTTCAACGACCTGAGCGATAGCGAGAATGCAATGTAGCAAAATTACGACGTAATTTTGAGTTCAGAACCCCTGCTTTCTTTAGTAACTATGAAATCTACCATCTTTCAAGATGGAGTGAATTGCGGTAATATAAAATTTTTCATCATGAAATAAAAAGAAAAGAATTCTTCTTTACTATTATTAATCTTTAGAGACTTTGGAAGCTTTTGGACCTTTGTCGCCTTGTTCAATCTCAAACGTGACTGCATCGCCTTCACGAAGAGAGACTCCGGCTTTTAGTCCAGTGCTATGGACAAAGTATTCTTTTCCGTCTTCACTTATTATGAAGCCGAAACCTTTCGATTCATTGAAAAACTTTATTTTACCTTTCATTTGTTCTCCTTGCATTTATTACTATTATTCAAATAATAAGCATATAAAGCTTTGCATGGTGTTGCTGTGTTGTATGATTAATCCTTAGGATTAATTTCTTTACATTTTCCTAAACAGTCACCATTCAACGTTTAAACATGCAGGAAGTTTATACTTCAATCTTTTCTCTTCTGCATAGTAATGTTTTTTGCAAAGATAGCACCAACCCTTCCCTTTTTTAAGCGCTCCAGGAAAGACTTCTGCGTAAGCTTTGTTTATACACGTTCCATGATAATCACAACAAGGAAATTCTTTTCCGCTCTTTAATTTCTTAAATCGAAAAATAGGCTCTTTATCTCTACAACTATCTATTTTTCTTAGTCTCCACGTCTTAGAATTGTAATACTTTTGAGTTATCATTTTAATTTCTTCTTATGTATTTATGCAACGTATTAACAACTGTATCATGAAAATTTCTATTTATAGAGCAAAGTTTTCTCTTTATAATTCCCTGATGTATGGTAAATACTCTTTGGGGTCTTACAAAGCTCTTAAATGGCAGAGTTCCACTTTCAAAATCTTCGTTTTTAATTACCACGTCTTCCTTTCTAGAATTCCTTGTTATTAAGCAGCAAATTCTGTCTTCTGTTTTATTAATTAGTTCATTAGAGATAATCAACGCGGGTCTTTGTTTGTTTTCACTTAAATCAGAATATGGAAATGGAATTAAGACGATATCTCCCTGTTCATACATTATCCCAAGTCTCATCCTCTTTATTATCCCAATCTTTCTTTAGGATTTTTTCAGAAGCCAACATAGTAAGAATACTTTCCTTGCTTGCACTTTTGTCTAATAGTTCTAATTCTTCAATCCTTTTTTTTATTATCTTCCTTACAAAATCACTCCATCTAACTTCAGAATATTTACGCATTTTTCTATACACATTATCATCAATCGATAAAGTTATATTAGTCATGTGATAGTAAGTGGTATCACTTATTTAAACTTTTCTACTACATTTACTTATTGCTTTCTTCTCGCTTTCTGGAATCTTCCGTTTAAGCATTTCCTAAATGTTGCAGTTTTGCTACACGCCCGGACCAGGAATCGAACCTGGAGACCCCGAAGGGAACCTGTTCTCGAGACAGGCGCAGTACCATTGTGCCATCCGGGCTCTTTCGTGACGATAGCAAGCTTTTTAAAGCGTTTCATGTTGGATATGAAAGGAGCTACGATGTTTTATTTATTGAGCGTTGACGATCATGTTCGTGTTGAGCCAAGGCATTTTGGCTTGCCGACTGTTGAGGCTATTGAGAAGCAGCTGGATGAGGATTATGTTGATAGTGTGCGTAAGGAATTTGGGTACGTGATTCTTGTTCTTTCTGTGGAGCATATTGACGATGGTGTGATTATTGCGGGTGATGGGGCTGCGTACTATAGGTCTATTTTTACGCTGCTTGTTTGGAAGCCGGAGTTGCATGAGCTTGTGTACGGGACTATTGCAGAGATTACTAATTTTGGAGCCTTTATGCAGATAGGGCCTGCACAAGGAATGATTCATATTTCGCAGACGATGGAGGACTATGTCTCGTTGAGTAAGAGTGGGACATTAACAGGAAAGTCGAGTAAACGGAATTTAGGAAAGGGCGATGATTGTCTTGCGCGAATTGTAGCGATAAGTTATAAGTCTGATATTCCTAAGATTGGGTTGACGATGAGACAACCTGGACTTGGAAAACTGCAGTGGATAGAAGAGAATCGTCGGAAGAAGATCCCGCTTGCGAAGAAGGCTGAGAAAGTTGGGCGTGCGAAAAAGAAGGGAGAGAAGGGAGCGTAAGATGGTGGGACAGAAGGCGTGTAAGGCGTGTAAGACGATTTATACTGGAACAAAGTGTCCTCGCTGTGGGTCGGAGGAAAGTAGCGATAGTCCTAAGGGGAAGATTGTTATATTGGACTCTCAGGAATCAGAGCTCGCGCGGAATCTGAAGATAAAAGAAAAAGGAGTGTATGCGATAAGGGTGTAGATGGAACTTGTTGATGATGTTCGTAATGATTTGCTGAAGCGGCGGGAGGTACAGATTGTTTTACCGAGTGAGAGTAATCCTGGATTTGAGGGTTCTCATAAAAAGATTGTTGAATGTTTGAAGGTTGCGCCAGAACATGTTGTTATTAAATCTGTTAAGAATAATTTTGGTTTGAATGAGTTTTTGATTGAGGCGTTTGTGTACGATTCGATTGAGCATAAAGGACGTTTTGAGCCGAAGGCGAAGGTGAAGAGTGTTGTAGGGGGTAGTAATGGCTCGGGATGAAGGTAGCAAGAAGCCAACAATGACACAGAAGGCGCATGCGAAAAAGGGAAAGAAGCCCCATAAGAATAAGCTGACAAGTAAGAAATATGTTTTTTATGCTGTTTCTGGCGATCGTATTAGCGTTAATCCTAATTCTTGTCCGCGTTGCGGCCCTGGTGTTTTTTTAGCAAATCATAAAACACGATTGTACTGTGGGAAATGTCACTTTACAAAGTTCTTGGAAACAGCGTAATGTCAGTTTCTTAATAAAGAAGTCTTCTGTAAAAAATAAAGATGAATGTGATGCTTACATAAGAAAAGGATTTGTTAGAATGAATTTTATCACCTCTCTTTTACTTTTTCACTGGTAGAGGGAGGATTATAATGCTCCATACCTTTGTGTGTATTGTCTAACATTCGGATATGCTTCCATGCCTTATACAAAGGACTTTTTTGGAAGCCTTGAAGAATGCTGTTTTCTTAAACCCTTATAGGATTCACAGATTCATTAAACCCTTGAGGAGGAGGTTTACTCCAAACTGAAATAGATGGATTAAACGTCCTCCCCTGGGCAAAAAGAGGTGATAGTATTCATATGAGTAATACCTATTTAAACTTTTCGGTTTGTTGTAACTTCTTAATGGGAACATCTATTTTTCCATTCCCTACTCTTATGTTACGGCAGTTTTATGCCTCCTTACGTTTGAGAATAGAAAGGCATTTAAATCTATTTCGTTACTCTAGTGTATGGATGATCTTTTGAGAAGGAATGCTGTGCAGCGCGGGAGCGTTGGGCAGGAGCAGATTCACGGTTTGCTGTTCGGCGAACAGTTAAGCTGGCAGTCACTTATATATGATCTTATTAACAGCGAGCAGTTAGATCCGTGGGATATTGATTTGGTGTTGTTGACGCATAAGTTCTTGGATCGTATTCGTGAATTGGAAGAAGCGAGTTTTTTTATTTCAAGTAAGGTCTTGTTTGCTGCTTCTTTGTTGTTGCGGATTAAGTCTGAGATTTTGTTGAGTGAGTATATTCCAGGTTTGGATAGTATTTTGTTTGGAGAAAAGAAGGATAACAAACATGTTCAGGAACGACTTGAGTTTGATGAGGAGGTGCCTGCTCTTGTGCCGCGAACGCCGCTTCCGCGTTTTCGGCGCGTGACATTACAGGAATTGATGGCTGCGTTAGGGAAGGCGATATCGACCGAGAATAGGCGAATACAGAAGATTGTGCGTCTGAGACAGTATGAACTTGAAACTGAGATTGCACTTCCCCGGCAGTCTGTTAGTATTCGAGATCGGATGAAGAGCGTGTATGCACGTGTGCAATCACTCTTTTCGCGTACTGAGCGGAGAATGGCGTTTTCTGAGATTGCAGGAGAGACGAATGAAGAGCGTGTTGCTGCGTTTATCCCGTTGTTGCATCTGGATAACCAACATAAGATCTTTTTAGAGCAAGAGGAACATCTGGATGAGATCTGGGTCTGGATGAAGCATCACTATGAGAAACACCATGCTCCTCTCTTGGAAGCGATGCGTCGCGAGGTTGAGGAGGCGTTTGCTGCTGAAAAAGAAGAGCGTTCCGAGTAGTTTTTTATTTTGTGAGGGCTTTTATGATCTGTGCTTCGGTGAGGAGTGATTCTTTACCCGAGGACATTTCTCTTATCTTGAATTTTTTCTGCGTTACTTCTTCTGAACCGAGGAAGATAACATAGGGAATAGAGTAGGCGTTTGCGTATTCGAGTGCTTTTCCTGCTTTGTTTAATTCTATTATTGTTGAAATTTCTCTGCTTCTCAGTTTTTTTGCAAGTTTTATTGTTGCTTCTTTTTGATTTATTGAGATGATCATGACTTTGGGTATTTTTTCGTACGAGGGTGTTGTTCGATTTGTGAGTCGTTCGAGTCCGAATGAGATTCCTACCGCTGGGATCTCTTTCTCAAGGTATTTGCCTACTGTTTTATCGTATCGCCCACCTGCAGCAATAGCGTCTTTTCCAGACTCTCGGATTTCGAAGATGTTGCCGGTGTAATAACTTAGTCCGCGTGCGAGCGATGGATTTGGTTTTATTTTTATGTTGTAGAGATCAGCGTGATCAATGAGTTCTTGGAGTTCGTCAGTGCCTGCGAAGGCATTTTCTTTAAAAAAAGAGATCCCTTTTTCTAGAAGTTTAAAGAGTGTGATGATTTGATTTGTTGAGGCATAGCGTTTTAGTTTTATTTTTGTTTGGTCGATACCAACTTTTTCTATCTTGTCAAGTTCTCTCATGATTTCTTGTGTGTGTTCAATTTCAACGCTTTCGATTATTGCTGTAAGAAGTTTTTTGTTGTTAACTTGGATTTCCGCATTTATGTCTAGTTCGTTGAGTATGGCTGCAACGAGCGCGAGGCATTCTGCGTCTGCAGTTGGCGAAGGGTCACCGATAATGTCTGCATCACATTGAGTGAATTGTCTGAACCTGTTTTGCCCTATTGGTTCATCACGGAAGACTTCGCCGATTTGGTATCTTCTGAAGGGTAATTTTATTGTTGGGTTTTGCTTAAAGATGCGCGCAAGTTGAAAGGTGAATTCGTAGCGTAAACCAAGATTTCTCCCACCGCGATCTTTGAGTTTGAATCTATCTGAGATTGCTTCATCGGGTTGTTCGTTTTGAGCTGTGTTTTGGTGCATTGATTCTTCGAATTCGATTATTGGTGTCTCTATTGGGATGAAGCCAAAACATCGCATCCATTTTTCGATAACTTTTCTTATTGCTTGTCGTTTTAGTGATTCTGGCGGTAAAAAATCTTGGAAGCCTTTGACCGTGTCTGGTTCTGATTTCATTTTTATAAAAGCAGAGTGATCTTTTTATAGTTTATTACTTTTCTTTTATTGGAGTTTTATTGTAGAAATAGAAGGTTGTTGTGTGTACTTTCGTGTTATTTTTTCTGGGAGAAGTTTTTTGTAATCTTCTGGAAGTTCTTCGAGAACATCTCTCCTAAAGAAGTATAAACCCCTTATTCTTATGTAAGGACGTAGCCTATCTTTTGCTATCAATACTACTCTTTGTTTTAATCTTGGTGTATTCCAGATTGTGTCGTATACAATTTTATGGTCTAGGCCTGAAAGACGGAACGGATCAATCACTGTATGCAATGGGACAAAGCCTTCACTAGACGCAGGGTTATATTCATATTTTTGTTGAATATGAATGGGGATTTTTTCTTTTATGCTGGCCGGCAGTATGGCGAGTACTCTTCTTCGGAATTGTTTTTTTGCACGATTCCTTTCTTTAGGTTCTAGCTGGATGTAGTGCCCTATATATTCTGATACAATATGCTCCTTTGTTTCTCTACAGTCTAGCACGAGATCTTCTAATTCTCTACTTTCTATTTTACTTAGTCTAAGAGTAAATGGACTAAGTACTTTACTAAGAGAGATACGATCGTTCCGTCTATTGCTCATATATTTATTATGTTTCAGTTTTATTTAAGGTTTTTGTGATTAGTACAAATCCGGACTAAACTCGCCCCCTTACGCATATATCGACATTGAGTTAAAAACACTCTCGTTTCTGTGATTGAAACTAGGTTCCATTTCCTTTAGGTATAATGGATAATTGTTTTTCTTTATTCTATGTAATCAGATAACAAAGCCAGGAGATAAACGAAAGGTTTATAAAGTCACTTAGTAGTAATAAAACTGGAAGTATTCAAAATAAAATGCCTGAAAGACCAGGAGACGTACCAATAGATGAAATAGTAAATGCTGGCGAGTCGGAACTCTCTGATTTCTATCCAACACAGAGGGCGGAAACTTCAATGGACACCGCTATGCGTCAATCAGCTATGAGACGTTCGATTTATTTCGGTGAGAAGATGAGACCTGACCATGCATCAACAAGGAGAGATACTCATTATGCTCTAGCTGTACCATTGCCGGATTATGTAATTTCCGAAGCTATAGAAATAGAGGGTTACCGATGGCAATATAGTACTCCAGATGATACTCCTGAGTGCAGAAGAAGGGTCTTTATAGAAAGAAACCAGTTAATTGAATTAGATGTTGATACATCTCTTGTATGGTTAAGCGCTGCTCTTGGATCTCAACGTAATGAAGAAACAAAGAGACAATTGGAACAGGAAGCTGTCATGGACAATGTAAATAATCAAGTGATTCTTCAATTGATGTATGGGAGAGTTGAAAATGGCGAACCATTACTTCCTAGATCAAGTAAGACTTTAATGCCTGGTTCTGAGAGGGGGTAGGTATGGATTCTAGAAAGAGCCTAGCAGAATTTGATATATCTCAATATAGACCAGAAAAAGAGCCTTTTTATGTTGATGTAAATGGAGAAACAGAAATTTTTATGGCAGCTTACAGAGAGAGGGTTCCTGTTATGTTAAAGGGCCCTACAGGATGTGGAAAAAGTAGATTTGTTGAGAGAATGGCTTATGAGTTAAATAAGCTTAGGAAAGCTACAAAAGGAGATGAAAGTTTCATAGGAGTGCCTTTAGTAACTGTTCCTTGTCATGAAGACTTAAATGCGGACGATCTAAAAGGAAGGTATTTAATTACTGGCCAATACCAGGAAGGACCCGCATTAGTTGCAGTTAAAAATGGCGGAATTCTTTATCTAGATGAAATTGTTGAAGCTAGAAATGATACAATTGTGGTTATCCATCCTCTAGCAGATCATAGAAGAAGTTTATTTGTTGAAAAGTTAGGTAAGGTGTTTGGAGCACCAGATTCCTTTATGTTGGTAATTTCTTACAATCCAGGTTATCAAAGAAAAGTGAAAGACCTTAAACAAAGTACAAAACAACGTTTCGTTGCGATAGATTTTAACTATCCTCCAGCTGGACTTGAAAGAAAGATTGTTGCTCACGAAGCAGAAGTGGATAAAAATATAGCGGATTGTCTTGTTGACATTGGTGGTAGAGTACGGAATCTTAAAGGAAAGGGGTTAGATGAAGGAGCAAGTACGAGATTGCTGATTCATGCAGGAAAGCTGATTAGGAACGACATAAATCCATTAAGAGCCTGTGAGATGGCTATCTTAAATCCGATTACTGATGATGTTGACGTCTATCGAGATTTAAGGAAGGGACTTGGAGACGTTATCAAAAATTATTTTCCAAGTAAATAAAATGTGTGAAAGAAAATTGAATCATGAACGATCTGGAAGAATTAGTAAAGAAAGCAAAAATAAGCGAGAAAGATAAAGATGCAGTCTTAGCAACAGTTAGAAAATATTCTCAGTTACATTATGATAAAAAAGAAAATCCAGTAGAAGAAGCTTCTAAATTTTGGAGAAAATATTACGCCACTTATAGAGATGATGCTCTTAAAAAAAGCCCAGAAAGAAGATCTTTGTTCGTTCAAGCTCTTCAAAAGATAACGAATTTCTCTTGTAAACCTTATTATATATGGGAGGGAAGAAATCTATGTATGGATTTTTTAGGGATTGGCAAATTAAAAAAAGCCGAGAAAAGGCCTCGGTTTGCTCCTTTGCCAACTCCGGCTGTTTCAGCTTGGGTAAACAGCCTTGATCATTTGGCTCTTGATTGGAAAGGTAAGGATTTAGGTTATGGGCTAGGTAGATACGTACGTGTAAGCAGAGATCATCTAGCAAGGTATCATCCCTCCCACATACATTTTTTAGATCTTCTCGCACGGAAAGGCGCTCTGTACGGTCTTGAAGACTTCATGTTCGATCTTGCTAAAGGTCAAAGACTGGGTTCTGATGATGCCGCTGAATATTTTAAGACATTACAAGGAGTCCCTCTTGAGTCTAGAGAACCCATAGAAAAGGTCAGAACTAAGATACCCATACGAAGGCGCCTAAATGTTGATAAAGCGATTTATAATCTCTTAGCACTTCGTGGGAGTACACCTTCCTCTAGAGCGTCTGTTACAACAGTTCTCGAAGCTATGGAACAAAACGTAGATAAGGGGTTGGGATCACTCGTTATAGGCTCTGCACAACCACTAGGAGAAATAATCACCCATGATGAAAGAGTTTTGGGATACGGAGCTCTTCAAGTTGCTGAGATAATTAGATTGAGCACAATGGTAAAAAAACCGTTAACAATACCTTATTTAGAGACACTTGCTTATATTTCTCAATTAAAAGAAGTTCGTCCAAGAGATAAATCTACGTGTGTTGATTTATCAGCAGAATTATTAAAGGATTATTATAGGGCTAAAGGAGATTCTCATCCTATAGATGAAATTCAGAGAAAAATGTGTACTGCGATTGATGGTTTTTGCTCTTTAGATGAGGGCTCTAGAGAAACAGCTTTAAAACTAATGAGAAGATCTATGGAGCGATTAAAAAGAAGTACAAGACTCGACAGAGACTCTCATCAGTTGCCGATTGACATATTAGGGAGAGTAATTATTGATTCTGTTTCTGTCGATCAGAAAAATGCCGAATATTTTCTAAATATAGTTTTGGGTAGTCAAACCAATTTAGGAGACGAAAATGGCTGCAATTGAGAGAGAGGTAAGGATCATTCACAATTATGCTCCTCAAATTATTCCCGTTATACCCTGCGTATTAAAAAAAGTAGATAAAAAAGACTGGAATAGCGTTATTCGTATAATTGGTGGTAAACACAAAATAATAGAGAAGAGAAGTGACATAATTTCTCCCGAAGTTGAGAATTTTGTCGATCGCTTTATGAATTTCTTGAGTAACAAAGATGCAGAAACCGTAGCTTATTGCATAGGGGAATTATCTAGAGTAGAGCAACGAATAATCTCCAGTGGTAGAAGGAGAATTGCTAATTTAGAATCAATTATTTTAGATTCTGTTGAGAGAAGATACCCTATTCTACCTCAGAATGAATTATCCAAAATGCACGATCTTTTCTTAGGAATGGATTCTTATGGTAGGAACCGTAGTTCACAAGCCCTCGCTTGCTTTGCCGAACTTGCCGAATGTATTGGAAGAATTCCTGCAAAATTTAGAGCACAGGTAATTGATTATGCTGGTAAGATATTAAATCATGAATTCAAAGATGAAGACGCTAGAAGAAATATTTTAGAGAAAAAAGATAAATTATTAGTTGCTTATGCTAGAGCTGCTGAACAGAGGATTCCAGTTCTAAGAGAGGGATTCTCAAACTGGATAAATGTGGCTATGGCAACTAATCCCACTATAAGTTCTCTAAAAGGGTATTTAGAAGATAAACATAGCTATTTCGGCAGCGATTTAGAATTAGCCGTAGGCGGACTTCCTTTATCTCAAATTCATGGAAGAGTTCTTGCTTACGTACAAGCTTTAACAGGAAAACCAATAAAAGTAGAAAAGTCAGATTCTTCTTCATTATCTTGTTCTTTTGATGGGGAAACTTTTTTCCTTCCTCCTGTCGTCAATGTAGGAAAAAATGACGAGGACAGATTTAGGATATATAAGGCGCTTGCCTCTTACCAAGCAGGAGCTTTTATGTTTGGGACTTACAACTTAGATCTGTCAAAAATAGATCTAAAAACAGCAGAAAGATTTGGAGATGACAAATCTGCTTTAACGTTCTTTACTTCATTCAAAAATCCTGAATTTGCACGCGCTTTATTTGAGCTATTAGAGTTTTCAAGATTAGACTATAGACTTGGTAGGAGATTTCCAGGACTGAGAGAAGATTTAAGCTCTTTTAATTCATTAATGGCTTCTGATAAGGGGCAATTAGAAGATTTAACACCTGCAATAAAAAATATCAGAGGTTACGTTTTTGAGATTTGTAGTTGTAGTCCTCAAAAGAGGAAAGGAGATTTAGAAAACATTCTTGATACTGAAATTAGTAGATTAAGAAATGAGTATTCTAGTGTTGAGAAGACTATTGAGGCTGTAGCTAGAGCTTATAAACTCTTAGAGAAAAAGTACGATCTTTCTGTTGAACAAAGAAAAGATAAAATGATAGATTTGGATATAGAGATTATAGAAAGGGAAGAACAAAGAGATACCTCACATCTAGTAGCTACTCCAGAAGACGGTTTGACTTTGGGAAAGAGATTTAGATATAGAGAATGGAGTGATCCTGATAATGCTTATAAGGAGGATTTTGTTCAAGTTGTTGAAACAGACTATCCTGATGTACAAGACAATAATTATGTTCTTCAAGTCCTTCAAAGAGATCACGCAGCAATAGAAAGAATGAGAAGAACTTTTGAGTCTTTAAGTCCGGAAGAATTTCAAAGAGTTACCAGACAACTAACAGGAAATATTAACTACGATCTTTTAGTAAGGGCAAGAGCAGAACAAATTGCAGGTATTACTCCTTCTGAAAAGATATATACTCGTGATTATAAGAATCAAAGGTCTGTAACCTCTCTCGTTCTTGCAGAAAATAGTGGCTCATTAAGAAAATTTTTAGATGTAAGAAATCCCGATATGAGGATTATTGATGTAATAAAACATGCTCAAATATACTTTTCAGAAGCACTTGAGGCAATTGGGGATGACTATGCTCTTGCTACCTTTTCTGGAGAAACGGAGAGGAATGTAGAATTTTATTTAATAAAAGATTTCCATCAACCATATGATGCTAATGTAAGAAGGGTAATTGGGGGACTGAGACCATTAAAACAAAATAGGGACGCTGCTGGACTAAGACACGCTACGACATTACTTACAAGACAACCAGAGAAGACTAGACTATTATTTTACTTAATGGAGGGGCTACCTCATGACTTTGGATACAAGGGGTCTTATGCTATTGCAGATACTAGAAAAGCAATCATAGAAGCTAAACAAAGAGGATGTTTGCCTGTCGTTATTGCTTCTGGAAGAGAGATAAATCAAGAAGTTAGATCATTAGCAGATCATTGTATATATAGAGAAGTAGACGATCCAAGAGTAGTTCCAGAATTACTCCCTAATATTTACAGGAGAATAGCAATCTAAACCTTAATTCCTGCTTTTTCCATTTTGCTTATGATGTGGTCTATAGCATCTTTAAGAGCTTTAATCTCTTCATCCTTACGATTACTTGATTCTGGAAGAAGGGCTAGTTTAGTTCTGGGATCTTCGCCTTCCTTCTAAACTGATGTTCTTATGAATATTCATCTTAATGGAAGCCATGACATATAGAAGTATCTTGTATTTATGCATGTTTTCGCTCCGTGCAGAAACTATGAAAGCGGAAGATGGGAGTCGAACCCACGTCTTCAGCGCCACAAGCTGACATTCTACCGTTAAACTACAACCGCCATTGGTATAGGGTGTGGAGATAGTTTTTTAATGTAACGGTTTTTCTAGGAGTGATGAGACATAGCAGATTTCGGTTTTATGCATTGAAGTTGTGTGGAATCATTACGCTTGTTTTTTTGGTTCAGATTCTTTTCATGCGGTTTAGTGAACTATTTGTTTTAGATAAAAGTTCTTTTCTTCAGCCGTGGCGATTTGTTAGTGCAATCTTTTTGCATGGTAGCTTGGCACACTTAATCTTGAATTTGTTTGCGCTTGCGTTGTTTGGAAGTGTTCTTGAGCGTTTTATTGGTGGGAGAGCGTTTCTGCGAGTGTTTTTTGTTTCAGGGATTTTGGCGAATGCTATCTCGATTATGTTTTATGACTCTTCGTTAGGAGCAAGTGGTGCGATCTTTGGTGTTATTGGAGCGCTGATTGTTGTTCGACCATTGATGGTTATCTGGGCATTTGGATTGCCGATGCCGATCTTTCTTGCAGGGCTTATCTGGGCTGCGGGAGATGTGTTGGGGGCGTATGGTTTTCTTATTGGAAATCCGATTGATAACACGGGGAATATTGCTCATTTGTCAGGAATGGCATTTGGGTTTTTGTTTGGTGTGTTTTACCGTCCTCGTGTTTTGAGAAGGATGCGGCGGCAATAGTAGTAGCTTCTTACTGCTGTACGTAATGGTGTCTCTGCCGAGCCTGTCTAGGGTTATAGGAGAATTACTCAAAATCGCTACATTTACTCTTTTAGCATCTCCAAATAATTTAGTCAATTTATCTAAAAATCCCTCATCCATAAATACTAAAGTTTCTTCCATGCATTCAGATTGAATTATAACTATTTTTCGGTCAAACTCCGGACAGAGGACTAAGATAGTAAATTCTAAATAGCTTCCTTTTGTTTGATAAATATGAATAAAATAAAGAAAACAGGATTGATTATTGTATTTGTAATAATATGGTTTTTCATTAGCTGGAACATACCAAATTTAGTGTTTAAAGAAACAGAAATTAGGGGAATGGATTGCAAATCAATGTATATGAAAGGACTTTGTGTTGAAACCTATTTTGTGAAATATGTTGACGAATTTGGAGAAGTTAAAAGTGATTATAATAATCCAACAAGTGCCAAGTATGGAGATTTTCTTCGGGTGGAATCAATAAAAATATTTAACCTCGGAAACGAAACATTAGAGCCTTTTAAGATAAATTTAAAAATTTCTCCAAAACAAGGATATTCTGATAAACCCCAAGGGTTTGGAGAATTCAGTTTAAATGTCAAAGAGAATCTTATTCCAAATAGCGAACTAATTATAACAAGAAACTTTGTAAACCATTATGATTATTATCTCAATGAAGAATTAATTAAAACAGATACAACTTTTTATGACATTGAACTTAATGAATTGGGAGAATGGGAAACTAAAATGGATATTCAAGCTATGAGCTATACAATTTTTATCAATAATAGATATCATGGATATTTATTTGTTGTTGTGTCGCCTTTTGAAGCAGAAAGTTCTTCTATGGAAAATATGATGTTAAGATTGGCTTTGACTACTTTAATCTTTCTTGCTGGTTTAACATTGATTCAAATATCTTTAGAAATCTTGAGAAATCCAATTAAAATTCTAATCAAAAAATCTTAACTTCAACTCCTCGATGGGATTGAACTTTTATGATTTCAATGCCCCTGCCGAGTATGGCTGGGTATAGCAATTTATTTTATAAATTCAACATTAGGCATATCTTTGAATTCTTTATCTCCAGTAAGAAATTTTGCATTATATTTCTTTGCTACTATATAACCCGTAACATCAGGAATTGACATTTGTTTATTCTTGATTTTTAAGCTTGTTGCTTCTTTTACATCATCAAGAGTGGCTTCCACTAAAAAAGGCCTATATTTTTCAGTTATTTCATTGGCAGCTTTTTCATCTTTTTCTTTTTTTAGACCATAGTTTAATTCTGCTAAATTAAAAATAGTTGTTATAACATTAACTTCTTCATATTTCTTATAATTTGGATTGCCATTAATTATTTCAAAAAATGCATATGTATCAAAAAAGTATAGTTCACTCATCCCAACCCTCTTTATCAATTTCCTTTAATATTTCATCTGTGCTTCTTTTTAATCTTAAAATACCAAATGTCTCTTTAAGTGGATTAGATTTTTTCTTTATTAAAATTTTAACATTATCTCCAACTTTTATTTTTTCTTTTATAACTACTTCTTTTGGGATTACAATTCCAACTGACCTTCCCCATTCACGAACTTGAGCTTCTGTTTCTATCATGCTAATTTAACCTCTCATGATTATATCAATATAATCAAGTATATAAACTTTGTGATTTTTATCTTCTTAACGAGTATGTGAGGGAATTTGAAAATCTATTAACTTACTTTATTTTATTTTTTCTATTTGTTTCTTCAATCTAGGGATATCTTTTTTGATTGCATTCCAAACGGCATCTAGATCAACTCTAAAGTAACTGTGAATTATTACATCCCTCATCCCTGCAATTTTTCTCCACTCTATTTCTTTATACTTGTTTTTAATATGTTCTGGAATGTTTTTAACTGCTTCTCCGATGATTTCAATTTCCCTTATAATTGCACTTTGTTTTAGTCTACTAGAAAGCAGATCTCTTTTGTCCATGTCTTTGGAAAATTCTTCTATGGCATTAATGCTACTTAAGATATCTTCAACAAATAAGTTTATTTCTCTTTTCACATTATTTTAAATTCACTTTTTAAAATTCTGTCTTTTAAGTGAGGATGAATGTACTTATAGCTAATTAAATCAACCTTTTTATTCAGTTTATCTTCTAACTCAATTTTTAATCCAGAAAGATCTAATAAGCTCATGCTTTTTGAAGGCATGATTAATATATCTATATCGCTATTCTTCTTTGCTTTTCCACTGGCGTAACTCCCAAATATCCCTGCTCTTTTTATCTTATTCTTTCTTAAAATTTTAATTATCTTTCGTTTTAACTTTTCTATTATCTCTTTTTTTCTAATTTCTTTTTTTACGTTAAGTTCTCTATCCGCTTCCCTCTCTTTTGAAAGACGGCTATTATCTGATAGATCAACTCCCAAATACTTCCTCTTTTTGGAGATTTTATTGCCGTTTCTTAAAGATATAACTCTATAATAATACTTTTTTCCATTCCTTTCTTTGATTTCGGTATAGGCCATAAGGAATATACGTCTACACTATTTATAAGCTTTTTCATGTAGACGTATAGATTTATTCTTTCGTAGTATCTCCTATGCCCCTATCGAGCTTAGACTGGTTTAGTACATTTATTGGAGGAGAAGAAAATCGTTTATTTAGATTTAATATTTTTTATTTTCTTGATTATTAAACCAACGAGTGCTCCGATCGAGAATAAGAAAAGGATTAAAATTAAAGGGAACACAATAATGTACAAAAAAGCTCCGAGAGCGGGGCTGCCTTCCATTCCCGTCAGTGAAAAAAGGAACACTCCTAAATAAAATACTCCAATATAGGGAACATAAAATAATATCAAAGGAGATTTACATAACCCCTCTGGAACATTATCTCCAGCAACGGGATTCCAATTACAAGCGAAAGTTCCTATTAAAGAAGTTAATAAAAAGAAAATCCCAAATATAGCACCTACAATCCCCCCCTTTCAACCAGAAAGGCAAATCTTTCCATTCTATTTTAATATTGTTGGGATCGTAAATGTTGAATAAGGGGGCTAACATATTCGGACTTTCTTAAAGGTGGTAATGGCTGAGTAATTCGTTTATCCTTTGATTGTAACATTAATACAATAAACCAAATATTCCTGAAATCTCTATATTCAATATAAGCACCTTTTAGATTTTCTAGAAATTCCTTATCAATTTCTTTATTAAATAAATTTAGAAATTCGCTAGCATAAAATATTTCCACACCAATAACAACGCCTTTTTTATCTAAGTCTAAAACAATATCTTCAGAGAATTCTACGCTTTCTTCAACTTTTTTGACAGTATTCTGAATATATAAAACATCGCTTACATTGTCATAATGGAATCTATATTCTTTCATCATTCTATTCAGCTATCTATCTATTTAAACCTTTTTTCGTATATCGCTTGAGTGTTTTTCTTCCTAGGGGGAATATTGTAATAATTCTCATTTCTTTTTCTCTAAAAATAATCACATATTGTCTTCCTTTTCTTTTACCATAAATGAAGAATAAAGCATATCTTGTTTCTCCATCTTTAAATTGCTTTTCAGTTAGAAATAAATTTTTACAGTCCAATATCTCTTTTTCGATTTCTTCTTTAGAAATTCCAATTCTCTTAACTAGAAAATCTATTTCCTTACCAAAAACTATATTTTCTTTCTTGTAATTTTTAATAAGTTGCATCACCTCTTCAGAATAATCTTTAGTCATAAGGGGGTTAGGAATAGATTGTATTTAGGTTTTTCTAAGCTATATCAAAAAATGCCCCTGCCGGGAGTCGAACCCGGGTTTCGGCCGCGAAAGGGCCGCGTCCTTGGCCACTAGACTACAAGGGCTCATGGATTGGAGTAAAAATTCACTTTTAAATCTTGCTATATTTGTGATAATTATGTAGTGAAAATGCGAGAAGAATAAAGCATAAAAACTCTTGTTGCGTCTATATTGCATGAATGTACATGAGATTGTATTTAAAGAGCTCATTAAGCGAGGGTATTCGAAACACAATGGAACACGAGTATGGGATATTTCTGATTCGAAGTTATGGTATATGACTCCTGAGTTGGTAAAGGGTTTTCTCCGCCTTGAACAGTTTGAGCCGTATAAAAAGAATATTCTTGCGCCTGAGGTTTCTTTGTTTAAGGCACATACTCCTAAAGTTATTAGGTTGTTGGAGTCAGATTCTTTTAATTTGATCGATATGGGATGTGGCGATGGTTTAAAGTCGGAGATATTCATTCGTCATTTGCCTCCGGCAGTTCGTGTGCGTTATTGTCCTGTTGATATTAGTCCTCAATTGATTAAACAAGCGGTGAATCGCATACGTGCTATGCGTTCAGGGAAGGTGCGTGAGATTAAGACGTTTTCTTCTGATTTTGGGTATATTGGTTCTATTCTTGGCGTGCTGAGGAGTAGTGATTATCAAAAGAATTTGTGCTTGTTGCTAGGGTCAACCCTTTCTACTTTTGAGATTAATGGATTTTTGTATCAAATAAGCAGGCGCATGTTTCCTGGAGATGTTTTGGTTATTGGGAATGGCATACGTAAAGGAAAGCGGTTTGTTGATTTGCCGAAGTATCGTCATCCTATTCTTGATCAGTGGTTTGTTTACCTAATGCGCTACCTTGGTTTTTCTGATGATGAGGTTCGCTTTGATGTGCGATTTGCGAATGGACGACTTGAGGGGCTGTATCGGATTACTACGGACAAGGTTATTAGTCGAAATGGACAGCGTGCTGTTTTTAAGCGTGGTGATGAGGTTGTTGTTATGATTCAGTACAAGTATTACGCGCGCGAGCTGAAAAAGTTTTGTGGGCTGTATTTCCGGAATGTCGAGTTGTATAAAGACCCACGTGAGGAGTTCGCGCTTGTTCTTTGTGTTAAATAGCTTTATTTTAATGTAGGAGAACTGTTATAGACTCTTTTGTGTAGGAGAAATACTTATATAGTTACTTTTTCTTTCATAGAACGTTTGTAAAAGAGGCTTTGAAAGACAGTGGTTCATGTTAAGTATACGCGAAGAGGTGGTAAGCTTTATGGGCCTTACTTATATGAGAATAAACGAGTAAATGGAAGGATTGTTACGACATATATTGGTCCACAGCATGTGCGGCGACGATTCTTTTTTTCTCCCTATTTCTTGGGGGGGATTGTTTTGATTTTACTCATCTTTTTTTTTGTTTTGCGAGAGAGTTCTCCTACAGGAAGAGTCTCTTTGGATATTGATACTCGGTATCGTGAGGGAGAACAATTGAACGGACGTGCCCTCTTTACTCTTCGTGAAGGCGAGTTGATTCCTCTTGACTCTGTTGTTGAGGTAACTCTTGGTGAGCAAACGAGGAGTTTTATGTTGTCTGATGTTGTCGATGTTGAGAAGAGTGAGGGAGATTTTTTTTCTGAGGGTGCTACTCTTTCTGGGAGCGGTGTAGGGTATGGTGTTGCTGGTATGCAGAAGGTTTATCCTTCTGTCGTGTTTCAGTTAGGTATTTTTGAAGAAGAGGCTAAAGAAGAGGGTGTGGGAGAACTAGATGATAGGGAAAAAATTAAGGAAAAGGAAGAGCGTAAGGAAGGGGAAGTGAGTGAAGGGGAGGAGGTTGAGAAGGAAGAGGCTAGAGTAGCGGAGACGAAGGCTGATGAAGGCGTTAGCGAGGGTGAGGAGCGGAAGAGTGGTGGGGATGAGGAGCAGAAGAGTGGTGAGGGTAAGCGTGTTGCGGAAGTAATAGGAGGAAGTGAGGAGAAGAGGGTTGAGAAGGAAGAAGAGGGGGTGGTGGATGTGCAAGGAGGACAGGGTGATGAGGGTACAGGAGAAGCGGTTGTTGGAGAGAGTAGTGCGTCTGGGAACGAAGAAGTTTCTTTAACAGGGAGTGTCATACGTGAGCGAGAGCGAATTATCTCTGGAGAGGTGAGTGTGAATTCATCTTTTTCCTATACTCTTGAGCAGGGCGAGTATGTTGAGCTTGTTAGCGGGAGTGTCCAGACAAAGAATGGTAGTGTGCTTTCGGATGAGCGTGTTTCTGTGCAGGTATCTAATGGGCTTGTTGATGTGACAAGTGCATATTTTGAAGAGAAAGAAGGGTATGGGAGTGATTTCTTGGGAGATTCTGCTGTTCAGTTAGATATTGATTTGTCTCTGGCGAATATGGGCGCTGTTCCTGGAACACTTTCTGTTCGTCTTATTTCACAGGGTAACGAGCTTGTGCAGGCAACAAGTAATATTTCTATTGTTCGTGAGCGTAATGAAACGCTGTTGAATGAGACTATACTTAATGAGAGTATAGGTAATGAAAGTGTTATTCGAAATTTGAGTTTTATTCGCGGGATCTTACAGATTAGAATCTCGCGAGATGGTAGTGTTAGTCTTAATTTGAGCGAGCATTTTGTAGGTGCAGAGCGTTATGGGTTTGTTGCTGCGAATATTAGCGGGGTTGTGGAAGGAGAGTTGTTGATTCTTACGCCTGATAAAGGATTTAGCGGTGTTCGGAAAGGAAAGATTATTGCAGCTGCAGGTAATGAGGTTGTGGAAAGTAATGAATTTTTTATTTTGGTCTCTTCGGGGGCAGTAAGTGTGGTTACATCGCGCGAGAAGATCGTTGTCGGACAGCTTGTTAAATGGAGGAAGAATATTTCTTTAACGAGTACTGAACGAACGATTATTGAATTGCCTGCTCATGCTATGAATGTGAGTGTATTTAGTGTTGGGGGTGCTGGTGTTGAGGGCGTGTCTGCAAGTGTGATTACAGGACAGGTTAGTGCAGAGATTGTACTTGATAACGAAGGATGGTTGGAAAGGATCTGGCGGCGATTGCGTGGGAGTATTACAGGACGAGCTGTTGATGAACTGGGAGAGAAGGATATCCTCGATGTTGTTTTGGAAGAGAATGCGAGTGCGTATGTGATTGAGTATTATACAGAGGGGCCGCAAGTTGTTGAGGAAGAAACAGAACGCGGAAAACTGATTCGTGTTTCTGCACCTGATGAGCTTAACTATACTGATGTTATTGCTTCTGTTTATTTGGATAATCTCACAAATGTGAGAGCAGAACAGATTCATATCTATTGGAGAAGTGTTGATAGTGAAGAAGAGCAAGAAGCCAAGGTGAAGAATGTTGATGATGTTTTAGAAGAAAATGTTATTGAGGAGATTAGGTCTGAGAGTGTTGAAGAAACTGTTGAAGAAGTTCGTAATTTCGTAGAAAGTGTTGAAAGTAATCTTAGTAGCGAACAGCGTATACCTGAGTCTATTGCATCTAATGAAAGTGCCAATGAAAGTATTGAGATTGTTTCGGGTATAACTGGGGGGGCGATTGTTGAAGGAGAGGGTGTTGAAGGTGTTGCTGATAATGCGAGTGTTGTTTTGGATAATGGTATCATTTCTGCAGGTGTTGCGCTTCCTCAGAATCATGAGCTTTTGTTTGATGCATATGATCTTGATGAGGATGCGCGTGTTGATTATATTGAGTGGGTTGTTCCTCATTTGAGTAATGAGAGTTTTGAGATTATTGTGATTATTAAGGCTGAACATTTGGACGAGAATAGAACGCTTATACGAGACATTTATGATGAGGTTAAGGCGCAGGATGATGTGTGGAGCGAGCCGATTTATCATAGGGAGTATGTGCGCGCGTACTTCGAGAAGAACCTAACTTCGAAGAAGGATATAACTGTTTTTGTGAGGAATAATCAAAGCTTGAATAACTTGAGTTATAATACATCGATTTCTGTGTATTACGTTAATTCAAGTGAAAAGATTGTTGATTTTCCGATTATTAATGATAGTGGATACTATAAGATTTATTTGACAGAGATGAATGGGAGTCATGATATTTTTGATTTACGTATCTTCAATTCCGATAATCTGAGTGATGCATATTTGGAGTTTGATTATATTGTTGATCCTGCTGGAGATACAAATAATTGGATTTGTAGCGGTACCTTGAGGACATTTGATAATGCAACCTGCTGGAGTCTTGGTACAGTACCTGTTGCTCGTGAGAATGTTGTGTTTAATGGGAGTGGTAGCGCGAATTGTAATATTACACAAAATTCATTGCCGCAGAATTTAAGTTCGTTCTTTGTTGATAGGACATATAACGGGAGTATTACGTTCTCGCCCGTATATGGTGTTGGAGATTGGAATTCTACAGGAACTGGGACTATGGAGTGGAACTTAACTAATAATATTACTTTTTTAGGGGGTGTTATTAATATTCACAGTGATTATATTTATAATAAAACCAATGAGGGTAGTGGTGCAATATGGAGGAGTTTGAATGGCAATATTACAATCGGTCCTGGTGTGAATATAACTGGTGTTAATCTTGGATTCCCTATTGCACAAGGGCCAGGGACAAGCTCAAACGGTGGTGCAGCACATGGAGGATATGGTGATACTTATTTGAATCTTCTTTCGTTAACAAAGCCTCTTTATGGAGATCCATATGCCCCAACTTCGATAGGAAGTGGTGCTAGCGCTGGAGAGGGAGGGGGCTCTGCTATTTGGATGAATGCTGGTGGATTTATTGATGTTGACGGGACTATAAATATGAGTGCACGTTCTGTGGCTAATCGAGGTGGCGCAGGAGGTTCTATTTGGTTGAATGCTACGAATATTACTGGGACTGGGGGGATTATTCGTGCTGCAGGTGGTTCGAGCACTGGGATTACTGCTGGAGGGGGAGGAAGAATTAGGTTTAGTTTCGGGCGATTGAGTTATGTTGGGCAGATTAGTACTGAGCAAGGCAGAAAAGGGAATGCTAATACTAGTACTGCAGGGACATTTACGTTTACGAATTATACATATGCGGATACTTGGTTTACTGACTGGGAACTTAATGGTAGTGTTGGTCTGCTTGGAAATGTTACTGTTCTAGGGAATCTGATTATTCCAAATGGTACATTTCTTACCGCAAAAGCAGTTAATGTTACGGACATTGTTGGAGGAACTGCTCAGTGGGGGCGTGGGCTTGTGTTGAATGTTAGTGGTAATGTAACAATTCGTCGTAGTGGTACTTTGTTAGGACATTATGAAGGTTTTGTTAATGGTTTTGGGCCAGGGGGAGCGAGCGGTAACCAGGGTGCTGCGCATGGAGGGCAGGGAGAGAGTAATACTGATAGTACTTATGGAGATCCTTTGGCTCCAACAGCACTAGGTAGTGGGGGAGGTACAAGCGGTAACCCTGGAGGAGGGGCTGTTAAGATTATTGCACAGCATGTTATTATTGAAGGATCTATTAATATGACAAGTCCGGATAATTCCACATTAAGTAGAGGAGCAGCCGGTGGGAGTATTTATATTAACGCTTATAATATTAGTGGTAATGGTTTAACTCTTTCAGCTTTCGGGCATCATGGGTTGCCGACAAACGGTTATGACGGTGGCGCTGGACGAATTGCACTCAATGCAACGTTTATTGATTTTAATGGAAGTATCTTAAATTCCGGGTGGGAATCTTCTTGGGGAGGATCTGTTGTCATACGTGCTTCTACTTTTATTAATACGACCTCTCTTGTTCATACCGCGGGGAGTGTTGGGGGAAATATTACGTTTAATAACACTGTTGTTGCACTTTATAATACTTATAATGCGAGTGCGTATAGCACTCTCGCGAATGGAAGTATTATTCGACAAGCTTGTACAGAAGACTATAGTGCAGGTACATATTATGGAGCATTTGTTAATGTTACTCTTTGTGTTAGCGATACGACAGCACCAACTAATGTTTCAATTCGATTCCCTGCTAATACTACTTATACTACTGCAGATATGCCTTTGATATTCAATGTTACTATAAGTGAGAATGGAAGTGTTCGATATAGTTTGGATGGCGGGCTTGTTAATGTGACAATGACGGGCGAGGAAGGTACTCAATTTGGAAGATTCTTTAATGATACGAATAATACGCTTGCTGATGGGAGTTATACATTCTTGGTATACGCGAATGATACTATTGGAAATAATAATTATACACAGAATGTGACATTCCGATTTGAGAATACTAATATCTCGAGTTGCGTGAACCTGGATTTAGCGGGAGCAACATACAATGTGACTGCGAATATTACAGCAACTGGGACGTGTATTAATGTTACTGCAGATAACGTCACTTTGAATGGTAGAGGGTTCTTCATCGATGGCGATGATGGGGCTGGTGATTTAGGGATTAATGTAAGTATACGTACAAATATTACTATACATAGCGTCAATGTAAGTGATTGGGATAGCGGAATTTACTACAATGGGACCGGGAGTTCGTTCATTACGAATGTGACTGCGTTTTCTAATGTAAATGGGATTTTTGTTGGAAGTGGGTCATCAAATAGGGTAAGTAATAGTACGTCGAGCGGGAATACACAGTATGGCGCTTACTTGTATGTTGCAACTTCGACTATTGTACGGAGTCTGACTGCAAATTCGAATACGGTGTATGGTGTTTACCTTGGTTCAGCTTCTGACTCGAATATCCTGGATCTTATTACTGCAAACTCGAATTCTAATTCTGGGATTCGTTTGGATAGTA
>CAZBTP010000016.1:0-30398 GCA_964494915.1 Candidatus Woesearchaeota archaeon
CAGCTTTAATCTAATTTTCTAGAATTCTCATATCATCTAATTGCGATTCAGGATAGGGGCTTCTTGGCCACAAAAGTTAAACCTATGCTCCAGTCGTCTCTTTAATATTAACAAAAATACGACTCCCAACAACAATTCCATCAGCACCAATGTTCTCAATAGAAAACGCATACGGACGCGACGCAACATTAAGTGTTTTAATTACCTTATTTGCCCCTCCTTGTGATGTAAGCAATTTACAATCCGCAGCAGGAGTCAGAGAACTACTAGGAGGAACACAACCATACACAATATCAGCAGAAGGAGTATAATCCACCTTCAACTCAACATCATAATTCTTCTTAACCAAGCTTGTTTTTACATGAACATTCCCGATAGAAATATCCTTATTAACTTCAGAGTATGGTTTTCTGAGACCACGAATCGTAAGGATCAAGATATTATTACCAGCGTCAATACTAAACTCTCCCCGTCGCAGTGTAAACTCAGGAATGCTTCGTACATTTCCTTCTCCCCGAAGCAGAACCTCATTTATTTTCGTATCAAACACATTCAAAACCTCAATGCTCTGTTCAACAACCGCACGATCCCGCGATTCAGCGATCCTAGGATAGACGATTGCAAGCGTCAATCCAATCAACGTTAGCCCTATCAGTGTATACAACACTGATTCAACCCATATCTGCCCCTGCACGTTCCATTTATAAAAATTATCTTTTTTCATTTTACGGAATAGTCAAAGTTGTAGGACATGGAACCAATGCAATACTATCGCTAGCATCACACACCCGCCCATTACTCAGTACAGGATGAACGCGCACCGAAGAATAGGGAGAAGGCGGTTGAGAAGTAGGTTCATATCCATAGGTGCGTATCTCTCCCCGCTGAGGAATACTGATATCAAATCTTGTTGGTAGTCCAGAAGAACTATCCAACGCGATCATAAATCGAGCTGGATCTCGCTGCCCAACCAAAAATTGCACAGGAGTCGAAGTCCCTCCAACACTGAACACGAAGTGAAGACCAAACACTTTCGCAGCGTCTTCACTTGAAGCAGTCTTCGCATGAACAGTTACTGCATATTTTGGCAGACTATAACAATTATAAATCGATTCCTCATCAAAGGTAAAATAATCTTGTTGGTAATCAAAACACTCACCGCTCTTTCGTAATTCGCTTTTTACAAAAGGTACAACATACTGAGCAATAATAAGCGCAGCTGTAAATGTTATTAGTACCAATGCAACTGTTGCAACAACCGGCGATATCCCAAGTTTTTCCATTCATCAAGTAAGATTCTTACGAAACCGAAATCTGAACACCATAAGCATCATCACATTCAACAGGCACTGAATTTGATGAAGTCTCGCCTAAAACAATAGGAACAATAAGCAGGTCATTACCAGTAGACACAAAATTAGGGCGGATACTCTGAGTGCCTACGCTTCCAGGAAGAACATCTGCATTATTAAACCTAACGCTCTCCTCAATAATCTCCCGGTCACCACTAGTTACCTTTAGAATCTTTACCGCATAAATCGGTACAGCCCCTGTATTCTCAACAGTTACACTATCCGGGCTACTCACGTCCGCACTAAAACTAATATCCTCACACGAGAGCGCAGCAGCACGCCCATCTTTTTGTGCCTGCTCTCCGATAAAACTCCGCGCCCATATAAATATAATCATTGCCAACACCAATCCAATCGCAATCAACAGCATGGTAGCAACGATAGGCGAGAGCCCTCTTTTTTTCATGAGCCTATAAAACAACACTTATTTAAAAATGTTTACTATCCATAGGGCTTTGCGTGGTAATTCCGTTATTTCCTAATAGAAACATATACTCTCTTGCCTAGACACTCCTTGAGAGCATCTATCTCTGCTCCAGAACCAAATTTTGTGATGGTTTTCTCGTAGACTCCAGACATTTCATCTTCAAAATATAATTTCTCTTTTTTAGAAGAGTGATAATTTAAATACTTTAATTGATAGAGACACTTATGAATCACACTGATGCAAAAGAGCATATTCCATTTGGTAAAATGCTATTTCGTGCCATAACAATTTATCTGTTTGTTTGTATATCTTTATTTTTATATTTCTTTTTTAGGTGGAATTCACATTATCTTGTATTCTTCTGGATTATGTTCTTTTTTGCTGTTTTCTTTACGATAATTTTAATGTTAACTTATACCTTCCAATCACACACAAGAAAGAACGTGCGATTATTTGATTGGGCTGAGTTGATAACAGGAATAATTCTTTTTATTATTGCAGCTATTCAAATTTTTATGGGTGAGGGAGATTTTGTTTCATATTCTTTCTTAATTATTGGTATTTTTTCATTTGTGTATTACTCTTTTAGACTATTAAAAATACGCTCTGTAAATAATATTCGCTAAATTCGATCTTAGCAATTTCGGCGCAAATGTCTCGAATCAAACAACACGATTTTTCGTGATATACTCATATGCAGAATACGCAGCAATGCACCCTTCAGCAACACCAGTAATTGCCTGCTTAAAGGGAGTATCTGCAACATCCCCTGCAGCATACACGCCCTGAACATTCGTTTCAGACGTTTTATGATCAATGATAATCTCTTTCTTTTCGTTAACCTTCACCCCTAACGCAATAGCAAGTTCAGATAAAACAACATGCCCGATTGCAACAAAAACCCCTTCCAGTGCAAGTTCCTTTGTACCCTTATACACCTTATCGAGAACAACATGAGTAACGAACGCATCTCCCTTTATCGCAGCAATCTGCGTCTTCGTAATAACCTCGATCTTTTTCTGAGCCTCAATCCTCTTCATATTAATCGGCTCAGGGCGTATCTTCTCTCCTCGATAAATGACATACACTCTTCGCACATACTCACTAAGTAAGAGGGCGTCCTTTGCCGCAGAATCAGATCCTCCAACAACTGCAACAACCTTGTTTCTATACAGAGGCCCATCGCACAGCGCACAATATACAACACCTTTATTCTCAAATTCCTTGCTTCCAGGCACCTCAAGCTTCCTCCATTTGGTGCCTGTCGCAAACAGAATCGTCTTACCATAGTAATGATTCTTCTCGCTCAACACTCTAAATCCGCGAGACTCTTCCTTGACATTCACCACCCTGTCTTCTCGAATCGTAACAAGCTCATAACTTGCAGCATGTTTTTGGATATGTTCCGCAAGTTCACTTCCGCTCAGGCGAATAAACCCCGGATAATTCTCAACAATATTTGTCGTTGTTATAACACCGCCGATTGGCAATTCAGAGCCATGCGACGCTCCCAAGACAAGCGTTTTGAGACCAAGGCGCGCACCATACATTGCCGCAGCAAGTCCAGCCACTCCTCCCCCTATAATAATAAAGTCATACTCTTCTCTCTTTGTCTCTACACGATCCTTTTTCATTCAAACCAAAACAAAAAAGATTATATAAATGATTCGTTAATACACACAATGGATCAAACCCTTACGAACTATCTCAACACACATAACATCACTTACAGAAGATACAATCATCCAGCAGTTTTCACCGTAGCACAATCAAAGAAGATAAAACAAAATATCCCTGGAGCAAGTACGAAAAGCCTTTTCCTCAAAGACGAACACAACCACTACTATCTCGTCTGCCTTCCGGCAGAAAAACGTCTCTCGAAAAAAAAGCTAAAAATCCATTGGAACAAAAAGGAACTTAACTTTGCATCTCCACACGAACTCAAACAAGAACTAAACACCACGCCCGGAAGCGTCTCACTCTTCGCCATGATCTATGCAAAAAACACAATGCTTATTATCGATCCTGAAATCTGGAACGCTCGCCTTGTAGGCTTCCATCCAAATGTAAATACAGCAACGCTTGTTATACATCATAAAGATCTCGAAAAATTCTATAACTCCCTCACCGTAGAAAAACACATAATCTCTGTGAGCGAAGAATGAAGAAACGTCACGCCTTTCTCCTCGCATTTCTTATAACCTTACTCATAGCAGGTCTTTTCTCGCTCCACACAGAACTCACAAAACCGAAGAGAAAAACACAAATAATAACACGCGTTATTGATGGAGACACCCTTGAACTCAACGATGGGACAACAATCCGATTACTGAATATAAATGCCCCTGAAAAAAACAAACATGGATATACTGCAGCCCTCACCACACTAAAAAAATTAGAGAATAAAACAGTAGAGATAGAGACACTGAACCAAGAAAAATATGGAAGAACACTCGCGCGAATCTACACACCCTCGTATCTAAACCTTGATCTTGTTCACCAGGGGCTTGCAAAAAAATTTCTCGTTAATGAACAAGAAACAAAAATCTTCGCACAAGCAGAAACAGAAGCGATACAAAACAACCGCGGTATCTGGAACAGATCGAGATACACAGGTTGTATCACTACCAAGATCAAGGAACAAAAGGAAGAAGTCTCTCTCACAAATCGTTGTAACACGCTCTCACTCAAAAACTGGCGCCTCGAAGACGAGAGCAGAAAAGAATATAAGTTTCAAGATACTCCGATAACAACCTTCACAACACTCACCCTTCACACAGGCAATGGCACAAATACACGAGACACGCTCTACTGGAATCAAAAACAAGACATCTGGAACAACAACCGCGACACACTCTATCTCTTTGACGAAGCGAACAATATTGTTGCCTATTACACATACGGGTATTAGCCTCTTACTCATTATCCTCACACTCCATAGCTCAACAGCGCTCGATTACGAACTCTTCGCTCCATCAAACGTCGAGAAGGATAAGCCATTCGAAGTAGAGATAAAAACAGAACAACCCTCCTCAGAATTTTACGATGTGAAAATATTCATTACCAAACACACACGCGAATACTCCGAGATATACAATGCAGGTAATTGGCAGAGTTCCTTCAAGTATATACAGAAAGCATTCCCAGATCAAACAAAATTCCAGCTCAGAGCTCACATTGCAAGCGAAACAACTATCTGCAGTCGTCTCCGCAGCACAGAACCAAAAAACGAGGTCTTTGAAATCTGTAATCCAATAACGGTTTCCTCTACCCAATCCTCCCCAGAGCCAACAGAAGAAAAACAAGACCTCGCCGAAGAGGAAGAGCCCTTACCACAAAAAGAAAAAATATCAGAAACAAAAAAAGTCCAAGAAAAGAAGAAATCAGAAGAACAAGCTAACCAACGATCAGTCGCCAAATCCTCCCCAGAACAATCCCCTCCACAACAAGCTCAACAAACATCTCTCAATTCTAACATCATAGAAGGCGATCAAAACAACCAGATCGTTCTGAGACCGCAAAGAAAAACCATTTCATCTACAAGAACAGAGTCCACTTCCACCATCCCTCTTCTCTTCGCACTTACCCTGCTTCTTATAGTCATCCTCGCTCTACTTTTCTTCCGAGCACTTTGATACTGTATTGTTACGTTGTCGGATGTTGATAAGGGTCATTTTTATAAGTAGATACGAATTACAATAATCTATATATAGTCAATTATTTTTAATCTAATATGGTTTACGGAACTGTAGAACACCCCATTAGACAACATAGATACCATACTATTCTAGAGAATCTTATCCCTCAAGAAAGTGCTAGATTTGTTTGCGAGATTCAAGAGTCAGAAAAGTATGTTCTGGGACATCTGGGGCATGTCTTAATAGAGAATACTGGGATTGTTGTTGGATATATTGGGGATAATAGGGTTGATTTAGTTGACAGTTATGACGAGGCGCTTCATCCACACCATAATTTATTAATCGATATTCTTTCTAAATGTCTAATCTAAATAAGTAATTTTCCTTTGGGAAATTTTTGGACACAAGTGACCGTTAATTTTTTTATTCAAAATAGCACCCACAGACGTAACAATACACTTTAATATAAATATTTAAAAATAGTTATCTCCCATAACACCCATGGCAAAACTTAACGTAATCCTTATTATCGAGATTCTCGGCAGACCCGCCGATCACGTAAAAGAAGCCCTCAACACGCTGGTCGTAAAACTCGGATCAGAGAAAGGAGTTACAATTATCAATAAAACCTATCACGACCCCACGCCAGTAAAAGATTCACAAAATCTCTTCACAGCCTTTGCAGAACTCGAACTTGAGCTAGATTCCATTGAGAATTATCTAGGCATAATCTTTGCATACATGCCCTCACACATAGAAATTATCCATCCTGAAAAATTTCAATTTACAAATACAGAATTAAACGACCTCGGCAACAAACTTATCGAACGACTCCATAATTACGATGCTGTCGTAAAGAACGTCCTCGCCGAGCGAGAGGAACTTCTTACCAAACTCAAAGAAGTAGCACCACAGTTCTTCATGCAACAACCTCAACAAAAAAAGGAAGAAGAGCTAAAGAAAGACAAGAAGAAATCACGGTAATTTTCTCTCAAGAGCAGAAACCTTCTTCGCTAACGGATTCGAATCAGGTTTTATTTTCCGATACTTAACAAAAATAACAACCAACACCAACACAATAACTCCAAGGATAAGATACCCGATCCATGAACGGCTTCCTCCTTCATCACGTTCAATACACTGCCCGACACAGCACGCACCTTCGATACTCGATACTGCTTCGACTGAACACACCTCCCCCCCACCACACAATCTTCCTGAAAGTTCAGAACAGTAATAGAGCGACGATTCGCCACTCTCATTCCTTTTGATATAGCTCGTTAAGGTCTGATTCCCAAAGCGCGTCGCATTAACCTTTACCAACAAGTATGCTGAATAATTTCCAACACGCGCACGAATAACCTCGCGTATTTCCTTGTCAGGAATATTCTTTAAGCTCAGATTAAATTGTACACTCTCATTCGCTCCAACACTTACATTCCCTAAAGGATGAATCGAGAAAAGCGCTCGATTATATCCTAAGATTAAATGCGAAATGCCCTCAGCTCCCTGATTAAGAATACGAAACGAATAAACAGGAGGTGCTCCAGACAACAAGACAGTGCTACGAATCACCCGCGGCTCAAACATAAATCCTGGCTCTCGGGCAAGAACAACACCAGCATCAACAACGTTTACACCGCCCGCGCCTCCATTCGTATCACTCGTCGTTCCATTAACAATGTTTACATCTCCCTTGCCCTCATTCACATCATCCATAGAGTCATTCACCCGTTCCTTCTTACCAATAATATACGCAGGTATCTCATAATCCCCAATAGTTACTTTCATGAGGGTAGTTCCAATAACATCCGCAATAGAAAACCGAAGCGTATTTTCGCCAGGATGCAACACGACATCGCGTGCTTGAGGAAAATCAATGCCCACACTCTTTGCGCTATCCCCATTCAAAAGAGCAGTTATCTCGAAATCGCTGTTCGTATACACGAATCCCGGTTTTATCGAATACTCAATGAACTCCCCCATAACAGAAAAATCTTGAGTATAATCACTAACCTGCGGCTCTCCATCAACCATACTCACAACATCCTCAATACGAAGCGTATAATTATTCGCCTGCCTAGGCGCAATGAACCACAAGTAATAGTTCCCTCCCAACTTCTTTATATCAAACTCAACTCCTATGTCAACATGACCTCGTTTAAATAGCACCTGATCACTCCCAATCAGATCCAAGATTACTCCCGAGAGTTCAATAATCGCACTCTCGCCTGGCCGATAACTCTCCCGTAAATTAGACGTAAGCGCGTTAACACTTCCAAGAAAAAAACAAAACACAACAAACACAATCACCTCTCTTTTCATTCATCACAAAACAAATTCACGTATATAAATACTCGCGTAATCTATTCAAAACCATTAAAAACCTTCTTTACTTCTATTCCGAATGGTCACACCATCAATACAAGGGATACAAGAAGCACTCAACGTCCTTCCTCCAGAATTCGCGCAAAGATTCTCCTCAATCCTCACGCTCGCAAAGGGCACGCTCATTCTCATGCTCATTTACTTTCTTGTTCTCATAATCCTAAAACTCTCTCAATTTATCGGTGGGTGGAAAACAAATCGAAAACTATCCCGAATAGCCGACGCAGTTGAAGAAATCAACGAAAATATTAAGTCGCTTATCCACAAAAAACCACGATCAGATCACCCTGAACAACACGAGAGAACACTCAAGCGAGATCCCAAAAAGTAATACCTCACTTACTCATCTCTTTCAATTTCTTTAACGTTTCTTCCATCTCTTTATCTTTCTCGCTTATTGCAGTTCTTCGATTTGGCAACACAGGCCTCATCGCGCTCATAGGCCGTCGCACAACTGCAGGAGGCAATCCGCGAGGCATAATCCCTCCACTAGGCCCTGGTGGAAAGCGCCTCACAATCCCTGGCGGTGCTCCTCTCCCAACAGGAGTTGTTGTCGCCTTCCCTTTCCTCGTGTACAACCACAAACGAATCTTACTTCGATAAATAATCCCGATAAGCACAAGGAGAATAAGAACACTAAACAAAACAATCATCCATCGAAGCGAACCTTTTTCCTCAACCGGCCCAGGTATATCGTTAGGTTGTTGCGGTTCATCTTCACTTTCACGAGGTTCACATCCCTCCAAACAACACGATCCATCAGACGCAGGCACACCATCAACAGGACACTGTTCATCAGCACCACATACCTCTCCTCCAAGATCAAAGCATGATCTTAGACTAGCCTCTGCAGGAACAGTACAACACGCTTGTGTATACCTTGTACATGAAAATCGCTCCTCAGAGAGAATATCTCCACCAGCTTCCAAGCAGGTTACTGCATCCGGCGCACAATAATACCCGGAAGCCTCGCAATCACTAACAACATCAGGATCGTAAGGCTGATCCGGAGACACTGTTCCATTGCCAGTTACATTCGTCTCTCCAGGAACAATCACTCCTCCCCCAGAAGAAGCGCGCTGCCATCCTGCAGCATAAATAATAAACGCACTATCACGAATACTATTACTATTCCAACATCCTTCGTCGGTCTGTTTATCAAACAAATACGTAAGGGTACTACTCACTTCTTGCGCGTTATTCCCCCCAAGACTCAGCATCGCAAGGCTCGTATCGTAGTAAAAGTTGTACATTGTATTTTGTGCCTGCCAATAACCGCCAGGCTTCTGCTGCTGCATCAAGGACACATAGTGTGCATTCTGACGATCACCACCAACTAAGTAAATTAAAAACGCATCTGGAAGATATTTTTCATTCTCAGGCGCGAGCGCTATTAAGTAAGGAATAAACGCTTTAACATCCTCTCCACTCGTATACAGCGCAGTTGCAGCCCACAAACTTGATTCATAATCACACGAGGTACCTTTCAAAAAACACGTCGCGCTCACCTTCTCTTTTGTTATGCCCTTTGCTGCCGCGCCATGAGTTGTCGGAGAAACATACACAGTACTATCATCTCGTTGGTAGTACAACAAATTCGTTTTGAAGCCTTGGTCGCACGAAATACTCATCTCCTTATCAAAACAAAGAGGATTAATCACAAGCCAATATCCAGAAAGCGATGCACTAAAACATTCACCAAAATTTCCAGATACCTTCATATCATTTCCGATACTAACACTAACATCACTACTCCCGCTGGGAATCACAGTACACGATGCAGGAACATTGTTTTCAATCGTAATCTGAAGATTCCACGTTAAGTCCTTAGAAATACCTGTTTTCGATTTTAACCACGCAATACTCTTTTGAGTATCTTCTCCAAGACTTCGACGTGCGAGCAATCCTTGAGCACTGCTTTTAACATCACATCCTGAAACAGGCCAGCACCCTTCACCACTCATCTGTTCTTGTATCTGGCTCCGTGCCTTTTCAGCAGAAACACCAGAGAGGACAGAAAAAACAGCCTCCTCGAGTGTGAGCCGGGGACTTTCTTCGATACGCCGATCTAGACATTTCATCGCTTTATTTATCTTATCATCGTCTGTCGCTGCATGCACCGCTCCAATAAAACAAAAAACAAATAAGAGTACTACCGCCGCCTTTTTCATGACTTTCCCACGCAGAAGATGTTTAAAAATGTTCTCACTTCTTTCGCAGCAATACGCGCCGCACATCAACAAGAGGATTCTTTGTAGAAGGCTTTTCTTTTAACAACCCAAGATCTCTGTAGAAGCTATCATTATCATAGTTCGGCGGCATAATCTTTTTTTTCTGTCGTAAATGCCACTCAAGCTGACTACGCACATATCCTGTCTTCAACGGAGGCTTATTTTTTGCATTCCATGCTTCTATTCTCTCGTGAATGTACGCTGGCGGGAAATTAAGTGATCGAAGAAACGTAATCAGTATAAATAATCCACGTTTCTTCCCATCCTCAAGCCCTAACAAAAGTCTTTTAATAGGATCGGGAAACATCTCCTCGCGAACATTCTCAAATTCAACAGCCTTATAATCAACAGACTCATATCTCTTCTTCTCAACACCCTCTTCACGCGCGCGATAAGCCTCATTCCACTCAAGCGCATCACGAAGAAGCTGCGTTCCCTCCCCCTCATTACTCTGCGGCAGAAACTCGCGTATTCGTATTCTTAGGGGATCAGCATCTCGTGGTTGAAATCTATCTAATTCATCTTTTGTCAAAACAATACTCGCCAATGCAGTCTTTTCATGTAATGAATACGGCATACGAAACAAATGTCGTGGTGCTACTAATACTAGATCAAGATTTGCAATCGCTTCAGCATTTATTTCTTCGCTCGTATCAAAATACTCCGGATACCAATCAGAACGAAGCACTGGTTTTTCACGCTGAGGGCCAACACAATACTCGCAGAAATAGTACGGTTGTTCTTTCTTAATCTCAAGAATACCTGCACATCGTGCATCAAGGCACTTCAAACGCCGCTTGGTAATCTTCATATCCCTCCGTGTAATCTCCATCCCGCATATCGGACAGCGTAAAAGTATAATCACTCCCTCACGTGCGACACGCGAACAACGTTTACAGCGCACCTTATGCAACATGTCCTTACGCTGAGGCATCCGTTCAGCAATCTCACGCTCACTCAAGATCTTTCCAACCTCTTTGTTATAGTCTCTTCGTATGTATCCCATTAAATATGAGGAAATCGCTCTCGGCCAGTCAGGAAACCTCTCCTTCATTAAAGAACCATCATACCTTTCAGGAAAAGCCTTTCCAGAAACAATCAGATGAAATCCCTTACTTCCTGAAAATTTTAGTCCATAATTCTTTATTCCGTGCTGCTCCAATGCTTCGATAAGTAAGCGACACGCAATACGCGAACAATCCAAAAAAGGAGAATCGATATCTATCAAAAGATCCCATGAGATTCTAAGCTCATTAATCTCTGACACATCCATATCAGATTTTATCTTGAAAGGATCACTCCATAACTCCTCAGACGCATGAAATGACGTTGCACCTCTCCGAACCAAACCAATAATGTCAGATACATACTGAATACTATCAGGCCGTTTACCAAACCCCTCAAAATATCGCGGAACAACCTCCCGATGCTGCCCAAAACGCACCAGTGCCTCCTGAACATGCTGCTGCGTGTAGTAAATATGTGTTATCGCCCGTATTCTCTTCTCTTGAGCACTCATCTCATCTTTTTCTTCCATAGGCCTCTCACACATCTATTTTTTATATGTTTATGCTTCCACAATAATCTTTCCATTATAACAAAGCTTAAAAGTTCAAGCTCCTCCCTAAACCCATGCATTTAAAACTCGATAATCCGCGCATCTTCTCTGATATAGTAACAATTATCTCAGAGCTTGTTACTGAAGTTCGTATAAAGATAACGAAAGAGGGTATGAGCCTAACAGCACTCGATCCTGCAAACGTCGCCATGGTTCATTTTAAGATCGCAGCCTCTCTTTTTTCAGAATTCACAGTCGAACGAGACGAAGATCTCGGCGTGAATCTCGACAATCTCAAGGCTGTTCTCCGGAGATGTAAACCAAGCACCGCCCTCATTATCGAACGATACGAGAACACCCTTAAACTCGGTATCCACGATCCTATCAAGCGAGATTTCTCTCTTGCTCTCATCGACATAGACGCAGAAGAAAAACAACTCCGTGAGTGGGAATTTAACTCAGTAATCCATATGAACTCTGAATCACTTGTCGAGGTTATTGAAGACTGCTCAGTTGTCTCAGATGCGTGTACGTTTATTGCTGAGCCAGGCAAGTTTGTTATTGAGGCGCATGGTCTTAACTCAGCCCGTATAGAATTCTCTCCAGGAGAAGCAGAAATTCACTCAGGCAACAGCACAGCTCGTTTTTCATTAGAATACCTTAGTAAATTTACGAAAGGCGCAAAGATATCAGCCCGCGCCTCCCTCAGTTTCTCAGACAACCATCCTCTCCGCCTCGATTTTCACACCGGCAGCGTCCTCCTCTCCTTTGTCCTCGCTCCCAGAATCGAACAAGATTAAGAGCCCATCCTTATAGGAAATAAAAACAAGAAAGGAATTAGAAAATGAGTACTGAGTGGCTTGGGCTGTATGGAACAGAGCTTACTCCCAATAATCTTCGGGGCCCGAGAGCGATTTTATAAAATTGAGCGGGATCGTCCATTGTTTTTTTAATTCGCGAAAGCGTTTGTATGTTTCCACATACATCCCTTCTCCGCCAGGATAATTGTAAGCCCTCATGTTTTCTGTTGCGATCATTCTCTTGGGTATTGTTCTATGTTCCGCGTCGTCAATGAAATCTTTTGTGTCAAAGAAAGTCTCCCAAAACAAACCGCTGTCTGAAATATAATGGAGGTGTTTTTCGTCTCTTAAGGAGTTGAAGACCGCAGAGATTCTTTTGATCTGTTCCGTAGATAATTCACGCCCTTTTCCTCTGTAAAGTCTGAATATTTCTCTTTGTGTTTCCTCTAGGGTTTGTTCGGGGAGGCCTTCTTCTATTAGGCTAGAGAAATTTCTGATATCTACGTTCGTTCCTGCGAATAATATTCTATCTGATCGCGATGCTGTGGTTATCTCGGGAGTCGCATACCAAAAAGAGTTTGGGCCTCCTACCCACTCTTGCCAGATCATGGTCTCACTGATTGGGACATCGTATTTGCCCATTGAGTCTAATCTTTTTTGTATGCGCTTTGTTATTCCCCCTCTCACGTCTGATTCTAGTCGCATATTCCTCCGTGTTTCCTAGGATATATAAAACTTTAGCTTAAGATGTGTATATGACTCCTCTTGAACAACATAGCTTTCGCTGATCCTATGGGTTTATCTAATCTCTTGAAGCAAATTGTAAACCCAGAATTTAACTTTGTCTATGTTGCATTAATCATACAACAGAGCAACACAATCGATGCCTTTAAAAACCTTCAAAGCCCCTCCTTTATGAATCTAATTGAATCACAAGGATTCACGAACTAAAAGCAGGGTTGAGTTGAACCCAAACAATGGTAATCAGAAATGCCCAGCCTAAAGCAACCGCGAAGCGGAAGTTTACAGTTTTACCCGCGTATGCGGGCAGAGAAGTTTCTTCCTAGAGTGAACTGGCGACCAATACCGAAAAAGAACGAAAAAGAAACTGTTCTCGGCATCATTGCTTACAAAGTAGGCATGGCAACAGCAATTGTAAAGGACATGGCTGAAAAAGCTCTCTCATCAGGAAAACAAATTCCCATTCCAGTAACAATCCTCGAAGTCCCTCCGATGAAAATCTATACCATACGATTCTATAAAAACAATATCCCGATAAAAGACATAGTTGTAACAAACGATCGCATCCTCAAAAGAATTGTACGAATCCCGAAAACACTACCCTCATTAGATGCAACTATCCCCTCAGATTACGATGATATTCATATTCTTGTCTACACTGTTATGAACCTAACCTCTCTTAAAAAAACACCGGATATAGCAGAGATCGCAATTACCGCTTCAAACAAACAAGAGTTTGTTAAGGCACTTATAAAAAGAGAGATCTCTCTCTCAGATTTTCTCAGAGATAGTCTTATTGACATTCGCGGTGTTACAACAGGCAAAGGCACACAGGGTCCAGTGAAACGATTTGGCATCTCATTAAAACAACACAAAAGCGAGAAAGGAGTACGGCGCCCAGGCAGCCTCGGCCCCTGGCATCCAGCAAGAGTTACATTCAGAGCACCACTCGCAGGTCAACTCGGATTTTTTTCTAGAATAGCATATAATAGCTATATTATTACATCAGGAAAAATAGCAGAAAAAGACATTAATCCTGCATCAGGCTTTAAAGACTATGGCAAAATAAAAACCTCATACCTTATAATCAAAGGCTCAGTGATGGGTCCTCCAAAACGTCAACTCATCCTAACACACGCATTCCGCCAAACACACAATCAGAAAAGAAGGAAGTATCAGTTCATCGAGCTGATTACAAGAGCATAGCATGAAAGCAACACTTTTCGATTCAACAGGCACGAAACAAGGAACAATAGATCTCCCCAAGATTTTTGCGACACCAGTACGAGAAGACATTATTGCAAAAACATTCGAAGCCGAGAAACACTGGCATCCCTACGCTCCGAATAGATATGCAGGCAAACGCGCATCTGCATCAGGAACAATTAGTCATCGGAGACATACCTGGGGAGGTCATTATGGTCAAGGAATCTCAAGAGCACCACGAAAAACAATGCGGCGCAGAGGCACGCGATTTTATTGGATCGGTGCTACAGTTTCAGGAGCTCGCGGCGGTCGCCAAGCACACCCTCCGAAGGGTACAAGGAAAGAACGAAAAATAAACAAAAAAGAAAAAACACTCGCCATCTATGGGGCCCTTGCAGCAACAACAAACCCTACATTTATACAACAGCGATATGAGACAATTGAAAAAGAAGCAACAGAGCATATTCCTGCGGTCATTGAATCTCTTCCTCAAAAAACAAAACTCATAAGAGAAGCACTAAAAAAAATCTTCACTCACAACAAGCATATCGTCTTCAAAAGGAAAAGCATTCGTTCAGGAAAAGGAAAAGTTCGGAGTCGAAAATACAAAGCAAATCAAGGCATACTCATAATCACAGCTCAACCTGAAAAAAGATCAATAAAAGGTTTTGACTTCACAACATTAAAAGAACTCAAGCTCGAATATCTCTACCCACTTGGCAGGCTTACACTCTTTACAAAAAAAGCACTGGAGGAGTTGAACAATGTTCCTTAAACCACTCGCTTCAGAAAAGATTGTAAAACTAATAGACATTGACAATACACTCGTTTTCATCGTTTCTCGCAGAGCAACAAAATCAGAGATTAAAGAAAATATAGAAAAAATATTCAAAGTAAAAGTCAGCGCAGTACGAACATTGCTCCAATCAAACCAGAAGAAGGCCTACGTAAAATTCAAAAAGGAGTATCCTGCAATCGACATTGCAACAAAACTTGGATTGATCTAACATGGGGAAGACATTAATACAACAAGCGCGAGGAAGAGGAGGCCCTGCCTATCGTGTACGAAGAGGAGCATACAAGTTTAAAGTGCATTATGCAGCCCAAACAGGAGAAGCAGAGATACTCTCACTGATGCATTCTGCAGGTCATACTGCCCCGCTTATAAAACTAAGGATAAACAATGAGTCTTTTTATATCCCTGCATTCAATGGAGCCTATATCGGAAAAAAAATAACAATCGGACTTCCTAATCATCAAGAAGGGAACATTCTCATGGTAAAAGATATTCACACAGGCACACGTATCTATAATATCGAGCGCACACCTGGCGACGGCGGAAAAATAATGCGCTCAGCAGGAACAGCAGCAACACTCACAAAAAAAGAAGGAGATCAGATTACGATCGCGCTACCAAACAAAAAGGAAATAATCCTAGACAGTAATTGCAGAGCAACAATCGGGGTTGTTGCAGGCGATGGTCGTATCCTGAAACCGTTTGTTACCGCAGGAAGAAAGTTCTATAAAATGAAAGCGCGTAATAAATACTGGCCACGAACTTCTGCAGTAAAAATGAACGTTGTTGATCATCCATTCGGATCAGGAAGAGGAAAGCGTATCAAACAGAAAATAGCGAAAAGAAACGCACCTCCTGGGAGTAAAGTCGGTTACTTCCATCCACGACAGACCGGCAAGAGGAAGTAACATGGAACAAGAAGAAATTAAGGCACGAGAAATACTCTACAGAGGAAAGACACTGAGCGAGTTAAAAAATCTCGATGTGCGAGAAGCAGCACAATGTATGCCGTCACGAAGCAGGCGCTCAGTCTTAAGGAACTTTGACACGATAGAAAATTTCATTAAGCGTTGTGAAAAAAAACGTGCCAGAAATAAAAAGATACGAACAAACATGCGCGACATTATCATCGTTCCCCATCTTGTTGGTCTGACAATCGCAGTCCACAATGGCAAAAATTTTCAGGAAGTGCCAATCATGATTGAAATGATCGGCCATTGCCTTGGGGAATTTGCACCAACACGAGGTCGTGTCACACATGGTACTGCAGGTATCGGAGCAACAAAGAGCTCGCGAGCGCAGAAGAAGTAAGATGGAACCAGATAAAAAAACCAACGAAGAGAAGACAAAAAAGAAATACCTAGCACGAGCACAAGGACACGCGCTCCCAATCTCGAAAAAACACGGTATGTACCTCTGCACATATATAAAAAACAAATCTCTCGATAATGTGATACACGAACTTGAGGATGTCACGCTCCTCAAGCGAGCAATTCCTTTTAAAGGAGAAATACCTCATCGAAAAGGCATGATGTCAGGCAGATATCCTGTAAAAGCAGCAAAGTATATGATAAATCTCATCAAGGCATTAAAGGGAAACGCGCTTACCAACGGACTCGATATAAAGAGAACAAGAATTAGCCACGCCTCATCTCACTGGGCATCACGACCATTACGTTCAGAGGGCAGACGTGCGAAACGAACAAATATCATGCTCATTGCGCGAGAAATATCCCCGGAGGGAACATAATGGACGAGAAAAAATTTGTTACGTTTAAGAAAGAAGAACTTGGAGTTCGAGAATACATCAAAAACGAACTAGGAAAAGGTCGTATTAGCGAGGTTATTATTGAGTACACCCCGATTGGAGAGAAGATTGTTGTTTCTACAAGTCGTCCGGGGCTCGTCATCGGTAGAAAAGGAGAAAAAATCAACGAACTTACCAGAATTCTCAAAAGGAGATTTAAACTAGATAATCCACACATTGAGATTAAAGAAATTCAAGATCCCCTCCTTGACGCGCAGCTCATCGCTGATGAAATCGCAGTTATGCTCGAGCGCAAGGGCTCAATGAAATTTAAGGTTATCGCCTACAAAATGCTCCAACAAATCGTAAAGGCGGGAGCACGAGGAGCAGAGATTGTTCTTTCAGGAAGACTTCCAAGCGAACGTGCCCGTTCCTGGCGTTTCGCGCAAGGCTATCTAAAAAAGACAGGCGACCCTGCAAAGGTCGTTGATATAGCACAAGCACAAGCGACAACAATCTCAGGCGTTGTCGGTGTTCAAGTAAGAGTCCTACCACCAAACGCAGTTATTCACGACCAGATAATTGTCGATGAAAATATGAAGCAAAAGATCATAGCAGCAGCGGCTGCACATCCTCTAGAAAAAGCAGAAGCTGCTCCAAAAGAAAAAAAGAAATTAGGGGGGGCAAGGCAATGACAGTCCTACGATACAGAGATGCTACAAAACTAAACGAAAAGGAAAGGCACGAAAAGCTCTATGAATCGTACTTCGAACTGATAAAATCAACAGGAGCAATTCAGAAGAAAGGAGCAAAAACCAAAGAGATTAAAAAGGCAATTGCACGCCTACTCACACTCAACAAATCCAAGCAGGAGGCGTTGAACAAAAGATAATGGATGCAGCCGACTTCGGCCTACCAACAGAAGCAGATGTGTTTGAGGAGATCGCTAAGAGCGAACAACACATAAAAGTGGCGACCCAGACGAGGAGATACGGGAAGAAAATAACACTCGTCGAGGGGTTTGACAAACATGTCGACGTCAAGGCAATTGGAAAACGTCTTAAAGAAGAACTCGCCTGCGGCGGGACCACAAAAAACAACGTCATCGAGTTGCAAGGGAACCATCAGAAAAAGGTAAAACCTATTCTGATGAAACTCGGCTTCTCAGAAGAGATCATAAGCGATTAAGCTTCGAACAATAAGAACATGGTGAAAGAAAAACAAATGAAAGAGACGCAGTCAGAGAAAGAAGAAAAGAAAGACCGAGTGAGAACTCCTATCACGACGAGGGGCAGATCATTCGAGGGATTTGTCGTAAAAAAATCTCCTAAACGCGTCGTTATTGATTTTGAACGTATAGTTTACATTAAGAAATTTGAGCGCTTCTATAAAAAAAAGACCCGTATACATGCGCGCCTTCCCGATACGATTCCTATAGCCCTCGGTGATTACGTTCGCGTACGCGAATGTCGCCCGCTGAGTAAAATGATCCATTGTATCGTTACAGAAAAGATTCGCTCAGCAGACAGAGAAAGTTCAAAACCAATGGAGGAATCACCATGAAAGCAATAAGTGCACGAATAACACGCGCGCTCAACATCGGCAGCTACGTTATCGCAGCAGATAATGCTGGCGCACGAATAGTGAAGATAACAGGGGTAAAACACGGAAAATCGCGAAAAGGGAGGCAGCAATATGCAAAACTTGCCGACTGGGTAAAAGTATCAGTTCGTGTAGGCAAGCCTGAGATGAAGGGCCAGGTATTCGATGCAGTAGTTATTCGTCAAAAAAAACCCTATACCCGTATTACCGGCGAACGTGTATGTTTTGAAGATAACGCAGTTGCACTTCTCAAAGATGAAAAAGGCAACCCCAGAGGAACGCAAATTAAAGGGCCGGTAGCAAGGGAGATACAAGAACGTTGGCAACAGGTGGCAAAAATAGCTCAATTTGTACTATGAAAAAATCATTCTCATCCCACTGGAAGGCAAGTAAACAGCCAAGAAAACAGCGAAAATATCTGAGCAATGCACCACTTCACCTGATGCATAGGTTTTTAAGTACACCACTATCAAAAAACCTGAGGAAGCAGTATGGCAAGAGAAACATCCCTATCAAAAAAGGCGATGAAGTGCTTGTTATGCAAGGAAAATTCAAGAAGAAGAGAGCAAAAGTCTCTTCAGTTGACAGAAAAAATCGGAGAGTCACACTAGAGAACACCCAGCGAACAAAAAAAGATGGCTCAAAGGTAAATGTCTATTTTAGGGCTCACGCACTCCAAATTCAAGAGCTTAATCTTGAAGATAAACAACGAATTCGCGTGCTCGAAAGAAAACAAACACCAGAGGAAAAAAAACATGCATCTCACACGAGCTGAATCAACAAAAAAACTACCAATCCCAAGAAAGGGAACAAAATATATAGCAAGAGCACTCTCCCACAAAACTGCTGCGGTGCCTGTGGTTATCGCGATACGCGACATGCTTAAACTTGCGCGCACAGCACGAGAAGTAAAATCAATGATCAAACAAAAACTTCTTAAGATCAATGGCCATGAGGTAAAAGATTACCGCGAGAGTCTCTGCCTTTTTAATCTGTTCCACGCAGATAAGACCTATATGCTCACGTTAACAAAAAACGGCCGTTTCAAACTTGAAGAAACCGCCCAAAAAGAAACGCGTCCCTGTAAGGTGATCGGTAAAAAACTTCTTAAAAAAGGAAGGATGCAGATCAACTGTCACGACGGTACAAATCTTATAATCGAAAAGAATACTTTGAACATTAATGACACTATCAATCTCAAACTAACTGGAGAGATGCAAAACTCCATCACATTCGAAAAAGGCAAACACTGCATTATTCTCAAAGGAAAATACCAAGGAGTTAACGGTACAATTAAAGAAGTTCATAAAGGCGCAGTCACGATACAAAACGAGGGAGGAAACGTGACAATACTTGAAAAGGAGCACGTCATGGTATTATGAACAAACAAAAAGAGCAAAAAAGCGAGAACCCCATGCGGGCACCAAAGCTTGAAAAAGTAGTTTTGAGCTCGGGCGCAACCGATGTCGATCTTGAGAAAGCAAAAAAACTCCTCGAGATACTAACAAAGAAAAAGGCGTATAAAATCATAACGCGAAAAAGAATCCCTGACTTCGGTGTTCGTCCAGGTCTCGAAGTAGGAACCGCTATCACACTCAGAGGAGAAGAAGCAAAAGAACTTCTTAAGAAACTTCTTGCAGTACTCAACAACACGCTAAGAAGATCTCAAATCGCTCCGAATACATTCTCATTTGGTATCAAGGAGTATATTGAAATCCCCGACATCGAATATCAACGTGACATCGGCATCCGCGGGTTTAATGTAACCGTCACATTCTCGCGAGCAGGGGCACGACTTTCACGTAAAAAAATAAAAGCCGCTCGTCTACCAAGAAGACAACAAGTTACTCCGCAGGAGATTATTACGTTCATGGAGGAAAATTTCAGGACGAAAATACGGTAAACTCCAACAATAACAAAAAGCTATCTCCGTAGCGAGACTAACGGAGCATTACGCTTTTTGAGTTGGTTGTCCCTACACTCATCCGAAACATCATGCTCACCATAATGGCAAACACGAAGAACAGAATCATCATGCGAGAAAAAAGGCTGGTTTACAACAGCCTTGCACATATTCCTCATATAGAGTTGTGCAATATTAATCGAGGCATTGAAGTCGGAATTGAGAGAGTATCCACAAGTCTTACACTCGACGAAACCTCTATGCCTGACAGTATCAACATTATGACATCTACTGCAAGTCTTGGAAGTGTATCCGGGATTAACATAAACAACTCGAACACCCTTCATCAAAGATTTATATTCGATAAAGCTTTGGAGTTGCCTGAAAGCCCACTTGTGGACCCATATGTTATATTTGGCACTTTGTCTGATTCCAGACAAGTCTTCCATAACAACGGTATCTCCTTTATTCAAACTATCAACGATTCTCTTACTGATATTGTGATTTTCCCAACGCATCAACCGTCTCCACTTCCCACTCATTTTCTTGAGTTTTCTCTTGGAAGCTCTGGTGCCTTTGCTTTGGAGCTTACTCACAAATTTATCATGCCTGATTCGTTTCTGCTTGATATCTTTTCCGTAGAACCTCCTTTCACTACTTACAACGAGAGTATTAACGCCGATGTCAAGCCCCAGAACTCGTTGTGTTTGAGAGCTTTGAGGCTCAACACCAGCGAATGTGAACAGGAAGAAAGTCCTATTAAACTTGTCGATCATCAAAAGACTTTCACAAATTTGCCAATCTTTGAAATAGACTTTGAAACAATCAGGAACAGAAAAGGGAATCTTAATTCTACCTTCAAGAGTGGAAATACTCAAGACACTATCCTTAATGGAAGCAGAACGGGGGAAGTTGTAACCAATAGAAATATTATTGACGAGAGGTTTAGTTTTGGTTTTCTTGACCATCCCACAGGCTTGTTTGATGCACCTAACCGCCAATTGAGAGGGCAAACCCAACTCTCTCAAATCATAATAGACAAAGGGATGGAGTTTAATATTATTCCTAATTCTCATTTCCCAAGCCCTGTCAATACACAATTGCAATCCTCTTTTGTAGACTTCAATAGTATTAACAATCTCAGGTCTTGTTTCAATTTTAATTTTGGCCGTTGCTCTCAAACACATAGATTGTTAAGAAACTCAAACTATTTAAATATATCGGAGGATAGCTTCTCCTCCCCAATGCAAGACAAAGGGGTATCCGAAGCTATGATTGAATGACAGCAAGTGATTGGAAGAAGGTAGCACGGCAATTGAGGACCAAACCAGTAGTCATGCAGAAATTTCTAAAGCACAACAGACCCCGCGAGAGAAAATTTGGTGTCGCCGCACAAAAATGTGAACGCTGTGGTCGTTTTGGAGCACATCTCAATCAATATAACCTAAATTTATGCCGACATTGCTTCCGCGAAATAGCAGAAGAGATCGGCTTTAAGAAGTATAGCTAACATGTCACAAGATATTGTCGCCGATGCGCTCAACCAGATGATGAATATCTGTCGAGCAAGAAAAACATCTCTCGAGCTAGAACGCTACTCAAAATTACTCCTCTCGATCCTTGCACTCGCAAAACTAAAGGGCTTTGTGAAAGAGTATAAAATAACCGACAAATCTCTCAAAATAGAATTAAATAACATCCATCATATCCAATCAATCAAACCTCGTTTCACGGTTCGCGTTGATGAAATAGAAAAATACGTTCAACGCTACCTCCCCGCAAAAAACATCGGAATCATTATCCTTTCTACATCACAGGGATTAATGACCCATCATACAGCACGGGAGAAAAACATTGGAGGAAGCTTAATAGCATACATCTATTGATATGAAACACAAAATTACCGAAGAAATCCCGATCCCAGAAGGGATTACCTGCAGCTATAGCGGAGGGATCTTGCACTGTAAAAGCACCGTCGCAGAGCTCGCACGAAGAATAAAAATCGACGGAGTTTCTCTACAGAGCAAAGAGAATACACTCACATTCACCACTCCGCGAGGAAATCGTACAACGAGAAATTTGATTATGACAAACATCGCACACATCAGGAATATGTTTGCAGGTCTTCAAAAAAAATTCGTATATACGCTAGAAACATGCAACGTTCATTTTCCAATGACCGCAAAGGTAGAAGGCCAAAATCTCATAATCACTAATTTTCTTGGAGAAAAAACTCCCCGGAGAGCACAGATCTTACCAAACGTCGATGTGAGCGTCAAAGGCCAGACAATAACGCTCTCCTCTATCGATCGTGAAGCAGCAGGTCAAACCGCGGCAAATATGGAAAAAGCAACAAAGATCAGAGCCCGCGATCGACGAATCTTCCAAGACGGCATTTTCATTGTCGAAAAACCAAGGAGGGAGGACTAATGTCAAAAGACTTTATCCGCCAAGAATTTAGAAGACATCTCAGACTCGGTAAGCTAAGAAAAAGCAAACGGGTATGGCGTAGACCGAAAGGGAGACATAGTAAAATGCGTGAGAAACGGAGATCATACCCTCAATACCCAACAATCGGTCACCGTTCTCCAAAACAAAACACAGGGAAAATCAAAGGCCTCATTCCTCTCCGTATAAGAAATCTTAACGATCTAAAAAAAGCAACAGCCATGAACGTTCTTATTCTCGCGAAAATCGGCGCCAAAAAGAAACTTGAATTGATTAAAGAAGCAAAATCAAAGAACCTTACAATCCTAAACATAGCGGAGACACACAATGAAGCTTGAGAAAAAGCGAGCACTTGCCGCACGAACACTCAATGTCGCAGAAGGGAGGATTATCTTCAATACGAATCGTTTACCCGAAATAAAAGCTGCCATTACAAGACAGGACATGCGCGATCTTTACCAATCACACGCGATTCGTATCGCAGAAAAATTAGGTAGAAAAACCCACAAACAAAGAAAAACACGCCGCCGTGCAGGCAGTATCAAAAAGAAAGTAAACCAGGGAAAGAAACAGTATATCATAATAACACGAAAATTACGCTCCTATCTCCTCCAACGCAAGAAACGCGGCTCTCTCAAACCAGAGAACTACAGAGTTCTCAGAAAAGAAATACGCACTCACGCATTCAGAAGTCTCGCACACTTTAAAGAGCGGGAAGGGGGTCTTACCAATGCCTAAAACAATTCGTCAGCGAAGAAGAAAGGCAAAAACAGATTACCACGCCCGCATACGTCTCCTTACTTCACAGAAACCGCGTCTCGTAGTACGAAAAACGAACAGATACGTTATCGTTCAACTCGTCGAATCACAACATGCACAGGATAGGATTATCGCAACAGCCACTTCACGAGATCTTCTCGCAAAAGGCTGGCCTCAAGAAAAAAAAGGAAGCCTCAAGGTACTTGCAGCAGCTTATCTTACAGGCTATTTACTCGGAAAGCGTTGCAAACAAAAATCGAGAGAAGCAATTCTTGACATCGGTATGCACCGGAATGTTCGCGGTTCGCGCATCTATGCTGCACTAAAAGGCGCATGTGACGCAGGACTTTACATACCACACGACAAAGAATCACTGCCCTCAAACGACAAAATCGACTCCTCAACAAAAACAATTAATATCACAAAAATAAAGGAGGCACTCTAAATGGCCGATGTTGTCAAAGCGACTCCTGAAGAACCCGCACAAATAACCGAGACACCAGAAGACATCGGAAAAGCACACGCCCCAGACGAAAGAATACAAGACCAGAAAAAACACATAGCCATCTGGATCCCCAAGACAAAACTAGGAAGACTCGTAAAAGAAGGAAAAGAAAAAGACCTCGACAATATACTCAAGATGAGGCGGAAGATCCTCGAGCCAGAGATTGTTGAATCGCTTATCTCACTCGAATCAGATCTTCTCCTTATCGGACAAGCAAAGGGAAAATTCGGAGGCGGGAAACGAAGAGCATGGCGTCAAACTCAAAAGAAAACACAAGAGGGCAACATCGTAACTTTCTCCTGCATGGCTGTTGTCGGTGATAAAAAGGGCCACATCGGTATCGGATACGGAAGGGCAAAAGAAACACTCCCCTCGCGTGAAAAAGCAATAAGGAACGCAAAGCTCAATATCATACGAATTGAGCGAGGATTCGAATCACCCGAAGCAGAAAAAGACAAGAGCGATCCTCACACAGTGCCTTTTAAACTAGAAGGAAAATGCGGGAGTATCCGCATAACACTCTGGCCAGCTCCCCGCGGCACAGGTCTTGTTATCGGTGATGAAGGAAAAAAAATACTAAGACTCGCAGGCATTAAGGATGTCTATTCACAAACCCGAGGAAAAACGCGTACAACCTTCAACTTCGCAAAAGCATGTATTGACGCGCTCTCAAAAACGAGAACAATGAGGTCCTTAGATGATACTCGCTATTAGAATCAGAGGCATGGTTGATATTCCAAGAAACATCCAGCAAGCGCTTTATAGCCTACGCCTAAGGAGAAAATATACAGCAGTCCTTATTAACCCCACAACAGAGAACGAAAAACTTCTTAAACAAGTACGAAATTACATAGCCTACGGTACTATAAACAGAGAGACACTGATTCGTCTTCTCACAAAACGCGCACAACCCTCTCTCAAGAACACAAAGATCGATCCTGAAAAAATTATCGAACAATTAGAAAAAAAGAAACCAACAGAACTCGGTATAAAGCCTTTTTTTAGACTCCATCCTCCCCGCGGCGGTATTGAATCAAAAAAACACGCAGGCAAAGGAAAAGGAGTTTTAGGAAATAATGGCGAGAAAATTAATCTTCTGGTAGGGAGGATGCTCTAATGGCGCGTTCGCAATATGCCTGGCAATGTGTCTGCGGGAATGTCGAGTTTATAGAATCACAACCAGAAGATTGCTCAAAATGTCTTAGAGTAGGAGAATTCAAAAGAGTTCCTGAAAATCTCCTCCAAAAACGAACAGAAGAAGAAATCCTATCACCGCATGAAGAAGATCTCAACGATGAGAATGACGAATGGGAGAAAGAATATGAAATATAAAAAGCGAAAAAAAGCAACGCGCTTTCGCGGCTCTCACACACATGCTCGTGGCGGAAAGAAAAAAGCCCGTGGGAAAGGCCATCGCGGTGGAAAAGGACTTGCAGGGACAGGAAAGCGTGCTGACCAAAAAAAGACGCTTATTCTCAATCTCTATGGGAACGATTATTTTGGCAAAAAAAAGCGCCGTGCCAGAAAACCAACCTCCAAACTAAAAACAATTAATCTCAGAGATATCAATACAAAACAAGAATCAGAACTTGATCTACGCGGGTACAAAGTTCTTGCAGAGGGAGAACTAACAAAGAAAGTAACAATAACAGCATCAGCAGCTTCACAATCAGCCATAGACAAAATTAAAAAACGAGGCAGTAACATAGTCATCACATAACATGGCATTTGAAATCCGCTCAATACTCTATAATCTGCCCGAAGTAAAACGTCCTGCAGAAAAGAAACTCTCATTCAATACCAAACTAATCTGGACAATTATCATCCTCGCTGCCTTCTTCATCCTTTCGAACATTACGCTCTACGGACTCTCAAACAACTTTCTTGCCCAATTCGAATTTTTAAGGTACATCCTCGCAAGCGAATTTGGCAGCATCATCAGTCTTGGCATTGGTCCTATTGTTATGTCTTCCATTATCTTACAACTCCTCGTTGGTTCAGGCATACTCTCGATAGATACAAAAACCCCAGACGGTAAAAGATACTTTCAAGGATTGCAAAAACTCGGGACAATCTTTTTCATTATATTCGAATCAATCGTCTACGTATCAATGGGGGGTCTCGAAGCATTCCCAGGATTTGCAACAATCCTCGTTATCCAGCTGATTATCGGAGGTGTTGCAATTATGTTTATGGATGATGTTGCTCAAAAATGGGGATTCGGATCAGGAGTCTCACTCTTTATCGTTGCCGGCGTCGCACGAACGCTCTTTGCAAGCCTCTTTCAATTTATTGATGCAACCGGCGAGATCTGCTTTTTTGATTTCGGAAACCGCCCCTGTGGCGGAAGAGTCTTTGTCTTTATACAATCGATTATAAATGCAGATACAGGGCAGGCAATCCTTGCAATAGCGGCAATAGCAATAACCCTCGGCATCTTCCTCCTTGTTGTCTGGGCACAAAGTCTCAAGGTAGAGATCCCACTCACATTTGAACGTATCAGAGGCTATTCCCTAAAATGGCCTCTTGCATTCTTCTACTCTTCAAACACACCAGTTATCCTTACTGCAGCACTTGTTGCGAACGTACAGCTTGTTGCAGGGCTCCTTGAAAACTGGCTCGGTCATCCCACTTTCGTCGGTGGATTCTCTGGGCGAGTCCCTATCTCAGGTCTTGCTTTTTGGATCTCAAGTACCGATATAATCTCTGCGATAATCCGCGGCACTCTCCAATCAGTGTTTATAGTCCAAGCCTTTACCCACATCTTATTTTACCTCGCTTTCTCTGCACTTTTTGCTGTCTTTTGGGTAAAAACCTCAGGCATGGATGAGACCACACAAGCAAAAAATATCCTTGCATCAGGCTTGCAAATATCCGGATTCAGAAAGGATCCACGCGTTCTCGAATCAATCCTTAAACGATACATAATGCCGCTCACAATCATGGGCGGTCTCGCTATTGGTGCGCTCTCAGCAGTCGCCGATATCCTAGGAACACTCACCTCAGGGACCGCGCTCCTTCTTGCAGTTATGATAACCTATCAATTATATCAAAACATCGCTCAACAACATGCACTTGATATGCACCCAGCATTAAGAAAAGTTATGGGCGCTCACTAAACGTATCTACTTACCTTTGTAAAGTAAAAATCCCCGAATTTTAAAAAGTTAGTTTACGAGAATAGCCAAATATGTTTAATTTACCTTCGACATAATAATATAATTCAATCAATAATATTCCTGCACAATTGAGAAAATTAAGCAATTTTAAAGTTGTGATTAAAGATATCGTTGTAGCTTCAGAATACTAAGTAATTACCGCTAAACGATAATTTAAAAACGCTCTTTCCTTACAAGAGTAATGGCCTTCCTCGATATCATCACAAACAACCCAAGGATAAGTATCGTCCTTATCTCACTCGCAGTTACATTTTTTATCTCTCTCGTGAACTATTTTATTCTCGATAAAGAGCGTATCAAAGAGATAAAAGAAAGGCAAAAATCAATCCAGGCGCAAATGAAACAACATCAAAAAGAAGGCAGTCATCAAAAAGTACTAGAACTCAACAAAGAGCTCATGTCTCACTCAATGGACATGATGCGCCATACCATAAAACCAATGATCATCACACTCATCCCGATCCTTATACTCTTCGGTTTTATCCGCTCTACATTTAATCAAACAGAAATCGCTTCAACATGGTTCTGGTGGTATATTATCTCAGCAATCCTAGGAAGTCTCTTATTCAGAAAGATTCTTAAACTCCCGTAAGATTTATTTCACAAACTTCTTGAGATCATCACCGTGCACGCGCGCAATACTTTCTTCCTCATAGGAAATCCACGCAGCTTCAAATCGACTCAACTCAAAATTCTTTCCCAGTACCTCTTTAAATATCTGCATACAAAATTTCAATCCCTCATGAATACTCATATCATCTCGATAATCCTTTCGCAATATCTCTTTTATCATCTCATCATTCTCACCGATGGCATTCGCCTTATAGGTAAAAAAGTTTCCCGTAACATCAGACGTGTAGAGGTGCCCTTTATTCTTAGAAACCCCTCCCAACATAATCGAAATACCATACGGCCGCGCACCTCCATATTGCGTAAATAATTGCTTTCGATCAGCAATCATTCGTATTACTGAAATGGGCTCAATCGGCGATCCATACGTTACCCGATTCTGCTGCGCCAACAATTGCGCCTGGTCAACCAAGATACGCGCATCAGCCAAAATCCCTGCCGACGTTGCAATAATATGGTGATCAATCTCAAGAATCTTATTCGCAGACTCAGGTGCCAACAGCTTATCCCGTATTCGCTTATCTGCAACAATCACAATTCCATCCTTACACACGAGCCCGATACTTGCACTTCCCAAACGGACGGTCTTCTCAGCATACTCTACTTGCAACAAATGCCCATCAGGCGAGAACATAGTCGCAGCTCGATCATACCCCATTACCTGATGCTGCATTTCTGTCGGAATATCCATTGAAAAACCCCTCATACTTTTCTAGCATGCACCTTATTTAAGCTTTACTCTCACGAAAAAAAAGTTCAGATACAAAATCTACAATCCTTTCATTGCCTGCGATGAGCCCAACCATCCTCTCGCTAGGATTATAATGTTTCAGCTCTAATTGTTTAATTGGCGTTGGTTTCCCGTCTGGCATCTCATAAAAAACAACCTTCCCTCCAGCCTCTTCAGCAATAAGTTTTCCTGCAGCCCAGTCCCATGGGCATACTAACGGCTCGACTAAACAATCAGCACTCCCTGCAGCAATCATTCCCATGGGAAGTGCGCACGAACCATTAATGTTAACTGTTCGTACAGCATCAGCTATATCTTTCATAAGTTTATTATGGTACGGATATTTCGAGAGTGGACAATCGGGACCAAAAACAACATACGATCCTTTTATCTCCCTATCAATGACAGAGAGAGGTCCTATATTTTTATTACCCTTTCGCAAAAAAGCCCCTCTTTTTTGTGAGGCATAGAACAAAGCCCCTCCGTATATAGCCGGCGCATAAACCGCGCCAGCTACATGCTCAAGACTCTTCACATATCCTACAGAAACACTCCACTCGTAGTGATTAATCGCACGAGAACTTGTCCCATCAAGTTCATCAATAATGTAAACCCCAGAATCCCTCATCCTCTCAAGTTCATCTGGGCGTACAATCCTCTTTCTAAATTCCTCGCTCTCAACATGCTCCTCAGTAATGAAAAGAGAATCTCTATCAACCATACTAATCGAGTCCAATATTGCTGCTTGAGAGAGGTAATCAACATTCGTAACAACAGAATGATGCCCTACATACGCATCATCCTTTACCTCTACCGATCTTGGAATTCCATTGACAGCAGCATCCCCTCCACCACACACAGCGTTAATACACACATCTAACATACTATACGAAGAAGACCAGCCATATTTAACTATTGTGGCCAAGAAGTCCATATCCTGAATCGCAATTAGGTTATGGTAGTTCACTCATTTCCATAGTCTAAGGGATAACAATTCATAGAAAAAAACAGAAAGGAATCAAAACAATGAACAACTTAAAGAACCGAGTGAAGATTAATAGTGGATATTACTCTCAAGAAAAAGCTTTTCTAATTGTTTCAATCAACAGTAACGCGTTTAGTCTTTTCATAACACACATCTTTAATTAGTCCGTCCTTAATCCTCTCACAAATAGAAACATCCCCAGACTTAACAGCAACTTGCCCATAGCATCCATCTTTAATTAGTCCGTCCTTAATCCTCTCACAAATAGAAACATCCCCAGACTTAACAGCAACTTGCCCATAGCATTCATTCTTAAGGAATTCTTCCTCAATCTTTTCACAAATAGAAACATCCCCAGACTTAACAGCAACTTTCACATAGCACACATCCTTAAAGTATCCGTCCTCAATCTTTTCACAAATAGAAACATCCCCCGAACTAGCAGCAACTTCCCCATAGCATCCATCTTTAATTTGTCCGTCCTCAATCTTTTCACAAATAGAAACATCCCCCGAACTAGCAGCAACTTCCCCATAGCATCCATCTTTAATTTGTCCGTCCTCAATCTTTTCACAAATAGAAACATCCCCCGAACTAGCAGCAACTTCTCTATAGCACACATCCTTAAAGTATCCTTCCTTAAGCCCTTCACAATCAGAAACATCCCCAGACTTAACAGCAACTTGCCCATAGCATTCATTCTTAAGGAATTCTTCCTCAATCTTTTCACAAATAGAAACATCCCCAGACTTAGCGACAACTTTCACATAGCA